>JBGSLN010000119.1:0-5963 GCA_041740675.1 Gammaproteobacteria bacterium | reverse complement strand
AAGCTAAATCATGTACTCGTTGAAAACCAAACATAGAATAGAAAACGTAAAATGGGATCATGGGTTCATTTGAAGAACTATAGGAAGTACCTGCCGCAATCCAAGAACACATCGCGCCAGCTTCATTGATTCCCTCTTGTAAAATTTGCCCATCTTTTAACTCTCTATAAGGCATGATTTGCTCAGCATCAACGGGCGTATATAATTGACCAATAAAAGAATAAATACCTAATTGTCGAAACATTCCTTCCATTCCAAATGTACGAGATTCATCTGGTACTATCGGCACGATTCGTTTACCGAGTTCTTTGTCTTTAACTAAAATATTTAACATTCGCACAAATGCCATCGTAGTTGAAATATGCCGATCGCCTGTTGCTTTGAATAAAGTATCAAATGAATCGAGTGTGGGTATCGTTAAAGCTTGTGACTTTGCACGACGCGCCGGCAAATAACCACCTAATTGCTTGCGTCGTTCTTGTAAATATCGATATTCAGCACTATCAGGATCTGGTCGATAAAAAGGAGCTTTTTCAATGTCTGCATCATCTATAGGAATTTGAAAACGATCACGAAAATGCTTTAAATCTTCAACAGACATTTTCTTTTGCTGGTGAGTAATATTTAAACCCTCACCTGCCGCCCCCATACCGAAGCCTTTAACTGTTTTAGCTAAAATAACAGTAGGTTGACCTTTATGCTTTATTGCTGAATTATATGCAGCAAATACTTTCGTTGAATCTAATCCACCACGATTCAATAACCAAATTTCATCATCAGTCATGTCCTTAACCATCTCAACTAACTCTGGATATTTTCCAAAAAAATGTTCGCGTATATAAGCTCCATCTTTTGCTCTGAAGTTTTGATACTCGCCATCAATACATTCTGCCATTCTTTGTTGTAAAATACCTTTAACATCTTTAGCTAGTAATGGATCCCATTTGTGCCCCCAAATGACTTTAATTACATTCCAGCCAGCACCGCGAAATACAGATTCAAATTCTTGAATAATTTTTTGATTGCCACGCACTGGACCATCTAATCGCTGTAAATTACAATTAATTACAAAAATTAAATTATCTAATTTTTCTCGTCCCGCTAAAGAAATGGCGCCTAAAGATTCAGGTTCATCCATTTCACCATCACCACAAAAAGTCCAAATCTTACGACCTTCTGTTTCTGTAATACTTCGATTATGTAAATATTTTAAAAATCGTGCATTATAAATTGATTGCAATGGCCCTAATCCCATAGACACCGTTGCAAATTGCCAAAAATTAGGCATCAACCATGGATGCGGATAAGAAGATAAACCATCTTTCTCTACTTCTTGCCGAAAATTTTCTAACTGCTTTTCGGTGAGCCTTCCTTCCAAAAAAGCTCGTGCATAAATTCCTGGTGAAGAATGGCCTTGAATATAAATTAAATCCCCAGCAAACTTATCATTGGCTGCACGGAAAAAATGATTAAATCCAACTTCATACAGAATTGCCGCTGAGGCAAAAGTGGCAATATGCCCGCCTAATTCTGCCGCTTTTTTTCCTGCACGTAGCACCATTGCAACAGCATTCCAGCGAATCAATGCAGCAATTTTTCGTTCTAATTCTAAATCACCTGGATATAAAGGTTCTTGATCTAAAGGGATAGTATTAATATAAGCTGTATTTAATCCATAGGGCACATCCGCACCTTTTCGACGCGCATGTTCGATCACCCGTTTTAACACATAACGTGCTCGATCAGGTCCTTCTTCTTTAATAATAGTTGCAATGGCATCTAGCCATTCTTGTGTTTCAAGAGGATCGATATCTTTAATATCTTTGATAGAATCAGTCATGGCGTCGTATTACCTTACAGGTGGAATTTTTTTTAAATTTTGAGTAATAATAACATACAGCGAGTTATGGGGTCAAAACAGACTGCGGGAATGCAAAATATCAATTTTTCAATAGCTTAAATTCGAATCTGTCGCTCGCTGGCCTCATTAGTTATTGCCACAAAATGCAACGCAAGTTTGTTGGGTAATAACTCGCCCACCACATAATTGATAGCATTGATTGTACTGCGGAATGCAATTACATGATTGCTGCATTTGGCATGATGAGTCATCATAGAAGTCTTGCAAGCTTGCATTTATGGGTTGTCCGGTTAATTTTTGTTGGCTAACATATGCTTTATATTGAAATAGAGCACTTTGTTGCGCCATCATTTCACATTGGTTATTTTGGTTAGAACATGCAGCATTACATTGAATTTGATTTTGTTGGCATTGTACAATGCATTTTCTTGCGGATAGACTTGCTGGAGGTTGGTAGTTATAAGAGGTTTGATAAACTGGACCACAGCCTGTTAATAGCAATAAAGCTATGACTAAATTTACAAAAACTAATTTTTTCATAAAGATCTACCTCACATATACCTTTTAAACTTATAAACTGGCCCATTCTTCCTTAAAATACCACAAATCCTAACCAAAAAATTTTTTCTTTAGTCCTAGCTATATATACTCTTCTTTTGTTAAGATTTGCGTTGTAAGGGAAATCTTACAACAATTACTCACATTTTTCACCTTTGTTAATTGGACTAACTAGAGATAAATCTTATGGAAGATGATATTGTCCCACCTCCTATCGACTATACTAAAAATGTTCCTGATGCGATTATGCTTCAAATATTTAGTTTACTCCCTAGAGCAACATTATTTGGAAAAGCAGCAGCAGTTAATAAACATTTTTTTAGACTTACAAGTATTATTGCTCTGCAAATTTTAAACGAAACTGGTGAAGTCTACAAAGCGCTGCTTGCTGAAATTATCACTCTTAATAAAAATAAAAACCATAGCCCAGATTCTAGAAATGCAATTTTAAAAAAAATTAGTGTTGCTTTTAACTACTTAGCCAACTTAGCTGAACCTTCTAAATTTCAGGCATTCATTTGCATGCAAACTTTATTAAAACAACAATATATGAGTTTGCTGTGTACTGTTACAAAAAACGATGGTTGTCAGTATACTTGGCAAACGTTTAAAAACTTACTTGAAAACAAATTCAGTCTAGCAAGTAAATTTGATTCTAGTTTTTTTCTTAGTCTAAAAATTTTTATTTATCGTTCTGAAAAAATGCAATTCGAAACAATCACGAAGTTAGTTATCTTAAAAAATTTATTTTCAAAAGCAAAACTTAAACATTTTGATGAAACAACTAACAAAACTATTCTTGTTGAAATTCAGTATATCAACGGCTATTTTAAAACACTTTCGATGTTTAAATATACTAATGGCATTGAGTTTATTGCAATTAAAGACTTTGATAAAATTTATATAATGAATATAAACTATGATGAATTTATGAAAGCCACTTGCCAAATGATTACTCAAGAAAATGATCCTTGGCTTTCTAAAGCTTTAGAAACAACTTTTAATCAAACATTATTAGACCAAGCAGTGAAATATGCTGATGAATACATTCAGCAATATTTTGAAAATTTTAAACCAGTAGCATCGCCACAAATTTTCTAGGCAAAATTAATTATATTATTTTTTATGTTAAGAGAAATATTTCATGCCACCATTTAATTTTGACGAACTACCTAGTGAATTAAATTTGATGGTAGTTGAATTTTTGTCTAAAAAAGAACTCTATCAGCTTTCTCAAGTTAATAATTCTTTTTTTACTCTAACAAAAGATAGACTAAAAAAAATTAAACTAAAAGAAGCTATTGAAACATTAAAATTAAGAGGAAACACTTTTTTAATATTAGTTAATGAAAGCAAAAAAATTAATACAGATAAAAGCCATAGCCAAAATACAAGAGATACAATGCTAACAAAAATAATGATCGCTTTTAATCTTTTAATAAAGCAAGAGACGCACTATATTCAACTAGCATTTAACTCCATCCAATATTTGTTACACGATATATTTTATAATATTTTTCAACGAACAACCGAGGATCTCGGAATCCATCAATTCAATTTTAATAAGCTCTCTAATTTGCTCCAAGAAAATTTTAGATTAGCTGGACATTATAACGTTCGATTTTTCTTTGGCCTTAATGTTCGCCACAACAATTGCAAAGAATTGCAGGTAGAATCTGTGGCAAAGCTGATAATACTAAAAAATTTTTATGAAAATGCAACCACCGACAAGTTGCCTGAAATGGTTAAGACAAGGATTTTATTAGAGATAAACTATCTAAATGCTTTTTATGAAACTTGTTATTCTGACAAAACAGCTTTCATTACAATTACACCGAAAGGTGTTTTGATCAAAGGCGTTCCTTATACTCAATTTCTCAAACAAAGTTGCAATATGATTTTAAATCCATATTTACATTGGTGCGATCCAAAAACAGCTTTTAACAGACAACTTTATCAACAAGCGCAGATAATGGCTACAAAAATTTATAATGAGGTATTGGAGAAGTTAACTGCTGTAGCAGAAAATTCAATTAGTGGGGATCATGCCGACCTGGCGAGATCTCTACCACATAGTTGTTAATTAAATATTCCTTGACTTGGTTAATGTAAGGAACTAATGATTCCACACAAGTGTTCCATCCCTAAAATAAACCTGGGGCCAGGCCGTTGTAATAAATTTGGATCAAGGTAAAATAATTGTTTGGTTTTTACTGCACTAATTTGCGGCCATTGCAGCCAATAACTTTGCCAATTTTTAGCTGCAAATCCAGCAATAATAATTTTTGGATCCCGCTGTAGAATAGAAGCTATGCTGACTGTTGGCGCAGAAATAGCAATATCTGAAAAAATATTTTTTCCACCACAAAATGTTATCGCCTGATTAATTAAAGTATGATTTCCAATTGTTATCAATGGACTCTGCCATAATAAATAAAAAACTTTTATTGGCTTTGAATTGTTTTTTTCATGCTGCAAATCTTTTAACTTTTTATTAAATAGCTCTATTTTTTTTGCTGCCTGAGATTGATGATCGGTTAATCTTCCCAATTGCTGCATTGCATTGGTAATATCACTGATGTGATTAAACCGAAATAAGTAAATAGGAATATTAAATTTTTTCAATTCGTCTAATTGAGTTTGTGGATTACCGCCCTTCCATGCAACTATCATTGTTGGTTTTGCTGCAATAATCGCTTCTACATTTAACTGGCCTGCATTGGCAACTATAGGAATTTTCTTTGCTGCTTCTGGATAATCACTATAAACGCTCGTACCAACAATATCCTTCCCTGCGCCTATAGAGAATAAAATTTCTGTAATATTCGGTGCAAGACTAATAATTCGTTGCCCAGCAAAACTCGGAAAAAAATCAAACAAAATAACGAGTGAGAATATTATTTTTAAAGTTATATGTTTCATATGTAATGAGTATTTATATTGGCTGTATTAATAAATAACAGCACCTACCACTACTAATGCAACAACAACAACCATTAAAATCAAAGTTCGATCAACTAAATGTAACGCAGACTTTATTTCCGCCATATCATGCGAACCATCGCTTTCATGCATAACACCTAACGATACTAAACCAGCCTGTTGCACAAAATTATAATTTTGTTTCAACCCACTTCCCACATGTTTAATCCAATAGGCAAAGCTTTGTTGAAAGTCTCCCATCAGTGCAAATCCTAAAGCAAGAATACGCATTGGAATCCAATCAATAACATTCATTACCCAGGTTGCACTGGGTAACATAGATTCATAACCACCGTCTTTAATATGAGCATATTTATGCACTTCAGCAATTGTGCGGTATAAAACTGCAGCCAAAGGACCCAGCAATAAAAACCAAAAAGCTACACTAAATATTGAATAATTAAAGTGATTAAATACACTTTTAGTTAATGCTCGAGGTATTTCTTCTGTATTTTCAGGCACGACACATAATAGATTTTCGACAGCCTTTGTTTTTGCAATTGCATCATCTCTAACAACAGCAACAAAATAGGCCTCGAATTGGGTGTAGATATCTCGAGGT
>JBGSLN010000118.1:0-3495 GCA_041740675.1 Gammaproteobacteria bacterium | reverse complement strand
TAATGCTTTCGGATATAGTTCTTCTGATAGTTCCAACAGAAATGGTGCTCAATTCGGTTTAGGTTTAGAAACCATGATCACTAACAATGTAAGTGCTAAACTTGAGTATGATTATAACTACTTCTCTAAGTTCAGCAATTCAAATGTACGTCCTACTGTTGATGTTGTTAAGTTGGGTGTTGCTTACCATTTCATGTCAGCGTAAGCTAGCGAAATGCTTAAAAAGCCGACCTTGTGTCGGCTTTTTTATTTACGATTGTTTTTATGTCATTTATTGATGAACCAAACTGGCAATATTATCAAAAATATCGGCAGTGCACACTCAAGACAGAATTATTACATTGGTTATTAGAACCTGGTTCATTAACAGTTCGTCTTAAACATGTTTGCAAAGATTTTCGGGTGGAAGTCCTAACTCAACATTGGGGCCCCGTATTTTTATCCGAAAGATATCAATTATCTATTCCTGAACGACAATGGGCGAATATACGCGAGGTAAAATTAATTTGTGATGGATTGCCATGGGTTTTCGCACGTACTATTATTCCGCGCAGAACGTTAACAGGAATGGAGAAAAAACTGTTGGTGCTCGGTAACAAACCGCTAGGACACATATTATTTGAACATCCACAAATGCAAAGGTCGAATTTTGAAATTGCAGAAATAAAGCCTTTACATTACCAATTTCAAAAAGCACGCACAGGTTTGGAAGATGAAACAACTATTTTATATGGACGTCGGTCGGTATTCTTTCTTTCAGGCAAACCATTATCAGTGAGTGAGGTATTCACCAAACACTTTCCATACTAGAGTTCTTTCAAAACCATGAGTACAAGTCAAAGTTTTAAAAGATCTCTAGTATATGCTCCACAATCGTCATTTACGCGCGTCTTAGTGTATAAAGTAATATTTTAGAATAACGGTTGTCCCCATTGTTCTGTTAAACCACCGCTGCTAGAGTCGCTAGAATTATCATCGCTATCGCTTTGCGAAATTTGCTTAGGCGTAGTTCCTTGTCGAAAAATTTCGAACATTGCATTTTGCTCGCCAGGATAGGCTAATAAACCAGTTTTTGGATCAATTTTTGCTGTAACAATTCCAGGAGGTTGAAGCATAGAACTTTCTGGTTTATCCTTCAATACAACGCGCATGAAATCAATCCACATTGGCAGTGCTGCATGTGCACCATATTCATGTAAAGACTGAGGTTGATCGAAGCCAACCCAAACGGTTGTTACAACATCGTTATTAAAACCAGAAAACCAGCCATCTTTTTCATCATTTGATGTACCCGTTTTGCCAGCTAAATCATTACGTTTCAGAACTAAAGCACCTCGACCGGTGCCTTGTTTAATGACACTTTGCATAGCTGATGTGATTAAATAAGCAACTTGCGCTGGGATAACACGAGTAGCTTGTGCTTCAGGAGCAATCGGATAATGATCTTGAGTATCATTCAAGTTTGAACAGTTATCGCAGGCTAATCGAGGATTTGCTTGATAAATAATTTTACCGTTTGAATTAGAAATATGGTTGATTAAATAAGGAGATACTTGATAACCACCATTAGCAAACACAGCATAGCCAGTGGCCATTTCTAATGGAGTTACGGTTGCAGAACCTAATGCTAACGACAATGTATGAGGTAAATCATTTGGGTTAAAACCAAAGCGGGCTGCATAATCCACAGCATAATCTATTCCAATGTCTCTTAATAAACGAATAGAAACCAAATTGCGTGATTCTGCCAAAGCGACACGTAATCGAGTGGGGCCATAAAACTTATGAGTATCGTTTTGGGGTCTCCAATAAGTATTAGTAGTGGGTTGATCAATAACAATAGGCGCATCATTGATTAGTGTTGCAAGTGTGTATCCTTTATCAAGAGCAGCAGCATAAATGAAAGGTTTAAAATTTGATCCTGGTTGACGTTCAGCTTGAATAGCACGATTAAAACTACTTCGAACATAATCAAAGCCACCAACCAGGGCTAAAATAGCACCATCTTTTGGATTTAAAGCAACTAAGGCGCCCTGAACATTAGGGACTTGAGATAATCCCCAGGTGTTATCCCGTAGATGTTGTACACGGATTAAATCACCAAACTTCAATATATCGCTTGCTGTTTTTGGAGCAGGGCCCCAAGTCCGTTTTTTTGCCCATACCATGCCTGACCATGGAATAGTGATAGTTTTCTTATTAACTAAAATTGCTTCAGCAGATTGAGTATTTACCCGTGTTACAACAGCAGGTTCTAGTGCATTAATGGTAGGAATGCTTTCCAATTTTTTAACCCAATTAACTGAAGGAGTTGCAGCCCAATTTGCGGTTGGGCCACGATATCCATGTCTTTGATCATATGCAATCAAGGCATTTCTTAATGCATTGTTTGCAGCAATTTGATCTTTACTACTTACAGTCGTATAAACATTGAATCCATCAGTATATGCTTTGTCACCATAATGATCGACCATCGCATCACGTACCATTTCTGCTATGTAAGGCGCACGAACAACCACAGGCTCACCATGATATTTAGATATGATAGGGCTATTTATGGCTGTTTCATATTGTGCTTTGGTGATTAAATGCTTGTCATACATACGGAATAATACATGATCTCGTCTATCTTTTGCGGCAATAGGATTAGCTAAAGGATTTGCAGTTGAGGGTGCTTGGGGTAAACCCGCTAGCATAGCCATTTCAGCGATGGTTAATTGGTTTAATTTTTTGCCATAATAAACTTGTGCAGCTGCAGCGACACCATAAGCACGATTACCTAAATAAATTTTATTTAAATAGAGTTCGAGTACTTTTTGTTTGCTAAATTCACTGTCAATTTTTATCGCTAATAGAATTTCGCGAATCTTACGAGAGTAAGTTTTTTTACGGGTCAAAAAAAAGTTTCGAGCTACTTGCATGGTGATAGTACTACCGCCTTGCGATTTAGTACCTGTAGTGATTAGCTCAATAGCTGCGCGCATCAATCCCATAGGATCAACCCCGGGATGTTCATAATAACGTTGATCTTCAGTTGCTAAAATTGCATTAATTAAAAGTGGAGGAACTTGGTTAATATCAACAGGTGTACGTCTTTTTTCACCATATTCAGCCATTAACTTACCATCAATGGTATAGATGCGCAGAGGGACTTGCATTTGCCTGTCATTCAAGCTAGTTACATTAGGTAAAGAAGTTTCAAAATAAATAATGATCAAACCAGCAATAATAATACCAGTTACAAACAAACTCATTAGAGCCCACAAGGTGTGTTTTAATAGGCGTTTCATTGACACGTCTTGGTATGCAAAAGAATAGTCGAATTTTAACCTAGTTGAACAGTTTAACACCAGCTATATTTACCTAAATTCTTCAGTAAAAACTTACTTTGAGGCCTTTTTATATTGAGTCTGAAGGAATGATAAAATCCAAACAGAGCGCAATTTAATTATAAAATATATAATATATTTGTATTTTATTATACAAAAAGATAAA
>JBGSLN010000117.1:0-11080 GCA_041740675.1 Gammaproteobacteria bacterium | reverse complement strand
GCTTGGCTTCACAAAGCAAAAGAAGCTTACTAAACAACGCATATTAATTAACCAGGCGATTGATATATTTTTAAAAGCTACCAAAAACCGGAAACATACTAGGAAAAGTGAAGTAAGTCCCAGTGAAATTAGGAGTGAAATTATGGCGATTTATATTTCTTATCATTATTCCCTATGCGTTCTCAGCAATAAAAATCATATGGTCCTCGTTACTAAAATGTTCCTCTCGATATACAATATTTTTAAACCCCTGCTTTTCTAAAATTAATTCCATTTCATAACGATAATACCAACATATATGCATTTGCTCGCTTTCCTCAGCAATTACTTGACCATCAATGATTTTTTTATAACTGGAATTGCAATAAATAGATTGTTTATGTTTACTAACTGTATTATGCGAGTGATGAATAATTTTTCCTCCATGCGGCAAAAGGACTTCTTTATTAGTGACTTCTTCTTGCCTATTTTCATATAAAGCATCCCATGGAACAAATAAATCCAATATAAGCTTTCCATTTGGTTTCAAATGTTTTTTTAAATTTTGCAACGCATTGAATGCTATCAATCGAGGATAGAACAATTGAAAAGAACCCAACGGAATCAACATACGATCATATGAACTAGATAAGGCCATGGTTTCAATGGATTCTTTAAATAACGTAGGATCTAATCCATAATTTGCCGCTCTTTCTTTGCAACTCTTTAACATAGCCGTTGAACTATCTACACCGTGGATTAAATAATCTTCTTGTAGAAGGGGAATTAATAAGCGGCCAGAGCCACACATTGGTTCAAGCACCAACATTTCCTTATCAAGAAATTGTTTGTAAAAATTAATTTCATCCGAAAGCGAAAATTTCTTATCGAGATCATAAAATTCTGTGCATAATGATTGATACATCATTTTCTTAGGCCTTTTGTATAAATCTCATAAATACTAAGTGTCGCAGTATGATAACGTATGCCTTTGGCTCATTACAGATATTTTTTAAAGCGTTTTGCGGTCATTTGCACCGTGAGTCCAAAAAGTAATGCCGCACCCACGACCATCCATTCAGTCCGTTGAATAGGCAGCGGCAAAACTAGCGCTATAAATATTCCCACCATGAAACAAAATAGAATGAGTGGTTTTGTAGTGTGATATAAAAATGCGCTTTCACGCCCAGCATTGGCTTTACGAATGGCACGTTGTGCTAGACCATCCACCAAACCAACAAATCCCATCAGAAAAAATAATAAGAGCCAATGCTGTAATACGATTAAACGAATGATTAAAAGCGTTGTTCCTAACAAAATAGCATTAAAATAAGGCGTCAAATCATGCCAAATTTGTTGCAGCAACTGCGGGTTTATTAATGGCATTAAAATTTTTGGCATGAACAGCGAGTGCGGCATTCCTGCTAACACATGTTTTAAAAAAACCAGTTGGCCTGGCCGCCCTTTTGCCAGCAAATATTCATCATCGTGTTGAATTAACCAAAGCAGTTCCTGCACGCCAATTTGTTCACCATGAATAACAACCAATAATAGAGCAAGCACAATACAGCCAAAACAGCTTATCAATGTCCAGATTATGCATTGTGTGATTATCCAAAATCCGAGATGAAATACAGTGATGGTTTTACGTTGCATGGCCGCCTCCTAAAATCTTAACTCGTCATCCATTGAATGATCTCTTCAACAGCATTTGGCATACCGGCCATATCATTTTTTGGCAACGGGAACCGTGTTTTAGAAGGTTTAGAACCCTCTAATAAAGAAAATGACTCGCCTTTCGGCAGTTGCATCACATCGTCCACAGAAATTAACGGTACTTCACTGGTCGCAATTCGGTCTTCATTGTGGCTGGAAAAATTTGCACCTTCACCATCATTGGTCGACGTAGCTTCAACCAGGTGATGTACCTGCACTCGTTGCGGCAGTTTATCAACCAGTAAGCGTGCGGTACTTTCTTCTAACACCCGCAAACAAATGAGCGTATTAAAATTGCCGAAGACTTGATTGGCTTTAGCTTGGCTACCTAACCGTGCTAACACGTCTGATCCGGTTTGCGTTGCAACAGTCAATTGCAATCCTGCTCCACCACCTTTATTAGCGAGTGGAATAAATTCTTCTCCTGCCAGCTCATTGAATTCATCGCTGTATACATTGACTTTATGAAATGCTTTCTTATGTATGGGATCAGCAATGCCTTCTTGCACGCCAAATTTATAAATCTGCCCGACCGTTGAACATAAATCAGCGAACATGGAATTGCCCACAGCGCTCGAAACGGTGCTATCCGACAAGGCATCTAATCCAACATACACAATTTTTTTGCCGCGGATCACTTGCAGCCAATCAAAAATAGGCCGCTCGTCCTCCAAATCGAAATAATTCGGTGAAATCAATTCCGCTATTTTTCCTGTCGTCAATTTTGCAAATAAAGGCGATAAGGATGCCGTGATTTTTTGAAAATAAGTTTGGTCATAATGGAACATCGCTTTTAAACCATCATAAATCGGATTGTCTAATTTTAATGTATCCACATAATTGATAAGTGCCACCATAAACTTATCCCGTGCTTTTAAATGCAAGGGTAATTTTTTTTCATCCAGTTGCGTTGCTGCTTGTGCAACTTTTTCTTTCCAATGAGGTTCAATGTTAGATAACCATTGTTCACAATAGTCCAGCAATAAGGGTTCACAATTTAAAATAGTTTTATCCAAGTCACGATAATTGGGTCGACGGCCTAATGCAGCTAAAGCATTCGCAATAATATTTACAAACCGCCAAGCAAATTCTTTAAATGCAGCCGATTCGCCGCTGCTTGGCAACTGGTTCGCTACACGGTTTGCCACTTCTGTAATTCGCGCAAAATTTCCTATCGGGTTATACCGCGCTGAATGGGCTGGATGGCCTAAATGAAACACCAACACATCATTTCCTCTTCCCACTTTGCGTGCTTCATGACAAAGACGTTTTAATAAATCCACGTCGCCTTTAGGATCAAATACGATGACTGCTGAATCATTGCGGCGAATATCACTGCTAATCATCAGCTCTAACAGTCTGGTTTTTCCTACGCGTGTTGTGCCTAAAATCATAGTGTGGCCGACACGTTCTGATAAATTAATAAAAATATCTTTTTCATTGGGTTCTACACCATGAATAGCAGGGTTACCACCCACCGGCGGCAATGGCCTCACTGGATTAAATCTACTTTGGCTGGACAGCATTGAAATGAATCGTTGGTGCTTTGCTGAATGCTCATGCTTTAACTCGAAGACACGTGCCCATTGGTAAAATCGTCCTGGCTTTAGAAAATTCTCCCCTTTGCGTTGCTTTATTTCATATAACCGCTGAGTATGTTTGGCCTGCCATTGAAACCCTTTGCCTAAAAAAAGTTTTTTATGGCTTATAGGTAATTCATCCGAACTCATTGCATACCAGGATAAGCGTTTTAAATTCCGTTGGTATTTAACAACGCGTTGTCCTTGAAAAAATCGATGCATGCTTAACACAAATAATCCTGCTGCAATTATTTCATTGACGTGTAACATCAATAAAAATAAATGGGATGAATGTAAAATAATAAATCCAGTCATCAAACTCACAGCACTTGACCACCATTCAACAGGCTTTCGCAGTAAATTTTCAATGGGATACTTTTTCATAACACATTTTCTATTGTTGAATGGTTCCACATGAAACTAACACGGGATAATGGAACAACTGAAGCCAGGTAGCCAATGCATTGCTTGGCATGGGTATTAATTCCAATTTAGGAAATTGCGTTTGTAATTTTTTTAAATCAACTGCACTTTGTATATTAACCACAAATCCTTTTGCGTGAAGTTGAATTAATCTATCTTCAACATGGCCTAACCATCGTTTTGAAAACCCATCATCACCCACAATAAATATCGGTGATGAGAATAGCACTTTAATTTTTCTTGGCCTCACTAGACCTGGACTTAACAAAGTTGAATGCACTGGATACAGTGACGGTAAACTAACTTCATCGGGTTGTGTTGAGCTAACTAATTCAACGACCTCATGAGATGATAACGTTTTCAACGTGTTAATTTGTTTTAATGCTGATTGTTTAATCTGGAGTATCTTCTCATTTGATAAAGGATTGGCAGCTAAATAGGTTTGTATTGGCTGTAATGCTTGTGTTGAAACAGCTTGAATAATGGCATGTCCTTCTAAAGAAAATAAAATACAGCTGACACAAGAAGCTATTTTCCATTTATTTCGCATAATATCACCCATCAGTGTTTGAATTATATGATTAAAGACTGAAACGTTATTCTCAGATGATTAATATCAAAGCGGCTGTTCATAGGGAGAATTAACCAACCATTTTAAGTTAGGATAAAAAGCCACCATCACTGTGCCATCTTTAATTAAGGAAATAATGTCGGACGCGATGGTTTTGTTCAAACCAAAACACCCTTCGGTATAACCAATGTGTCCATATTTTTCTGAAAAAGTTTTTGAAACATGCTGCTCTGGATGCATGACAATACCACGATTAAATGCATTGGAATTAAAACCTACATCCAGCCCATACAGGCGCATTGAATGTCCTGCAACACCCTCATACGTATTTCCAGTTAAATAAACTCCAATACTGCTTTCATCACTACCCGATATATTTGAAAAATATTCCGCACGACCAACGCCGGTATTTACGCCTTGTGCCACATAGGTAAAATAAATGACTTTACCCGTTGCCATGTCGATGATCCACAATCGTTTTTCATTCGATGGCCGTTTAAAATTCACAATCGTGATCAACCCTTGTGTGTCATGGCCTTGTAACCGCAAGTGATCATAGGCCATCACACCCGCTAATAATGCAGGAAAGCTTAATGCGGGGTTTTGTTGCTCGATTTTTTGTAGCATGGGTTTTTGCTTAAAAAATAGTTCGGCATTTGTGTCTGCCATCGCAGAACTGCTATAAAATACTGTTGTATTTAGCAGTGTTGTGATAACCATTTTAAAATAACTTTTCATTTGCGATACTTCCAATAAAATTTTTTGAAGACATCACCTCTTAGTACGTACTTAATAAAGTTATAGTACTGACGATAACATGATAGGTTGAAAATGTTGGTCATGGACGATGCCGACAAATGGCAAAGCAATATTTTTTCCATTCTCAATGGATGCAAACCGTGCATTGCCAAAATTCAGTGTGACTTGCTTATTAACACTATCCAGAGGTATGCCGCTTGCTACCGCCCAGGCTTGAATAGTGGCCTGCGACAAATGGTTACCCACAAAATAAATATCCAATGCCGTATTCGGCACAGCTTCTACGACTTTAATAAGGTGCTGATACACAAATTTTCCTAACGGTGTATTAATTCCTATAAACAGCCAGACATGATCGCCTGACTGTAATAATTGTCCTGGTAGAGGTTGAACTGAAGGCGGCATGATTGGTTTTTCATTCGGATATACCTCTTGATAAGCTTTGGTGTATATTAAATCGAAAGCTAGTTCTTGCGTGACACGTTGGTGCATGACTTCTGCTTCAATTTTTGCATACTGCAACATGTCATCTTTATTATTACTATTTAATGCTAACACTTCAGCCGGATCTAAATTTTTATACCAATGTCCGCTGGGTGTATTTTTCATAAGCCATACATACTTTGTATATTGTTCCGTAGAAAGCCCCCAAAGTTTTTCTTCTTGTTGAATGGTAGTTTGCTCTACTATCGTTTTTTGGATCTGAGGCACTGGTTGCTGCACCAATGTCACCACGGTTGCCGCGATAGCAACATGGCCCCCAACACAACAGCCAAAAAGTAAACTTAATAATGACGTTCGAATTTTCATAACACGTCCTCTTCTATGATTATCTGTTTATCATGGTCTTAGGCAGACTTAACTGCTGACCTTCACACCATAATTGATCATTAAACCCCAATGAATACCTCATGCGCGAAGTAGGCTGCTGCAAATTTTAGTAAATCTCTATCATTTTTTAGCATTGCATTTTCAATAGTAAGCTTATTAAGCTCTTGTTGTAATTTTTCAACGGACAGATCTTTGGTTTTTAGGTATTTATTTATCCAGGCACGCAAAGTACTTTTCGGTACACCTAATTCCCTGGCTATTTGCGCTATCGATTGCTGGGATCCTATGGCCAGTTTCGCTGAAGACTGTTTAAATTCACTCTCATCATTTTTATTATGTATGTTATTCATTTGAATTTACTCTTAATTGATAAATGATGGTTATCATAGGTAAGTGTCAGTTAATCTAATCCGATAGAACAATGCTCATCGTTTTCTGTCATAGTGTGTCGTTCTTCTTTATTGACAGCTAAATTAGTCAATAACACTTTAGAATTAGAACAGGATTGAAGTTGCGGCGGTTGCGGTGTGGAATTCAATGCCGCGCAAGCCGATAATGCAAGGCTTGCTGCCACTGAACTTAAGAGAATCACCATGAATTTTATTCGTTTATTTTTATGATATGTTTTCATACAGACCTCATGAGTTAGCTTGCAATTTCACTAAGAACAGCGTGTTATTATGATTTTTATAAAACACTGCACTCTGGTTGGAGAAGTCCATGCTTTTTAATCTCCAGCCACGGCAGGCAGGGCAAATTTCATTCACGCTCAATGCAGTTTGGTTGCCATCGATATCTATAATGGCCCGCATACCATCGCTAAAACCTTGCACTGCCTCTAAGTGAAAATATTGCCCTACCACGGATGGATCAATCCAACGCTTGACTGCTGTTTGCTGTAAAATTTCTTGTACCCAACCTTGCAAACTGTTGACTTTTCCTAGTAAGGCTTGGTTTGGCTGATTAAATTGCTGCTGTAATTGCTTCACCTCATGTTGCGATGCAAGGCTTGTCATCGTTGATTGTAATTGCTGTAATTTAACATTGATGGTTTGGTAGTATTGCGCTGAGTTCGCTTCCACATCCGCCAATTGTTTTTGCAATTGGGCGATGTGACGTGCATTGTCAGTATTAATGTTTGGTTGCAGGGTTCTGTGGATTTTAATAGGTTTATTTATTTCAAATTTTACTGGATAGGCTGCATCAACAGCATTTTTTTTGCTGTGAACTATGGTCATACTAATCACTATCACAACAAAAGTAGTTCCTAGTGCTGAAATCAATAATTTTAAATAGCATGGCCTTAAAAAATAATAAAGCATTTTAAACTTTAAGACTGACCACTGATACAACTTTAAAAAATTTTCTTTGTTAACACTGTGTTTCATATATCAATCTCGCTCTTCAAAAAAACTATTAATGTAAATTTGGAAATGGCTTTTCATATCGATACATCGGATAAATATGTTGCGCATCTTCCAACTTATTAAGTAATTCATCCATTGACATTGAGGACAAAAAACCTGGAAGTCCTTGTTCTTTCTCAAACTGTAAAATACGGCGTTGTAATTGATATTTATTTTCTTTTAATCGGTGCGACTTAAAAGCAATACGATATAAAGAACGTAAAATATAAATATAAGTGTGATAATCCACATACGATTCCAGTCCTTCCAATCCAGGCAGAATTTTCATAGGTGTCCTGCCGTAACTCAATTCATGCTCTCTAATTATGTTCATTTTTTAAGTCCTCTCTATTGTTATTTTTTTATTATTATTTGTTATTTGCGTTCCGCAATCTGGAAACAGTGCTAAGTATTGCGGTTTTATTTCATAAGCTATTAGCCTATGCACGGGATCGACCAATAAATAAAATGCATTGCCTGCTAAGGTCATCAGTCCTTGCTCCAAACTCATCGGGCCCAATGTTCTATCGACTTCAGGTAACGGTAGATGAAGCATTGCTTTTGCTGCGTTTCCCATTGACTTAGTATTTGCTAACCGATATCCGCTAAATTGCAGCATGACTTGAATGGCTTGCTTGACCGTAAATACATTTTGTGGAAATTTGATTTGGATTTGTTGCTGTAGTAATTGCTGTTGTGAAGGCACTGGTTTTGCTGCAACTGATAAATACCGACCTATGCTCACATTGGCCGCAAAACTTGTAACGGCCGTGCCGAATAAATTTAAACACAGAAATCCCGCTAAAACACAACGCTTTAGTGTTTGGTGATTTTTCATAAAATACCTCGAAGCTGGTTTAGAAATTTGTTTGAATGAAAATGAATGTGTGATGCTGAAAAAAATGTGAATGAAGAAAATAAAAAGAATTTTAAAAGGCAGAAACAAAAAAGCCCCGACAGTTTTTGTCAGGGCTTTATAAATACTTCTACGAATTTATAGTGAGAATATACACGTTTCAGAAAAACCTTTCAATATTTTTTTTATTAATTTTTATTTAATCGAAGAAGTTGGTGCTATAAAGTGTGTTAAGGTGCTATTAGGTGCGTTTATAAATTAAAAATATTTTTTATGGGTTGAGACAAGTTCTCATTAGGTGCGTCTAGGTATCATTGTGTGCGTTGAGGTGCTATTAGGTGTGATTTAACCTATTTTTATAGGAAAACTCAAAGAAAATGCATGTGCATCTAATAAAAAAGTGGATTATTCTATGTTTAAATAACAATTAGAAATTTTAGAACATGAAGATGATTTTTTTAAGTTTATATGCGTGCGATATAGTTTAAACACTGGAAATAAACTTAGCTATGTTCACTTATCCAACGCTCAGCAACACTTAAATAACGAAAATAAGTCGCTCGAGAAACATTCGCTTTTTTAATTTTGAGTTCATTGCTGGCAATCATAGTATAATGGATACAAATTACTTTAGCTTTTTCAAATTGATGTTCCGCAAATTGATTAATAAGTTCATCTATTTTTTCTGCAGTTTCATTTTCAGGTGCAAGTAATTCTACACTGCTTTTAATTAATGTTCCTTTCGCATCGATTAATTGCCCAACGATAGATTTATTGGAAAAACATAAACCCATTGTCATAATTGAATTGCACCAATGGCCCCATTGCCTTAATTTTTTTCGCGTTTCTTCTAAATTTAATTCATCTGATATATTCATACGTGTTATCTTATTTTAATGGAAGATAGCAACGATGGTATGCAATTTATTGTAGGATAGTGATGGTTGTGCTAACGACATCCTATAGGATCTGCCAAGCAGATCCAAATTGGGTTAAAATTAGCTAGCTAGAACCATTAGTAATAGAGCACAGATGATAGTTATGATAGGGTTTTAAGTGTCAAACTGACTTCGAGAGGTTCCATTTCTAAATATGCCCCTGGTATTTTTTCACCCTTACTTAATGCATTTTTGACTTTAACCGTATCAATAATACGGTGCATTGAGGCAAATTTGGACGGAATCACATGTTGATCATAAATAATTACCTTGGACGGCCTTTTTACTAAGCGTACTGAAAAATTTTGATCAGCATCAATTTGTTCTAAATTATTTTCTTGCATGATATTCAATACTCGGCGTTTCAATTTTAAAAATTTTTGCTCCGTTTGATGAAGTTCATGAGATCCTTGATAATATTTTTCTTGTTTCTCTTCGTATTCTTGGGCTGCATCTTTCATTGTTTGAAGCAAGCTGATTATTTTTCCTGTGGGTGATAAACCCGCTTTATTTTTGCTATTTGATTTAGATTTATCAGTGGCTTGTGCATGGCTCTGCTTACCTCCCTAATTTTCCTGTTGAATGAGAGCAAGCAGCCATTTTATTTGCTGAATAGTTTTTCCATAAATACTATTTTTAAAGAGGCACGGTATTAAGTTAATGGAGAGACAGTTTTTGTGAAAAAAATAGGCTTCCCCGCTTAGCTGTTTTATAACTTAACTTGCAGGAGCACACGATAGACGAGATAAGCTAGTCAATAATTAATAGTCGTATTTACTATAGTCGATGAAGGAGAAATGTCAAATGGATTATTTAATTAAATAGACTAAACTAAATTTTATCGGTTTGCTTATTTGCTTTAATTTCCATAAACTATTTTGCATAATTAGAGCATAAATATATATCTCATCGAGAATTGACAGGATTGTAACATCTAACAACCATAGGCATGGATCACATGGCAATTATTCTTCCAGAAATTCTCAATGTTCCACTTCACGATGTTCCTACAATGAAGATCCCACAAGTATGTTATGGAAACGGTGTTGAACGATTAAAACGTATCCTATACATAGCTCGCCGTTATTTAGCTAAACGGCCATCAGCTGAAATCAAGCAAGCCTGTGCTGATGTGTTATATTTATATCGCTGGTTTTTTGAGTTTCACGCCCAGCAAATACATACACAGTTAATGCAGCAGGAAAATAATAATACACTGATTGAATACCTTGATCTTGAACAGTATATTGAAGACTGTGTGCAAAGTTTAAAGCTGGCCTACCTTAGTGAAGTAGATGTTCTCAATGCGCTTCTTTATGAACAAAAAAGTATAGTTTTAAACCAAATTGAAGGCGTAAAATCTGACTTTTCATCGATGGAGTTTTTTTGTGTACTTGCACTCTACCATGCTTCAATAGCACTCACTAAAATTCTGGAAATAGAAAAAATAATCGATGGTCGACATATGTCCGCTATGATAGAAGAAGTATATGATGCTATTTTAGAAGCGCAAGTAGCTATCGATCATGCAAGACAATTAAGTACTGCAGAAGCTCCTGAATTTTCCAGCTTAGTTGAAGATTTTATAAAAGAGTCACGTCGTACAGTAGCACAAAAAGGCCATGAAACGCGTTATGGCAAAAAATATCAACAACGTCGTGCAAAAGCTATATTATTGTATGAAAAAGGCCCTTATCGAAGTCGCTTAGAAGCAGCCCTTCATCTGATTGAACCTATCCAAGCGTATTCAACACAATTAGGCATACCGCTTTTAAAGCCTGACAGCGCTCAAGATACGATTTACAAATGGTTGTCACAACACGCTAAAATATCAACACCTTAGCCAAGTATACTCTACTTTTGCAATTAGGACTTGCTAAGCAGATCCTATAGGACTTGCTGAGTAGAGGCATAATACTTTTTTATTTTGAATGATATTATCTCTCAAAAATGAGAGATAACCATGAAACACCTATCTAACGACCAAGAATTAGAATTTTATAATACTAAAATGCTCGCTG
>JBGSLN010000116.1:0-4380 GCA_041740675.1 Gammaproteobacteria bacterium | reverse complement strand
TTGGCGTAATAGAATCTTGCGAAAAGCTTTTATAAATTCCTTGTGTAATTAATAAGTCCATGAATGGTTGGTTATTTCTATATCCTTTTGATGCTGGGATTTTCCTCGCACCGTTTTTTAGCCAAGGTTTATAAAGTATTTCAAAATCGCTATCTGATAACTGAACTTCTTTCCGTGCAACTTTATTTTCCATAAAAAATAATGCAATATTTACATTACGTTTCATTAATTCAATCGTAAGATTCTTATCTAAGGCAAGTAAAGCTTTGACTTCTTGTTTTTGCCATTCTTGTTGCACTTGTGCCCGTGTTGCTGTGGCAAGATTTTCATAGATTCCTGAGTTACGCACAAATTTGGCGCTTTCATCTGTCTGTTGATGATAAGCTTGTAGCAATACAGCGATAGGATAAGTTTTTAATGCAAATCGTAAGTTACTCTCTTTCTGATTAATATAATCATTTTCTGTAAATCCTGCGATTAAAGTTGGGGCAAAGAAAATTTGTTGACCTGCTGAGAAAATTTGAGTCTCAGCATTAGCAGCACTGTTGGGAAGTAAGTCTAACACACGGCGAGTATTTGCAATTAATTTTTGCTCTTTTACTATTCCAGGATCAACCACTTGAAAAGTCGGATCTTTACTAAGAGACTCAAGTTGCATTGCCTGAGATTCCCGCAACGAATAAAGTCGCTGCACTTCCAAACTAGAGGAATATCGCTCCAATATTTTTTTATGTTGCTGAGGGGATAAACGATGTGTTTGCAATGCTAAATTTTGTGGATCTATTTTTGCGTTTGAATCATTTTCAAGCATATCTGCAACATATTTTTTATTATGCATCGCAACCACATAAGGACTTATAGTTCCTAACAAATGCAGCTGACCTTGTTTTTCAACTTGATAATAAGCGCTTGGCACGGCTAGTATTTTTTCAACAGCTTCATCAAACATTGCAAAAGCTACTGCTAAATGCTCATCAAAGTCTTTAGCCATATTTTTCAATTCATGTATTTGAGCATTTGCGATTTCTTTTTGAAATGCAATAATACTATTTTTTAAATCCAACAATCGTTGCATATTTAATGAATCAGAAGACCATACCGCATAAACTTGCTCTACTTTTTTAGCAGCTATGATAATTTTTTTCAGTGCCTTAATTGAAGAATTAACCCATATAAAAGGCATATTATTAGATTTGCCTTCATAATATTCTTTTAGCTTTGTCACTATATTTTTATCAAAACTGTTCAAGGAATCTGATATTGACTTGATTACTGTGTCAAGAACGGTATGTATTTTTGAGTTTGATCTTGCTTGATGTTTTAATGTATCAAGCGATGCCGGCAAATCTTGCCAAGTCATTAAAGAAAGTAATAAACCATTGTCATAGTCAATGTTCCCTAACTCTGGGCCATTTAATGTTAAAGACCCACTGATAACAACTGTGCCAGGAATGTCAGTTTTTTCACTTTTACTTGCATTTTTAGCTATATACACTACTCTAGATTCAAAATTAACTCCTCCTGCAGTATCAATAATCAGATCTAATGTGTTCTGTTTTTCTTCGAATAAAACACAATTATTACTAGATGCTAATTGACCCTCATCCGCTATTTGAATGCCTGCTATTGAAACTGAGCCTTTTAGTGGCGCCATTAAACCTTGAAAATAGCCACGATTTATTAATTTTAATGTTTCTTCCTTTACACCTTTTGACTGTAAAAACTTAACAAAAAAATCAACTCTATTAACATTTCTTATTTCTAAAAGTCTTTTTCTACGTGCATCACGTTCTAGTGTTAATATAGTTTCCTTTGATTCATTTCTTTTAATTGATAATATTTCAATATCTTTATTGTGCTCTATAAGCCAATCAATATATTCTTGATTAGCAAACGTCTTACCATTAATGGTTAGAAATTTGTTATTATTACCAAAGTCACTTGATAAAATTTCTAAACCATCATACTCTCCATATCTTTGATAAAATGTTGGATTTTTTGAAGTATCTAGAACTTGTTCTGCACCTGGCAATATATAGTTTTTTTCTTGAATTTCTTTAAGCACATTAATTTGTTCTTCAGAAGTTTGATAATCATGTTTCTGAAAAAACTCTTCTGTTGTTTCTTTTATCTGTGTTCTTAATCCAACTAACTGACGGGCCAATATATTTTCTCTAAAAAATAAGGCTATCTCTTGATTTTCTTTAATTAGTTCGAGAGAAACTGCATTAGGTAACTTTTCTAAGAATTGCCATATAGCTGAATATTGTTTTTGGTCCCGGTTTTTCCATGCTTCCTCAATATTGTCTTTGTTAATCGTTTTAAGCAGTTGGTATAAGGTTGTATTTTTGATGAATTCTAAACTTTCTGTAGGTGTATAATTAAAGGCCCTTTGTAATACTACAGATGAGTAATGTGATAATGCATACTCTAAATTCTCATTAATTAATGCCTTAGCACGCTTGTCAGTATGACCAACAACTACAAAGGGTGTAAACAGCATTTTGCGCACTAACGGAATATCTGTTACAACTAAAGTTTTAGATAATTCCAACCGACCTAGAGCGTCTTGGTACATTGTTACTTTGTAAGAAGATTGTAGCACTATAATATTTTGTGGTCTTGCATACCAAGCTTGAATTGCTAAATTGGATCGATACTGGTTCAACAAAGTATCATGTTGTTCTTTTAAGAGTAAAGAACTTGTAGCAGGCTTTTTACGCAATTGCTCATCTAACGTAAGTATTTCTAAGGCTTTCTCAGAGTCTTTCATTGCATAGGCATAAGGACTTAACTCTTTTAATTTTTCTGGTGTAACTCCTTGAAACTGAGTTGCAATATCTTCTTCATGCAATAAAACATTGACTACTCCATCAATGCCACTATTCATTACTTGCAATTCTAAATCTAATCTCTCATAAAATTGTTTTTGACATTTATGGACCGTATTAACATCAATATCAATATAGGGTAATAACGCTCTTCTTACGTTTACTATATGTTTTTTGAGCTGTATTATGTTATCTAATACTAAGAAACTTTCATCACTAGTAAATGTTGTTGAATAAAACTCTTTAAAATCTTTCCAAGCCTTAATAAGATTTCGGCAATTTTGAACATCAACAGGGAGGATACCCTGATATACAGTAAGCGCAATTTCTCCCTTATAAAACTTAATTTCATTTAGTAGTACTTCATTTTGTGTTGTTTGCTCCTTTTTTAACTGATTTTTTATAATTGCTTGTTCTAAATCAATAATTGGATCATATTGTTTTTTTCCTGACAAACTTGCCAATGGGATACGTAAAAAGTTTTCTAGAATAGCCTTAACATTAAGCGAATATTCTTTAGCCTCTCCAACTGCTTCTTGTTGATCTTCTTTAGTTGCTGCATCGATTGCTGCTTGATCTAAAACTACAGTACCATCTTCGTAAAATGTACGGGCTAATAAAGCATTGGTTGCTGCTACATTTTGTAGCTGAAAGCTAGACTCTGTTAACATGCTAAATGTAAAGCATTTGCCTGGAATTTTTTGTTTTTTGTCTGCAGAAGTAAATCGCTCTCCACTTGCTTCTAATTCGATTACACTAAAAATGAAAAAATTATTTTCATCTGCCTTAATGTGAGTTTCAGTATTGCTACTGAAAGTTACTTTTGAGGATCCTTCTCGGTTTCCGCCATGAATTGCACAAGCTTGTATTTTTTGAATAGGATAGGGGATATATTGGCTATAATAAGCATCTAAATAGTCTATATATTTCTCAGATACTTTTATCTCTATGAGCCAGGCTTTCAGATTTTCAATATCTTCTTCATATTCTTTTTGTTTTGCGGCTATTTTTGATGGTATGTCTTGCGGTAGCTTTGGTGTTTTTGTTGAGTTTAGTAGTTCTGCTTGACGTTTTAGTCGTTCGCTTTCTTCATTTAACTCTTTTGCAAACGTGTTTTTAACATAGGCTTGATAATCAGTATACTGATTATCATTAATAATAAGTTTTCTTTGATGATCTTTTGCTAAATCTTGATAAAATGCAGCTAACCCTACACATTTTTTAATTTCACTACTAGGTACACACCACTCTCCTTTGGCTGCTATTGATTGATTTTTTTCATTTTTCTTAGCTGGCAGCGGTTCTCTTAATCCAATTACATTTAAATTGGTTGAGTGTGCCAAATGTTTTGATTGATTAACATCAAAAGCATATTTCACTGTTTTTGGTAAAGAAACTCCGAAAATTTCTGAGAGATTTTTTAACATCGTTATATTTTTTAAAGTAATAAAAAGAAAAGCACCTTGCTATTATTATAAATTAATACCCATCTTAAAACATTAAGGGAACCTTAAGAAAAAAGAAATCTATAGAATATTCCAGGGTAAAC
>JBGSLN010000115.1:0-5875 GCA_041740675.1 Gammaproteobacteria bacterium | reverse complement strand
AATAGATAGCGTAACTCATAGGACGGTTAAAAATAAGCACATAGATCGTATAAATGCACAATGTGAGAACAATTGGACAAACAGATATAATCAGAAAAATTAAAATTCCAGTATAAACTAAACAATTTGTTAAAGGGCTTAGATGAGCAATTTGTAAGCTCATGGTTGTAACTTCCGGACTGTAACACGCTTGAAAAATTTGACCACCAAATAAAAAAATTATCATAGTAGCCATAAAGCTCATAATGAAAATCCATACAATAGTTAGCTTTGTCATAGTCATTTGATGTGTGGTAAAGTTATAAAAAGTATAACAGAATTTATAAATTTTTATAATTTAGCGTTCAATTCTTTTGACTGCAAAATTACGGGGAACTCAATGGCTAATAAATGCACTTATTTAACTGAAGAATTATATAACTATTTGCTAGCGGCGTCCGTGCGTCCTCATGCTGTATTAGAAGAATTAAGGCAAAGGACAATGGAGTTATCTATGGGACATATGCAAATTTCTCCTGAACAAGGACAGTTTATGAGTCTATTGATTAAATTGATGAGGGGGAAGCGAACTCTTGAAATAGGAGTTTTTACCGGATACAGTACATTAGCAGTTGCATTAGCATTGCCTGAAGACGGAAAAATCATTGCATGTGATGTCAACAAGGAGTGGACGGATATCGCTCAAGAGTATTGGAAAAAAGCCAATGTCACACATAAAATTAAATTACATCTTGCACCAGCCGATCATACTTTGAAACAATTAATTGCAGATGGAGAACTTGAACAATTTGATTTTGCTTTTATTGATGCAGACAAATTAAGTAATGATAAATATTATGAACTGTGTTTGCAATTATTAAAGCCTGGCGGATTGATAATGTTAGACAATGTTTTTATGCATTATGGAGTGTTAAAAAATGATAAAGCTGACGAAGTATGTGAGGCAATTCGGCAAATCAATTTAAAATTGCTGCATGATGTTCGAGTAGATATTAGTATGTTGCCAATGGGAGATGGTGTGACTTTAGCGAGAAAAAGGTAACTTGCTAAAGGCAGCTAAACTGGGTATTTTTTATGTTTTGTAAAATGAAAAAATTGATAAACTTAAACCAAGTGCGTAAAAACACAAAGAAGAACAGGGGAGCAAAAAGCGATGAATACCACAGAAAATCCAGTGGGAACTAATGGTTTTGCATTTGTAGAGTTTGCGAGTCAAGATCCCAAAAAACTAGAAAATGATTTTTTAAACTTAGGTTTAACTCATGTTGCTAATCATAAAAACAAAGCAATTAAACTTTATCGTCAAGGGGAAATTAATTTTTTATTGAATGAAACCACTAATAGCCATGCAAGTAATTTTACAAAGCACCATGGCGCTGCTGTAGTGGCAATGGCATTTCGAGTTAATGATGCAGTATTTGCCAAAAAGCATGCTGTGAATTTAGGGGCGAAAGAATATTTAGCAGGCGATGCATTATCATTACCAATAATTGAAGGAGTTGGTAATAGCTTAATTTACTTTATTGATGATGTGAAACTCGGTCAATTTTTTATTGATGAATTTATATTTATTGATAAAGCAAACTCTCATCCTAAAGGCGTTGGATTGATAGAAATTGATCATTTAACTCATAATGTTAAACGTGGACAAATGGATGTATGGGCCAATTTTTATCGCGATATCTTCAATTTTCACCAAATTAAGTATTTCCATATTAAAGGTAAAATGACTGGACTTGAAAGTCGGGCGATGACCAGTCCTTGCGGTAAAATTCGTATTCCAATTAATGAGGCGACGGAAGCTAAGTCACAGATCGCTGAATTTATTGAAGAATTTAACGGTGAAGGGATCCAACATATCGCGCTTAGTGCTGAAAATATTTATCAAAGTATAACTGCTCTTAGAAATAATGGCATTCATTTTTTAGAAACACCTAATGTGTATTTCGATATGATCAAAGAGCGGTTGCCTTGGCAGCAAGAAAATATTGAGAAACTTCGAGAGTTGAAAATACTCATTGATGGAGAAAAAAACCCAGAAAAAGGCTTACTGTTGCAAATCTTTACAGAAAACATGTTAGGCCCAGTGTTTTTTGAAATTATTCAGCGTAAAGGCAATGAGGGTTTTGGTGAAGGCAACTTTCAAGCATTATTTGAGTCTATTGAAAGAGATCAAATGCTACGGGGTAAATTGTGAGGAAAAAATGAAGTTAGCAACACAAAAAAACAATACACGTGATGGCCAGCTTTTGGTTGTCAGTAAAGATTTAACTAGAGCTACTACAGTCACAGACATAGCACTCACTATGCAACAAGCCATTGATGGTTGGCATGAGATAACACCCAAATTAGCAAAAGTTTATCAATACTTAAATGAAAATTTAAATGCTGGATTTAAGCTAGATATAAAAACACTAGCAGCACCATTGCCACGGGCCTACCAATGGTTAGATGGTAGCGCTTATTTAAATCATGCTGAATTATTGCGAAGAGCACGTGGAGTAGAAGTACCCGAAATTATGTATAAAGAGCCTTTGATGTATCAAGGTGTATCAGATAATTTATTAGGTCCAATTGCGGAATTTAATTTTAAAGAAGAGTGGGGTATCGATTATGAGGCTGAAATTGTCGTAGTGACTACTGATGTGCCCATGGGAATAACCAAACAACAAGTGTCTGAAAAAATTATTTTAGTTGGCTTGATTAATGATATTTCTTTGCGAAATTTGATTTTCCAAGAATTACAAAAAGGTTTTGGGTTTATTCAAAGTAAACCAGCAAATTCTTTTTCACCGGTATTTGTAACTTTAGATGAGATAGATGAATATTGGCATGAAAATAAAATTCATCTGCCTTTAGAAAGTTATGTGAATGGGAAATTATTTGGAGAACCGAATGCCGGGAAAGATATGTTTTTTGATTTTGCTGATTTGATTATTCATGCGACTAAAACGAGAAGCCTTTCAGCCGGCACTATTATTGGCAGCGGAACTGTTTCAAATTATGCTGCAAACTCAGGTGTGTCTTGTATTGCTGAACAAAGAGCCAAAGATATTATAGAATTTAGTAGGGAGAAAACTCCATTTTTAAAACATACTGATTCAGTTCGAATTGAAATGTTTGATAAAAATAGACAGTCAATTTTTGGTGCTATTGAAAATTATTTTTAACTTAATTAACTTATTAATTTCGATGAAATTTATGAAACAACATTTTCAAATACTTGCAAATTATAATCTCTGGGCAAATCAACGTCTATATCAAGCATGCAGAATGCTAAGTACAGATGAATATAAGCAAGATCGAAAAGCTTTTTTCAAATCTATTCATGGAACATTAAACCATTTGTTAGTTGTTGATCGATTGTGGCTAGGCCGCTGCAAAACTATTGATTCTGGAATTACTGCTTTGGATCAAACTTTATATCCAGATTTAGATTCATTAGCAGAAGCGCGGCAGGTTGAAGATGAAAATATTATTCATTATATAGATAATTTAGATGGAAACATTTTATCAGAAAAACTTTATTTCAAAACTCTTGCAGGAAAAGAAAGCAGCATGGAATTAAATTTATTGATCAGCCATTTCTTTAATCACCAAACACACCATCGCGGGCAAGTGCATAATATGCTTTCCCAAACTAATGCTGCGCCACCCTCAATTGATCTTTATATGTTTTGCCAGAGTGTTTGATGTGATTTGTGATAACCTGCTCTTGCAGGCCACAAAAAAACGCGCATAATGCGCGTTTTTTAAATGAGATACAAGAATCGGAGTGCTTATTCCTTTGTTGCAGCAGCTTCTTTTTTCGCTTGCTTTTCTTCTTCGGCTTGGGCTTTTACAGCTTCTTCAGCTGCCGCTTCTAGTTCAGCAGCATTCATTGATGCAGCAGAAGCTGCTCCTGTTTCTTTGAAATTTAATTTTTCTTTAATACGTGCTGCACGACCAGAAAGCTCACGCAAATAATAAAGTTTTGCTTGACGTACATCACCACGACGTTTTACTTTAATATTATCAATTAAAGGACTATGAGTTTGAAATACACGCTCAACACCTTCACCAGAAGAAATTTTACGAACAGTAAATGCTGAGTTAAGGCCACGGTTACGTTTTGCAATGACTACACCTTCAAATGCTTGCAAACGTTGTCGGGTACCTTCAATTACTTTTACTTGGACTACAACCGTATCGCCCGGGCGAAAGTCAGGGATGTCTTTGCGTAATTGCGCAGTTTCAATTTGATTAATAATCTTACTCATGTTCTACTCCAAGTTCTGATATATTTCAGTAAAATCTAACTTATCTGTTCTTTAATAAACTCATCTAACAAAGCCTGCTCGGTAGATGTCAATACTTTTTTTTCTAATACATCTGGCCTAAACCGCCAAGTTAATCCTAAAGACTGTTTTAGTCGCCATCGTGCAATTGCTTGATGATCACCACTTAACAATACTTCTGGCACTCGTTGACCTTCAAATATTTCAGGCCGGGTAAATTGAGGAAATTCTAATAAACCATTAGAAAAGCTATCCTCATGGGCGGAATTTACAGCCCCCAAACTTCCAGGGATTAACCGTGTGAGAGCATCGATAAATACCATGGCAGGTAATTCACCACCACTCAACACGTAATCTCCAATTGACCATACTTCATCAATCTCTTTATCAATTAATCGTTGATCAATACCTTCATATCGTCCTGCAATTAAGATAAATCGCTTTTCAGTGCTCAATTTTTGTAAATCCTGTTGATGAAGCACTTTGCCTATCGGTGAAAAGTAAATCACTTGGGCTCTGGTTTCGACAACAGCTTTTGCTGCGATAATAGCATCTTGAAGCGGTTTAACTTTCATCAACATGCCTGGACCACCACCATAGGGGCGGTCATCTACTGTTCTATGTTTGTCTTTAGTAAAATCTCTAGGATTCCACAATGCTATTTCAACCAGACCAGCTTTTTTTGCTCTACTCGTAATGCCATAGTTTAAAACATTAAACATTTCGGGAAATAGGGAGATGATGTCAAACCTCAAGGTTCCAAATCCCAATCAACAATAATTTTCCCTTGTTCAAAATCAACTGATTTCACAACATTGTCTCTATCAAAAGGAACTAAATATTCTTTATTTCCTGTAATAACCATCACATCACACGCGCCAGCTTCCATCATATAATCAATTACACCTAAGCGTGCATTGTGAGTGGTAATCACCTCTAATCCTTGCAAATCTGCCCAATAAAACTCATCATTAGTCAAATTGGGTAATTGCTCTCGTTTGATTAACAACTCAATTCCAGAAAGCATTTTAGCATCTTCTGGGCTATTAAAACCTTCAATGTGCACTAACAAAACATCGCTTTGCATCATACTGCCAGTTACACAAAGTTCCTTATACTCACTTTGGCGTTTAATAAACCAAGGTTGGTAATCTAATATATTTGCTGCTGGATCTGTTTCAGAATTAACACGCAGCCATCCCTTTAAGCCATGAGTGCGGCCAAAACGTCCAATAACAATGTGCTTAGCAGGCGACACTATTTAGCAGATTCAGCTGCAGTTGTTTCAGTAGCCAGTGCATCGGCAGCAGCTTTAGCTTTTGCAGCAGCATTCTTTTGTTGTTGCTTTTCAGTTTTTTTAGTTTGAGCAATAGCAACAGCTTCAGGACCTTTTTGCATGTCTTTAATCAAACCTGCAACTTTTTCACTAGCTTGTGCACCTATTCCCAACCAATAATTAATTCTATCCATATCTAAATGCAGACGTATTTCTTTACCTGCAGCAATAGGATTAAAATAGCCAACACGTTCAATTTTTCGACCATCACGAGCAGCGCGTTTGTCAGCGACAACCACATGATAAAATGGACGTTTTTTAG
>JBGSLN010000114.1:0-2837 GCA_041740675.1 Gammaproteobacteria bacterium | reverse complement strand
GAATTACCTTTATTGAAAGTTGCCAATGACGCAACTAAAAGTCGAGGTGAAAAAGTAAATAATTTACTTTCTGGTGTAACTGAATTACCAACTTATATCAAAGGTGGCAGTGAGTTTACTGAACGTTTAAATAGCGTGACCTGTAAATCGCGATTTTTATCAAAAACCTGGGATGAAACTGCAAAAAAATATAATAAAATTGACGAAAAGCGGTTTGATAAAATTCGTAAACAGATTACTGCAAATGTTAGCCAAGTTGTTACAGAAATTTTCCAAGAATATGAAACACAATTAACTTTAAAACAACAGTTTAATTCAGAAAATTTAAATAATATTATAAAAACATTATCAGAATTAAAATTTGAAAGTAAAGTTGAAAATTTAAAAAATTTTATTGATATTTTACAAGGAAATAAAACCAATAATCAAAATCAACCTGTGGATATAGAAAAAACTTGTAATTTTTGTGAAACAATTATAAATATCATGAAAAATAGCATTAAAGGAACTGCTTTTTTTGCATTGGCAATTTTTAGTCTTGCAATGTTGATAAATGATGCCGCTGCAGCATTTTACGCTGGATATGATCTGATAAAAAATGATGGAACTGCAAAAAGAATTGCTGGTATTGTTACTGGTTTGTGTACAGGTATTGCTGGAACAGGCATAGCTATTTTCGGACTAGAAGAAATAGGAGACTTTATTAAAGGTGAAAATCCAGATCCATTAAAGTTTACTCAACCAAAATCATTTTATGCGCTTTCAGGTATCATTTTTCTAATAGGAATTTTTTCAGGTGGCCCAACTGGGTTAGAAGGAAATGTTTATATTGCACGTGCTTTGAAAGATTTAGGGCTTGATAGATTGAAAGACTCGTTGCCAAAATTTTTTGCTGGGTTTGGTTTTTTGGGAGCAGGTTTAACTGATACGCCTTATTGCTTAAGTTTTGCCAGCGATTTACTACAAACGATAGCGATGCAAACGGGCGATGAAACAATTAAGAAATTGATGAGCTTACTCAATGGGACAATGTGTTTAAATGCAACAATATTAAATATGAAAATGGAATGTTTTTACGATCTAGTTACAAATTCTGTATTTGAAGAAATTATAAATATTCCACAGCAGATTATTGTCAATTAAGTAGTTAGAATTCCTTCAAGGTTTAAGTAATTAAATAATCTGCACTTCTGGTTCAAGTACAATTTCAAATTTAGTTTTGACAGAATTTTGGATTTCTGCAACCAAATTCAAAATTTCTTTAGCGTCGCCATGATTGTGATTGATTAATACTAATGCTTGTTTTTCATAAACCCCAACATTACCAACTTTTTTTCCTTTCCAGCCGCATTGTTCTATCAACCAAGCAGCTGGAACTTTAACTGTGTTGGCATTAACTGAATAACTTGGAATGTTTGGAAAACATGATTTCAATGAATCAAAGTGTGACACTGAAATATAAGGATTTTTAAAAAAGCTACCTGTATTAGGAATTTCTTTAGGATCGGGTAATTTAGACTGTCTAATTTTGATCACGGCATCACTAATAACTTTAATTGACAGTATGGAAAAATTCATCGAATGCAATGTTTCTTCCAGTGGGGCATAACTAAAATTTAACTGAGGAAATTTGCTTAATTTATAAGTTACTTGGGTGATAATAAATTGATTATTCAATTTAGTTTTAAAAACACTATCACGATAGGCAAATTCACATTCCTCTTTGGTGAAACAAGAAAATTTGCCAGTAGCAAGTTCATAGGCTTCTAAACTTTCAAACATATCTTGGATTTCAACGCCATAAGCTCCAATGTTTTGCACCGGTGCCGCGCCTACAGTGCCTGGAATTAATGATAGATTTTCTACACCGCCATAATTGTTATGAATACAATACATTACAAAATCATGCCAATGTTCACCTGCTGCGGCTTGAATCCAAACGTGTTTCTCAGTTTCTTTGATGAGTTTTATGCCTTTTAATTCATTATGGAGTACTAATCCTGAAAAATTTTTTGTGAGCAAGATATTACTGCCACCGCCTAGTATTAAAATATCTTGTTCAAACAACTCACGATTAGTTAGTAAAGTTTTCAACATTGGATCAGAATTAATAGCAACAAAATTTTTAGCAGCTACTGAAATACCCATGGTGTTGTAGGGCTTTAGGTTGAAGTTGTTTTGGACTACGAATGTCATAAGATCACGATTCTCAATGCATGTATTTCAATTGGAATTAAATAGCCGATAATTTGATAAATTTTTTGATGTTGTTTTAATTTAGTTAATTTCTTTAGACATTCCGCATTAATTTCTACGGCAAAATGGCTAGCGCCAGTTGCGCTACCTGCGTGTCCAACGTGAAAATGACTCTCATTAATAACATTTAAAAATTGAGGATGTAATTGTTCTGTTAAGAGCGTCTCTATTAATTCTTTACGTTCAGCAGCAGTCATTGATGAGTCTCTTCACTACGAATATGGCGACTTAAATAAATGCCTTGCAAGATTACAAAAACTAGAGTCAATCCTAATAATCCGAATAGTTTGAAATCAACCCAAATATCAGTGTTATAGTGATAGACAACATATAAATTAGCCATTCCCATTAAAATAAAGAAAATCCCCCAACTTAAATTCAGCTTTTTCCAAACCTTGTCGGGTAAAGACACGTTACTTTCCATCATGGATTGAATTAAAGTTTTTTGGCTAAAAAAATGAGTAAAAAACACCACAACGGCAAAACCCCAATAAATCGCTGTAGGCTTCCATTTTATAAATAAAATATTATGGGAGATTAAAGTAGCACCACCTAAAACTAAACCAAGAATAAAAGTGATG
>JBGSLN010000113.1:0-4548 GCA_041740675.1 Gammaproteobacteria bacterium | reverse complement strand
AAGGGGTCTATTTTTTAAAACAAGAAAATGTCAACCGTTTAGATGTAGTGAATTATATTTCTCATGGTATTTCTAAGTTAGATAATGCAGAACAAAATGATGAACAGTCTGGTTTTAATGACGAAGAAAGCGGTAGTGATTCAGGCACTGCTAGTACTCCATTAGAAGCCTACGCAGAAAATTTAAATATGAAAGCTATTAATGGCCTGATTGATCCTTTAATTGGTCGTAAAGAGGAATTACAACGGACGGTACAAGTACTTTGTCGTCGTAGAAAAAATAATCCATTATTTGTGGGTGAATCAGGTGTTGGAAAGACAGCAATTGCCGAAGGTTTAGCAAAACATATTGTTGATGGCAATGTTCCTGAAATATTGCAACATTGCACAGTATATTCGTTAGATTTAGGTGCTTTACTTGCGGGTACTAAATATCGCGGTGATTTTGAAAAACGTTTTAAATCAATTGTAAAGCAATTAAAACAAGAACCAGGTTCAATTTTATTTATTGATGAAATTCATTCTATTATTGGTGCTGGCGCAGCTTCGGGTGGAGTGATGGATGCATCAAATTTAATTAAACCATTATTAGTCAATGGTGATATTAAGTGTATGGGCTCAACTACCTATCAAGAATATAGAGGTATTTTTGAAAAAGATCATGCATTAGCAAGACGGTTCCAGAAAATTGATGTCAAAGAACCAACTAATGAAGAAGCATTTGATATTTTAAAGGGATTAAAAACAAAATTTGAAGAACATCATAATGTTAAATATTCTTTGCCAGCGTTGAAAGCTGCAGTTGATCTTGCTGAACGGTACATCACTGATCGTTTTTTACCTGACAAAGCAATTGATGTAGTAGATGAAGCGGGAGCCTTCCAAAATTTATTGCCATTATCAAAACGAAAGAAAGTAGTGGGTATTCATGAGATAGAAGAAATTGTTTCAAAAATTGCAAGGATTCCTGCAAAAACAGTATCTACTTCTGACAAAGATTTATTAAGAAATCTTACTCGAGATTTGAAGATGCTTATATTCGGTCAAGATGAAGCAATTGAACAATTAGGTACCGCAATTAAATTAGCCCGTTCTGGTTTAGGCAATCCAACAAAACCTGTAGGTTCATTTTTATTTGCCGGCCCTACTGGTGTAGGTAAAACCGAAGTGACTAAGCAATTAGCTAAATTACTTGGAGTAGAATTAATTCGCTTTGATATGTCTGAATATATGGAAAGACATACTGTTTCTCGATTAATTGGCGCACCTCCTGGTTATGTTGGTTATGATCAAGGTGGTTTATTAACAGAAGCTATTACCAAACATCCTTATTCAGTTTTATTATTGGATGAAATTGAAAAAGCGCATTCAGATGTTTTTAATCTATTATTACAAGTCATGGATCATGGTACATTGACTGACAATAATGGTCGTAAAGCCGATTTCCGTAATGTAATTATTGTAATGACCACAAACTGTGGAGCAGAAAAAATTGCTCATAATACGATGGGCTTTACTAAGCAAAATCATTCTACAGATATTATGGAATCTATTAATCATAGTTTTGCGCCAGAATTTCGTAATCGATTAGATAGCATAGTGTTATTCAAGTCATTAACCCCTGATATTATTTGCCACGTGGTTGACAAATTTACCATGGAGTTGGAAGTACAATTAGAAGAAAAAGGAGTGCGTTTATTAATAGATCAAAGTGCAAAAGATTGGTTAGCTGAACATGGCTATGATGAAAAAATGGGTGCAAGACCGATGGCTCGATTGATTCAAGAAAAATTAAAACAACCATTGGCAGAGGAACTGTTATTTGGTCGGTTAGCGGATGGCGGTAAGGTCATTGCTTCAGCAGTGAATGGTGAATTGAAATTTGTAATTGAAGAAATTATCAGTGTTTAACTCTGTTTTGATCTGGTATTTTTCTAGGGCCTAGTCTGGAAAGCCTGATAGTGAACGTGCTTTTACTTAGAAGTTCCCCATGGCAAGTCATGGGGAATTTTTAATCTTTTTCTCGAAAAATTATCCGGCCTTTGGTTAAATCATAAGGCGTAAGCTCAACACGCACTTTGTCTCCACGTAAAATTCGGATATAGTTTTTACGCATTTTTCCTGAGATATGGGCTGTAATGATATGACCACCTTCTAGCTCAACCCGAAACATAGTATTTGGGAGAGTATCAATAACTACTCCAGACATTTCTATTTGTTCTTCTTTTGACATAGGATTTCCAAAATTAACACAGAGCGGATCATATCGTTGATTTGAAAGATAATCAACTTCGTTCCCACGAGCTACCCTAAATATTTTTCTGCATCGAGAGCGGCCATGCACCCGGCACCAGCCGAAGTAACGGCTTGGCGATAAACATGATCTGCCACATCACCCGCTGCAAAAACACCAGGAATATTAGTAGCAGTTGCATTGCCTTCGGAACCACCCTTTATTTGAATGTAGCCCTCTTTCATTTCCAACTGTCCTTTGAAAATATCAGTATTGGGTTTATGACCAATAGCAATAAAAACACCATGCAAATCAAATTCTTGTGTGCTCTTATCAAGAACACTCTTTATCCGTAAACCTGTCACACCCGTTTTATCCCCTAAAATTTCATCTACTATATGGTGCCAAATGATTTTAATATTGCCAGAATCTACTTTTTCAAATAGCTTCTTTTGTAAAATTTTTTCCGATCTTAATGAGTCTCGACGATGAATTAATATAACCTCTGAAGCAATATTAGATAAGTATAAGGCTTCTTCAACTGCTGTATTACCGCCGCCAATGACAGCAACTTTTTTATTGCGATAAAAAAAACCATCACAAGTTGCACAACCAGATACACCTTTTCCCATAAAAGCAGCTTCCGATGGTAAACCTAAATATTGTGCACTTGCACCTGTCGCAATAATTAGCGCATCGCAACTATATTCTCCACTATCGCCTTTGAGATAAAATGGTTTTTGCTGTAAATCGACTTTTGAAATATGATCAAAGAAAATTTTGCTATCAAACCTCGTCGCATGTTTAAGCATGCGTTCCATCAGTGCAGGTCCTTGTAAACCTTCAACATCCCCGGGCCAGTTGTCAACATCAGTAGTGGTCATTAACTGGCCGCCTTGTTGTAAGCCGGTGATAATAACTGGATTTAAGTTAGCACGAGCAGCATAAACTGCGGCAGTATAACCTGCAGGGCCAGACCCAAGAATGATTAATTGATGGTGTTGTAGAGTAGTCATTGAGAGATACCTCGGTAAATCGACAGGAAATGTCACAAAATGCTTGAGTTACAGTAGTCCTGTCTTATAATGAACAATTAATTGGTCACAAATGTTATCAGATAGTATATACGAAAATGAGTAAAAAGCAGCAAAAAAAGACAAGTAAGCCACTGGCACTTCATTTAAACCATCGCTTACGTGAAGGCATCATGATAGTTGCAGCTGCCATTGCCTTGTTTATGTTATTGGCATTAGCTACCTATCATCAAACAGACTGGCGTCAAGATCAACTGTCAAACACGATTACAAATTTGGGGGGCAGGGCAGGTGCAATTATAGCCTGGGCATTTTTACTTGCGTTTGGTTATATGGCTTATGTATTCCCATTCATGATTGCTTATAGCGCTTGGTTATTTTTGCGGACCTTACCGGAAGCGATTAGTTTTCATAGTAAAACTTTTGCATTACGTGCAACGGGTTTTATTTTTATAATATTTGGCGGATGCGGGATTTTAACGCTACAACTGGGATTGATTCATACTTCGTTTCCCGAAGGTTGTGGTGGATGGTTAGGAACTATGGTGGGTGAAGGCCTTGCAGGAGTATTCAGCAACATTGGTGCCAGTTTAATTCTATTAGCCATCTTTTGTAGTGGTGTTACCTTATTCACAGGTATGTCATGGCTTTCTTTTATTGATGTCATTGGAAAAATAACATTGTTTGTTTTTGTAAGATTGAAAAGAACCAGTTGGAATTTATTACATAAAATTAGTTTCTACAGCAAAACATGGAAGGCAGAAAGATCAAGACAAAAAGAATTAAAAAAAGCCGAGAAAAACTCGAATAAATTAAAAGTAGAAATAAAGAAAGTTGAACCAGTCATCTCTAATGCAGTTCCAGTAGCTAATAAATTAGAAATTTCAACCAGCAAAGCACAAATTAAGCCCAGTCTTCGTGCACAAAAAGATAAACAAGTTCCTTTGTTTCACAGTGAAGTGGATGGGGTTTTGCCTTCATTGAATTTACTAGATCAACCTAAACCCACAGGATCGAAAGGCTACAGCCACCAACAACTTGAATCCATGTCTCGGGAAGTAGAAGCAAGACTTAAAGATTTTGGTATTGATGTGCAAGTAGTTGCAGTACATCCTGGACCGGTGATTACTCGATTTGAAATGCAATTGGCAGCGGGTATAAAAGTCAGTCGTATTTCAACACTTGCAAAAGATTTAGCAAGATCATTATCTGTTACCAGTGTTCGTATTGTTGAGGTCATTCCTGGAAAACCAGTGGTCGGACTTGAATTGCCAAACGAAGA
>JBGSLN010000112.1:0-10768 GCA_041740675.1 Gammaproteobacteria bacterium | reverse complement strand
CTTTATCACCTACCGCAAAGGGTTTTTGAGTTTGAATGATTTCAACTTCATTGCCTAATTCATTGGGGATTTTGCGTTGTACCGTATAAGTTAGTTCTGTAGAGTCTATTTTCTGATTATCTTTGAGTGTTGTTCGTATGGCTTGATTTAATTCATCGACGGTGTCATTTTGATGTGCCAATACAATTTGGTCAAATAAGGTTGTGTCAGTGTGATTCAACTTAGCAATATAATCATCCGTTATTCGTTGATAAGCAACGTTGGACTCTTCTTGCCAATACACGGCTCCTTTATCGTTGTAATGATTAATGGCTGTGAGAGTATCACCTTGCGCTAAGGCATGAGAGGCTTTTCTGTCACCTTCATCGTATTGCCGTTGTATCGATTCCATTGCACTGAAACCTAAGTATTCAGCTAAAGCACGAAAGGGTGCACCTGCTCCTATGGGTTGTAATTGGTCAGGGTCACCCACTAAGACCAATTTGGCATTAGCTTCTTTCACTTTTTGAACGACATAGGCCATATCATGTAAATTGGTCATGCCAGCTTCATCCATGACCACAATGCTTTTTGAATTTAATTCCATACGGCCATACTCCATCAGTTTTTTAAAACGTGCTAAGGTAGAAGAAGAAATACCACTGCTATCCTTTAATCCTTTCGCTGCAATGCCTGAGACTGAAATGCCATGCACCGTAAAGCCTTCTTTTTGCCAGAGCATATTAGCAGATTTGAGCATAGTCGATTTACCCGTACCTGCACGACCCACTACAATGGTAATATCTGCGCCGGTGGTCATCGCTTTAACGGCTTTGGCTTGTTCGGCTGTTAATGAACAATGAGATAATTGTTTTTCAACATAAGAATTTGCTAATGAATATTTTTTAGATTTTGCTAAGTGAGATGCTTGCTCAATTAAATTGGCTTCCTTCTGAAATGTCTGTCGGGTTGTATAGTGTAAGCGTCCATTCTCACCAACCCCTAAGCAAATCAGCTCAGGATGCGATTTAATTCGAGTAACCGCTAATTCACGCTTTTCTTGAGATTGAATGGAATTAAAGACAAATGTTTCAAGTTGTTGGTCAGTAAAGACAGAGTAACGCGCACTTATCAGGTCAAGAAAATTTTTGGTATCGTTGAGTGCTAACGATTTTACGGTTTCACGTTTCAACTGATTTTCGTGTTTTAAATAATGGACTTCCTCAGAATTCACGCGTCCTTCATGTCGAGTCGTTAATAAATGACTTTCATCGACCTGTAACTCAATTTTATTATCGATAAAAAATTGGTTTTGGAATTCCCGCCATTGTTCGCCCCAATAATCACCTTCGGAAATAAAGCCTTTACCCGTTGCACTGTTCGCAAAGGTAGGATTCAAATCACGCGCTTTATAGATATCAAATTTATCCGAATGTAAACGGCGAGTCGTGACATACAAATGTGCGTGAGGATTGCCATCAATCTGGTGGTGAATGGCTAACTCAACCGCAAGACCTTTATTGACAAAGTGTTGATTTGCAAAATTACGGGCTAGGATGATTTGTTGTTCTAGAAGTAGTTCTTTAGGAAGGGCCAGCACAATATCTTTTGCGACTTGTGCATCTTTGCGTTTTTCAGCTGCTTCCACTGCATTCCATAAGATGTCACCTGAAAGAAATTTTTTATCTGTGCCTGCAGGTAACAAAATTTCGACCTGTTGCACATCATTACGATTTCTAAAATCATGAACTTCACCGGTGCGTGCATCTACGCGCCGGTCTCCGGCACGATAAGCACTTCCTGCGACTGCACTGTGTCCTTTAGTTCGAGAGTGCACCGTCGCTCGAGCGAAAGCGATGGCCATTACAAAATCTTAGCAAACATTGTTTACAATGTATATTGCGCCCTTAGGATTTTTTTGTTTTCGCTTCGCTCAAATCATGAATAATCATTTTATATCTATTTTTACAGTGATATTTACGACGATTTTAAGTTTTGATATCATTATTAGGTTAATTTTAAAGGCATTGAATAAAAAGAAGAGGATTTTATATAATGAATATCACTAAAGAACAAAAACTCAAAGAACGCATTGAGAAAGCCAAACAACAACTTTCTACCCTACAACAAAAACGCAAACTTGAAATTGGTGAACTTGCTTATCAGTGTGGCATTGCTGATTTAGCCGATGATAAATTACTCGAAGTATTTACTCATTTAGCTTCGCAGCATGTTAATCACTCCTGAAGCCATCAAAAAACAAAGCCAACAACTTGCAAAGCTTGAACGCCAATTAGCTAGGCTCAAAACCAAACGGCGTAATGAAGAGACACGCCATAAAATTTTATTGGGTAGTTTAGTGGTTAAAGTTAAACTTCATCAGCTACCCTTGGACGATTTTTATAATGGACTATTAGAAATAAAAAAGAAACTAGAAAATGAACCTGAGTTAATCAACCTATACCAATATAAAGGCGAAAGTATTTTTATGGGTTATCAATCTCTACAAAAAGTAAACATAGAAGAGGGCATATCACCCATACCTACGCTTGATAGCCTAAAATATTTGCGGCAACAAACGCGCAGAAAAATTCAATTCGGTGGTTTAATCATCAAAGCTAACTTACCATTGACTACAAAAGCACAAGTGCTAGGTGCTTTGATAAGTTTGCGAGAGGGCGGAAGAATGAAAATAAACGGTGGACAGTCAGTCATTGACAATTAAGAATATTTAGCTGTACCCTTGGTTTTGCAAATGGAGTATTGTACAAACGAGCATATGAGGGAATATATTATGCAAAACCAATCCAGCAGATTTTTTAGTCAGGGTTCATCGACTAGACACTTTCCAGAAAATTCAACCGCTATTAATGAATCTATTGTTTCTACTTGCAGTACTGGGGTTTCAGCAACCGATCAACAATGTTTTACCAATAGCGCTTGTTATGTAGAAACGCCTGTGAGTAAAGCAACGGGGCAGCTGCAATGGAATAATTTATCGCATTCGGGCTATTATCAAAATGTGTCTGCCCAACGCTGGGGAACAGCATTTTTCATTGCGCCTAATTTGATTATGACAGCGGGCCATTGTTTTGATATAGAAACAGGGAAAAATCATTGGATAACGCCGCATAATGGAAGTGTTTATTTAACTCCACAGCAATTTGCACCGATGATTAAATTGAATATGAATTATGCATATCAAAGTTGCATACCGTCTTCAAGCGACTTGCCTTCAGCGAATGAAATCTCTTTTAAAATTACAAAACTCGTAGAGCATAGAATTGCGGGTTTAGATTATGCTATTGCAGAAGTAGAAGGCAATCCAGGCTCAACCTATGGTTATGTGTCATTTGATTTTGGCTTTACTGCAGGCAATATATTTATTGTACAACATCCAGACGGAGCACCTAAGAAGCAAGAGTTCGGTTATGGCTGGATATCCTCGGATCAACAAATGATTCGGCATAATGCCAATACTCTAGGTGGATCGTCTGGATCTTGTGTTGCACCCTCACCAAATACTGGCTGTGGTGTACATATACAAGGTACGAATGGTACAGGAATGAATACGGCTGTACCTATTAACGTTATTCAGCAAAAGTCTCCAATAGTCTATGGATTTTTTCAGTTACAACATCCTTCGATTTTTAAAGAACCCTCTATGTCATCGTCTACTCAGTTAAATAAAGTAGATCAAGATCAAACAGCATTACTATTTACACTGGGTACGCTGGCTACTGCAGGAGTTGTGGGTGGTGGTATTGCTTGTCTAACAACCAAAGACAAAATGATACAGAAAATAGGTGTTGCTAGCATCGTAGCAGGTATTATATTAGGCGTTGTTCTTATCATTTTGCTGCAACAGCAACGTCAAAATCAAGAAGATGAAAAAATTGAAATAGTTAATCCTATGCAAGGTTTTGGCTATTAGATTTTAAACTCATTGCATAGAAAATAATGTGTGAACCGTGAATGCATCGCAAAAGTAAAATTTAGTATATATTTGGCTAAAAAGGTAAAGGGCAGAAGTTTTCTGCCCTTTAATTTTTTAATGATGTGAAAAGACATATACCTTGCCATTCAATTCAATTGACAAATAATCGTTGATAAATAAATCACGGCAAAATGCGTCATAATCAATGTAAGACTTGACTGGTTCGCTCAGTTCATGGGCATAGCATTCGTCAAATAATTCAGTTGCGTAATCTAATTCCGAATCATATTCACCGTGATAATGGTTTTCTAATGCTTCTTTTGCACTTTCAATATCACCATAATAAGCAGAGACTTCAAGTCCTAGTTCTTCGTATTCTTCATAAAATGCAACATAGTCGCAAATGGTTTCGAGATCAGTATATTGTTCAATAATGAAAGAACCAAAACCTTCATAATCATGAATGGCATAGTCTTCAGCGTTAGCGATTGGACTTTTTGATAACATGATCTGTATTTCATTACGCATTGTATCAACATCGGTAACAGCATCTATCCAGCAACCATGTAAAATGCCATTATTATAAGATGCTAAACAAGCCACATAAATTCTTGGATTTTCTAAATTGATATTCATTATTATTTCCCCTTAAAAATTTATTTTTATGCGTTGACAACAACGCGAATAGCGGAAGAGATAAAAAGCGGGGTGTAGTCTGTCAAGACCAAAAAAATGCAAGGGGAATCACCCAGTTTGCACAAGCGAAGCGCGGAAAATAGGGGAATGCATTTTTTTGCCGAAAGGGTAGTCTTGATGGACGGAGGGGCGGCCGCCCCTTGGAAATTTTAAAAATTTTAATACCATCAAGCGCATCAGTTTCTTAGTTTAATTGTATGATAAATCTAATAGCATCATTGAAAGTTATTGATAGTGACGTTATGATCAATACTATGATTGAAATTGATTATCGACAATTAAATACTGATACTTTGGAGAGCCTGCTGACTGAAATTGTACTGCGTGAAGGTACTGATTACGGTGAAACTGAGTACACAACGGAAGAAAAGAAAAGCCAACTTAAATCTGCGTTGATATCAGGTAAAGCCGTCATTATCTTTGATGCATCCAATAATCATTGTGATATCGTTCCTATAAAATAATGATATTCTATTTAGCCTGATATACCATGAAGCCTCTTATTCTAGAGGATCCAATTATGATATGATCTTATCATCTCAATTTAAAAAGGCAGTAGAGAATGGATACTACTAAAATTGAAAAACTTACTGGCGTGATGTCTGAAACGATACAAGAGTTAGAACAACTCATGGGAACAGCTCCACACGATCGAGACAGTACAGCAGAACTTATCATTAATTTAACCAATTCTTTTATTTTATCAAATTTAGAACGAGCTGAAACAACGTATCCTGGTCTTGCTGTTAAATTATTAGCGATTATCCATGAAATGACAAAACCAGATTCAGCACTTGCACAACGGATCCAATGGATACATAAGTGTCAATAAAGAACGAGAATGTGTGGTTTTTATTGCGCTTAAAAACAGTGGCTTACCTCCTATCTATTCGCTAGTTTTGCATTTTATGCTATGATTTAAACTATAATTTTAATTATCATAAGAACAATAACTATGAAACTTATCAGACAATTTTTCCTACTCTGCTTAATCATACCTTTTACAGCGTTTGCCACCGATGTCACTTATAAAGGTTTGTCACCCAGTGGACAGATGATTCCCATTGCCAGTCCTAATGAGCAAATGTTATTGAACCCTTTTCCTGTTTATAGTAACGGTAGCATTGTGATTAATCATCCTGCACCTGGTTTTAAAAAAATAAATATTCCCATCGATAATAGTTATCAAAAAAATCCTGGTTGCTACATGATGTGCTATTCTCATCAATCAGGACTTTATAAAGTAGGCAACGATATTTATACACAAGGTATGATTCGTGTTGCAGGCACTTATAAGAACGTCATTTGTCAGTCAACCAATGCCGATGGTTCGGATATTAATACGCTTTGCAATACTAAGATAAAAACGTGTCATGGTCATTGCTGGGCAGGCGGTGATACTGGCGGTTGGTACGGTATGCAGGCAAGTCAATGAAAGTAGCATGTGGCGAAAATTATTTTCGCCCAATTGCTTTTCAAAAAAAATATTCAAAAAAGTTACCTATGCCATAAGCTGGGTTGAGTGTTTTTTCATTGCTTCCAAATCCAGTTTAGCTTTTGGTAAATTTATTGCTTCATTATTATTAATGACGCCATCTACTACAGAAGGATGAGGCAGCAAAAGCGCTCTAAAAATAATCCATTCATCTGGCTTGGATAAAAAGCTATCTACCCTTTATACAATTATTCTTAACAATTCCCTATGCAAAATGGGTTATTTTGTGGTTAAAATAGCCTCATGTGAAGTAAATAAAAACCGATATCCCGTTGATAGGATCCAACGTATCGTACAGGAAGAGAAAAACTATGTATACCTCAATAGAAGATTTACATGCTCATTTTGAGCTCTCTGAAGCAGCTCAAAAATTTAATATTCATTTTAATGAATATGCATTGTTATTTCGGTTACGGGAAGGCATCAAGGGTGCTTCTGTCTTTGAAAGTTTATATGTTTCAAGTTCCACGATTTATCGCTGCAAAGTCAGTCTCACTAAAAAATTAAAAGCCCGTTCATTTGAAGAAGCCCTAATTAAAGCAGGTGAAGCGTTGTTTTTACAAAAATAAAAAATAATTTCATTTTTTTGATGTACTTTATTCATCTGATCGAATTCATTCATTCACTTCTGGTAAAGTCACTGCAAGGCCTATTCTATATAGCGTTAAAAAAATTAATACGAGAAGGATAGGGTATGCAACGCATGCCTTTGTTTAATTTAGAGACTCTCATTCAAACGCATAATGAAACGATGGATACACACTATCCAATCAATGAAACGTTTGAGTTTGAATTTTTTAATCCAAAATTATTAGAGGGTATTCAAGAAACATTACGTGCTATTTATCATGGCATCGATGCTCAATTTTTTACTGAAGAAGAAAAAAAATATCTAAAACAGCGTAAAGAGCGGTTGCTTGCAACAAAAGCCTATTGCCAACATTTGACGACAGAAAAGCCATCAGGGGTCATCAGCGATCCTTTTTTAGAAACGCGCATAAAAAGCAAAGAGTATTATCTGAACAGGCTTACCTATCAACACACTCAATTAAGCGATGAAAAAAATTGGCAACGCTGGCTTATAGAAGCTAACGCATGCAAAACTCTAAAAGATGATTGGGAAAAGCAACAGTGGTTTGCTACGCATACAAACGCTGCTTTGCTGGAAGCCAGTATGTTGATGGTGATTTTGATTGACCATCATCAACGGGCAATGCAGGCGTTAAAAAGTTTTAAATATCGAGTTCGCATTCCTACTCTGATTTACAAAGCCTATCATGAGTATTTAACTGTCTTTCTACACCAAGCTCATCAAGTGCAGCAACAAATAGCCCACGCTATGCTGGCTCGCTTAAAAATGTATGATCAGCAGAAACCGAATGTCATGGTAGCCGTTTTTTCAGACTTACAGCAGCAGGGAGCTAAACTCAAACACCGGTATGAACCATTACCTGATAAGGAAGATCCCTTAACATCTGCTCAACTCACCGCCTATCATCAGTGTATTGTGCAATACGGTCATAAAGATACACAACAACAACTGAAACAATTATCTTGGTTTCATCCATCCGATGTATTTCCCACTGTTGAGCGCATCACACCCCACGCAGTGCAATTGATTCCAGAACGCTTAGCCAATGCTGTACCTAAACAGGCACGAAAACCTACATGGCTCTTTAAAGGTGAAAATATGCGCCATCATTTTTTTAAAGAGAAGATTGCATTACTTGTTTTTTTAAAGCAATCACTCAATGTAGCATCGATTCGTATGGATTTAAAAAATACGGAAGCACTACTGTCAGATATTCATCGGCAAGAAGAAGCAATAGAGGGTGCATTGATTGAACTCAACGATAAAAAATATCAGTCGTTTTCTTTTGTGTTTCAGCGAAAAACTCGCCAGTTTTTAGCTGAATGGCAGCAATTATTAGTGCAGCATCGACAACAGCAACTTGAAAATAAACTGCTCTTAGCTGAAAAATTGAGTGCGACATGGGTAGGGCGCAATGTACTGGATACGGCAGTGTACGCTTGGCGGCACTGTCAGCAGTTGCAAGACATCTTAATAGAAATCCAACACGATATTGAGCGGCTAGGGGATTGTCATCGTTTTAAGGAACGAGTGGGGGTACTTCTTCAGCAACAGAGTCATCTGTTGAAATTGAACCGAATCGTAACGGTATTTCGAACGTTGGCCGATGGCAATAGCGTCACTGAAAGTGAATTTTATTTTTTCACACGGTACATGCAGTGGTTGCAATTGCGTGATGAAAAGCACTACCAAGCTTTACTTGAACTTTGTTTTCTGCAACGGGCAGTCATCGCAGATAAATTATCGGAAATGTTAAAACATTTTTTTACCTTGCCGCAGCATAATGAAGTGAGTGAACAACTACTTTGTTTAAATTTAATGGTATGCACCTACGGTGATGATAAAGATAAAGTGGCATTGGATAGTAAAATTAAAAAATTCTTTTTACGTTTTCTTGAAGCCATATTAAACACGATAGCACTCCATAAAAATGTGGCAGTCAGCCCATTATTAACATCCGCACAGACTGTGTTCAATGCGATAGGCCAATCAGTTACTCTTGCAGGACTACCTTTGACATACTATTTGCTTGCTATTCAGTCCGTGCAACATAATCCACGGTCTTTAAAATGTAAATGCCTTGCCTTAGCGACACAACTCGCCGAAGAATTTTTAATGACTCGATATCAAAAAGACACTCAACAACTTGATGAAAAAATTGAACAGACGTTACTGTCACATCCCACCTTAGAGTATACGCTTTCACATATGCGGATCCTGATGCAAATCCGTGATAAAGCAGTCCAAGAAAATAAACCATTAGCAGCACTATCACTGAAAAAATCAGAACAACGGTTGGTTGGTCTTCTGGGCGATGATATTCAAGCCGTAAAGCCACTCTTGGAAGCCAGCATACACGCTCATCAAGCAGCTCAAGAAATAAATCAAAAACAGAAACCGTTAAAACAAAAAATGCTGTGCCTCCATGCACTACATGCACAGTTGCAATCCACCTTGCAGCCTGTTTCATTCAATCTTTTGCAATCGCGTTCAACTAAGCGAGGATTGTTTAGTAAGTTTTATCTGAATGCAACATTATTACCCGATGAAACTCCTTCGTTACCTGAAAAACCATTAGCAACGACTTTAACCTACTAAGAGGATGTTATGTTATACGCGCAATTAAAAACTGAATTATCAAACACCTTAGATAATTATGAGGACGAAGAAAAAAATCTGACGAAAGAAATGTCATTATTATTAGGTGAGTTAAGAGGCTTAATTGAGCATGCGCAAACGGCTATGCAACTCATGCGTTATACTGAAAAGCGACTTAGTAAAGTACCTTATAAATTTTGGGGATTTTTATCTGGCATTCCTGATATTCGTCGTAGCGTTGAGAAGATACTTAAAAAATCAGAGTATGAATTAAAACAAATATTGGCCGAAGAAAATAGTGACATTCGTCTAGAAAATAATAGTCTTAAAAAGGAAGTTAGATTATTAAAAGAGTCCATTCAACAAAATAACCCTGAGCAAACGAAAGAACTTGAAAGGCTGTCCCATCAAGTACAAACATTAGAGCAAAAATTCACAGGGCAATCGGAGCGTAACACGCAACTTATCAAAGAAAATCAATATCTAAACCAGCAACTTGATAGTCTCCAGACTGAAAACGAACAGTTACAAGAAACTCTAAGCGCTGCACAGAAAAAAGAAGGTCTACTCAGTCAAAAATACGAAACAGTCTTGGATGAAAATACTCAATTACGTTTCGAATTAGACACCTTAAAAAAGAAATTCGAATTACTGCAACCAAAATTTTTAGTCAATGAAGGCAAGAGTGGATTCCTAAAATTTTATAAACAATAACAACAAATATACTATAAAAAATGATAGCAATGTACTCTAAGAGATCTGCCATTGACAATTAAGAATTTCTCACAGTACTCTTTGTTCAGGAAATCGAATAGTATAACAACCAAGCATATGAGGGAATACTGTAAACGTTTGGCTAATCTTTCAATACTGAACTTTCTTATAAACGTTCAGATCCAGAAGAAATAGGCATAATAAAATTATTCTCTAATGGTAAAGATAGTTATGGAAAAGCGAAGCTTTACAACTCATTGAAAATAAAGAAATCTACCGTTGGCTAGAAAACAGAGAATCCTCGAATAAGTTATTTAATATGCCTGAGCTATGTATTCGCATTGGTGATCGTGAAAGTGATATTTATGAACTTTTTTGCAAGGTCAATCAACTTAAGACACATTTTCTTGTCAGAACATGTATTGATCGATTAGCAGGTGAAGGTGAGCGCACTCTTGTTGACGATATGCAAAAAATTTATAATTCGTGATTAAAAAAGCAGTATTATTTAGAATTCATTATAGCTATATAAATAAGGAACCATAACATGTCACTTATAAATCACTCAGGACCTGTATATAGTAACAAAATGGAAACGCAATCAAAAAAACATTATTCATCACAATTTGATTATGTGATTGAATTGCGTCCTAGAGAAGGAGTGTGCATTCGCGATACGGTACACTTATATTACAATGGCCGTATGCATTCACATCCAAATGAATTGAGGTTTGTAATTGATGCACCTAAAGAAATA
>JBGSLN010000111.1:0-7471 GCA_041740675.1 Gammaproteobacteria bacterium | reverse complement strand
TGTTTCACATTCAACATGATGTTTGCGATGAATAGCGACCCATGCTACGGTACTCATACCGGTGGTTAGCCATAACCAAAAACGGAAAAAGTGAGAAATAACTGGATTAAAATCAACACTACGATGTGATTGATTGCGGTGTAAATATAATGTCACTGAAGCAATAGTAATTTGAGTTAAAATTAATAAGGCTATGAGACAACCCCACCATGGTAAATTTAATAAACCATAAATCATAATGCACCTATTCTGGTTGTTTTGTTGAATTCAACTGCTTGATATGATCATACAGGGATAAAGGCATAGTCTCAAGTCAAGAGTGGGAAAATATTGCTGACAATTTAATTTTCGCTATAATTTTCATCAGCTAATAATTATGAGCGAAAATTATGCCTGAATTGCCAGAAGTAGAAACAACCCGATGTGGAATTGCACCACATATTATCCATAAGAGTATACAAAAAATAATTATATATACAAAAAAGCTTCGTTGGCCAATTCCGACAACTGTCTATCAATTAGAAAAACAAGTGGTTTCGAATGTTGGACGTCGTGGTAAATACATTTTAATAGAAACATCTGTTGGCACTGCTATCTTGCATTTAGGCATGTCTGGATATTTACAACTGTTACCCAAAGGTACTCCCTTAAAGAAACATGACCACGTAGAAATTATTTTTTCGAATGATATTTGTTTGCGATTAAATGATGCTCGCCGGTTTGGGGCATTTTTATGGCAAAATAATTCAACAATACATTCGTTGCTGAAAGGTTTAGGCCCTGAGCCCTTAACAGCTGTTTTTTCAGCAGCATATTTATTACAAAAGTTACAAACAAAAAATCGGGCAATTAAATTAGTGATCATGGATAATGCAGTAGTTGTAGGGGTTGGAAATATTTATGCAAATGAAGCATTATTTCTTGCAGGCATAAATCCAAACAGAATTGCAAAATCATTATCTTTAAAAGAATGTAAAAATTTAGTCCATGCAATTAAGAAAGTTTTACAAAAAGCAATTAAGGCTGGAGGCACTACTTTAAAAGATTTTCAAAATATTGAGGGAAAACCCGGATATTTTCAACAATCACTCAAGGTGTATGGTCGAATCAATTCGACTTGTGTAAAGTGCGGTAATTGCTTAAGTTCGAATAGAATTGGACAAAGGCTTACAGTATGGTGCGAGATCTGCCAATTGTAGCGATGATCTGGTGATAGTAAAATTAATAATTATTCCACATCTTTGGGGTAACTATGCAAAACTTTATCCGCCAACTTCCTAAAGCCGAATTACATTTACACCTTGAAGGTACATTAGAACCAGAATTAATGTTTGAGTTAGCTAAACGAAATAAGATTAATCTTCCTTTTCCTAATATTACTGCTGTGAGACATGCATATAACTTTCATAATCTACAATCATTTTTAGATTTATATCATCAAGGATGTACTGTATTAAACACTGAACAAGATTTCTACGACTTAACTTAGGCTTATTTTTCTAAAGTTGCTAAACAAAACGTGAAACATGCTGAAATATTTTTTGTACCGCAATGTCATACTGAACGAGGCATATCTTTTAAAACGCTATTCAATGGCATCCACCTTGCTTTGCAACATGCCAAAGAAAAATTGCAAATCACTTCCGAATTAATTTTATGCTTTAATCGCCAACTTTCTGAAGAACAAGCTTTTATTGATTTAGAAATGGCTTTGCCTTATAAAGACAAAATTATTGCAATCGGACTTGAGTCATCTGAAGTGGATCATCCTCCTGAAAAGTTTAAACGTGTTTATGCTAAAGCTCAACAAGAAGGATTTTTAACAGTTGCACATGCTGGTGAAGAAGGACCAGCTGATTATATTTGGCAAGCTTTGAAGTTATTAAATGTAAAACGCATTGATCATGGGGTGCGTTGTCTTGAAGATGAAAAATTAGTAACTTACTTTAAAAGAAAAAAAATTCCTGCGACTGTTTGTCCGTTGTCTAATATTAAATTGCGTGTTTTCAATTCAATGGCAGAACATCCTATTAAAAAATTCTTGGATTTAGGCCTGTGTGTCACGATTAACTCTGATGACCCTTCCTATTTTGGTGGTTATATTGAAGAAAATTTTTTAGCAGTACAACACTCATTTTCTCTCACTAAAGCACAACTTGCCCAGTTTGCTATTAATAGCTTCGAAGCAAGCTTTTTACCCACAACATCTAAACAGAAGTATATACATCTTATTAATGAATTATGTGGTTAATTTAATTAAAACATGACTTTTTACGCGAAAATTAAATTTTAACTAATATTGATCTCTTTAAGTGATCTTTAGTTAAATTTAAAATGTTTCCCTCTTTTAACTATCCACTGAATAGTATAAAATTATTAGAAATACACAATAAAATTACCAATGAAAGTTTAGCTGTTCATGTAATTTCTAAAGGAGATATTAGCTTGCTTGATCAAAACGTGCCTTACATTTTTAACCGCCGAGATGGTTTGATAGTTATTGTTGATGATGTTGGCCAAGACAGCCTAAATCCAGAAAATGGTTCTCAAATTTATTTTCATGGGCATACTCTTGGATTTTCACCAACTGTATTAGCTCATGATGAAATTGATCTTTTTATAGAAGATTGCCAACAAGCTAAAAATTTGATTCTAACTCAAATAAAAAATGTAGACCCATCTAAAATATTAACGACTTTCAAAAATACTATAAATTATATACTTGGATATGTTAATAATCGGATTGCACAAACACAGCGCCTAAAAAAATCTAAACAAAAATCTAGCCATCATGAAAGCGATACAGAGGATGCCGAGTTAAAAAAATTAGAGTATGAAAAAATTACACTTAATGTAATGCTACAGGCACCTACTATCAATTATGCAGATGTTGATTACGCTATCAAACGATTAACTGAAATTAAAAGCAAAAAAAAAGCAGATCATAAGGAGCTAAGAAAATCTGAAACTAGAAGCAGAAAATTACTAGCTACTGAAAACACAAGCGCATGGATTTTAGGCGATAAAAAAAATGTTATTTTTGACTACCGATTTCGTGATACTGCATTCATCCCTGTAGAGAAAGTTGATGGAGATGGCAAAAAAGAAATAATCTTACTGAATGCTTGGTCTACCAATAAAAATAAATGTTCTTTGACGCCATCTTTGAGTGCGGTGCCACCGAAACGTTATGTGATGGCAAATTGCTTATTTGCAGGAGCATTACAAGGGAAAACAACCGATGGAAAAAAGTTTTCTTTAATTAATCATAGTTTAGTGATAAGTCTATCAGAAGGACAAAAGATTTGTGAGGTACATCATTCATCTCAATGGTCTCCTTATGAAATGGTCATGTTCGCTCTATTTGAGAAACAATTAAAATTCATTAACGCTGTTTCTGGTAAAATAGATCCGATCATTCATTATCATTTACCTGAACCGTCTTATGTACTTTCAGAATTGGAGTTGATAATCAAAAATAAGTTAAAAAATACAGCTCAAGAGAGCTATTCCACGGCTATTAAAGAAAGATCAGCGGCACACAGAACTGTCATTGAAACTCTTGCTACTGAGGCTGGTATTAAAATCGAGATTGGTTCTCCATTTGACAATCTAGGTGATATTACAGAATTCATCAAAAAAAATTTTGAAAAAGATCTTTCTATGAATTATCAAGAATCATTATTAGAATTGAAAATTGTAAATATAATTTTACAAGCCTTACGAGATAATTCAATAAATATCACTCACAGAGATGCTTGGCGCAAGATACTGCCAGAAAATATTGTCCAAGCTCGAGCCGAGAAAAAAAAACTACCCGCAACAATTGAAGAGTTACAACATTTATCTAATTCAATGATGATAGCAATAGCCAATCAAGCACAAAATGCCGATAATAAAAAAGATTTTGAGGTTTGTGCATTTCACTCTTGGGATGAAAAACCTATAGCAAACAATTATAATAAAAGTCTTGCATCAGTCTTTGGAGATTGTCGTGTAATTGAAGTATTTCCAAATGTACTTTATTATGACAATACACAGGACAATAATTTATTTCGAGTTACTCCAGAAACCGCGGAACAAATACACGAACCATTAATGCAAGCTATTAATGAGCATTTTAAACCAAGGGACACTTTACGTAATATTCTGGGACATGTTAAAAAAAGTGAACATACAGTGGTAAATGTTGGCGTAGAAGCTAAAGATAATGAAGATTTGCTCAAAATTATACAGAGTGATGATAATGGACAAGCAGTTAGCCGAATTTCTAGCTCTTTCTTTTTTAATCCTAGAAAACAAATCACTATGGAACAAAATTCTAGTTCAGTAAAATTTTTTTTGAATGTTCGTGGTGTGATACCCTCTTTTCTGCATAGTTTAATACTTTGCATTGCATGTATTATTTCGAATCTAAAAAAAGAGACTAATAATACAGCTGAAAAATCTTCTCAATTAAAGGAATATTCCTCTCGACGACACTAGTAAATTAAGAAATTTTATGGCAAATAATATAACTAAGGCTACTTGCATAGCATGAATCAAAAACACCGCATCGCGTTAGCAACTGAAGAGCATTCATTGATTGAATTGCATGAAAAAATTTTAAAGTTATTAGAAAAGCAACCTGTTGATTCTCGAAAATTGATCGAGCAACTAATTGATTACTACAATAAATTAATTTTATGTATGCCTGGCAATGTTTATTGGATAGACAAAGACTGCAAAAGTGTTGGTTGTAATCAAAATGTACTAGACATGTTTGGTCTTTCAGAACAACAACAATTTTATAATCTCACTTTTGCAGAAATGGCTTCCATTGGGAACTGGTCCAAAGACCAAGGCATTTCTTTTGAACATGACACACTTGAAGTCATTCACTCAGGTAAGCCAAAAGCAAATGTGGAAGAACCTCCAATTCCTGATACGCAAGGCAACTTACTCTACTTTTTATCAACTCGAGTACCATTATATAATGCAAAGAGTGAAGTAATTGGAATTGTTGGTATTTCTACTGATATTTCTAAGCAGAAGCGCACGGAAATTGCCCTAGAACATGCCAATAAAGTTAAGAGTGAGTTTTTAGCAAATTTAAGTCATGACCTCCGCACCCCATTAGCTAGTCTTGCCGTTCTCACTGAGCATTTGAGTAATCAAATTGAAGATCGCGAATTGAATCAAATAGCTTATGACGCACAAAGCTGTGCCGAACAAGTGATGCTTTTAATTGATGAAATCCTAGAAATCACAGAAATAGATTTAGGTCTTGTCCCCAAACAAGATCAAGTCTTTAATCTGGAGCATTTAATTTTTGCTGTTTATAATTTAATGAAAAGTTCTGCCACACAAAAATTTTTGGAAATTAACTATTCTTTTGATAAAAATATTCCTGAAATTTTAGTTGGTAAACGTCAGCTATTACATCGGATCTTAATGAATTTATTAAGCAATGCAATTAAATTCACACGGAAAGGTTACATTAATATTGATGTGACTTTGGTTGAAAATTACATTTCATCTGTTTTAGTGAAAATTGATGTGATAGACACTGGTATTGGCATCCCCAAAGATAAATACGAACAAATTTTTCAACAATTTGAACGCTTGACTTCCGCCTATGAAGGTGAATATTTTGGTCGTGGTCTTGGGCTTTATATTGTCAAACAGTTTGTTGAATTAATGGATGGAAAGATTTTGATTGAGAGTTTAGAAAATGCTGGATCTAAATTCTCAATTTTACTAACTCTAAAAATTGCCAGCACAACTGAAAAAAAATATTTAGTACAGGAATATATGCCGAGGAAACGAAGAACCAATATGAAACAAAAATCAGAAAAAGTATCATCTGTCTTTGAAAAAACTACGAGTGTTCAAACTAGTAATATTAATAAAGCCAACGTCCTGTTAATAGAAGATACGGAAATTGCGCGGAAAGTAGCTTTGTTAGTATTTGCACCTTTGAATTGTGAAATTGATATTGCTATAAATGGTAGAGAAGCAATTAATAAAATTAAAAATAAAAAATATGATTTGGTCTTGTTAGATATTGGCTTACCTGACATTTCTGGATTAGAAGTTGCAAAACAGGTCAGATTATTTGAAGCAGACCACTCTCGTTTGCCAGTACCTATTATTGCTTTGACTGCACACATCCCACAATCTAGCATTCAACAATGTTTAAATGCAGGTATACAACAAGTAATCAAAAAGCCTTTATCTATGAATCGCGCTAAAGCTTTATTTGAGAATTGGATTTCAGAAAAATCAGATTTTTTACCAACTTTTCCTGATTTATCTAAAAAGTCTTCCATTATGAATGAAATTTTAATTAAATTTCTGCAAGAACTACCAGCCAAAGCAGTCGAATTAGAAAAAACTTTTAAGCATGAAGATTTAAATGATTTTAGAAGTGTTGTACATTATGTTCATGGTGCAGCAAGTTATTTACATCTGATTGATTTAGAAAAAAGTTGTAATAGTATGGAGTCTGCTATAATTGATGAATTTTCTCAAGTAGCAATTGATCATTTATATGATGATTTGATGAATGAAATTCGACTGCTATTAAAAAATACATCAGCTTAGGGTCTGCGGAAATCGTTGGTTTCCTGTGCTCTGTTTCTCATTTATTTCTATGTAAACTGCGCTACGGTGCTCAAAAATCAACGATTTATGTTCTGTATAGGAGACATAGCAACAGGCTCTTAAAGATTAAAATTAATTTCTATATCAAGTTGATGATCATCTTGTATTTTCATTGCAGTAAAAGGGTTAATACTTTGGACCGCTGCAATGGCCGCATCATCTAACAATCCAAAACCACTGCTTTTCTCTATTTTTATATCAGTAATTTCACCAGAAACATGTAAGGTAAAATCTAAAATCACTGTACCTTGTTGATGTAATATTTGTGCATTAGTCGGATACACTTGATTTTTTGCAATTGCATTATGCAATAAAAGAAGTAATTGGTTATATTGCCCTCGTGTTAGATTTGAAATTATTGAGCTTTTCTTTGATATTCTTTTATTATTTAATTTTTGTGTGGTTTTCTCTGAAATATCACTCATACGTTTATGATTGACGCTATTTTTTATCCCCTTAGACGCAGAAACTGGAACAAACTTGGATTGTTTCTCTTCATTCGCCTTGACACTGGTATACTCTAATTGTTTTTGTTGTAAAGTTTGACCTGACTGTTTCTGTGCATACACATAACTCTGCATAATATTAACTGATGGCATTCCAACTTTTTGATTATTTGGCCAATAAATTGTTGTCATAACCACTAAGATCATTATGTGTAGCAATAATGCTAAAACAATTCCTGTGCGATATTTCATTGTAATTTAAATCCTATCGAAATAGAATAATTTCTTCCTGGTGCAGGGTAAAAAAATTGTTCCTGTTGAAAAGGAGTTACTGAAATTGTACTGACAGTACTAAATGCATTATAGTCATTATTAAAAAC
>JBGSLN010000110.1:0-1922 GCA_041740675.1 Gammaproteobacteria bacterium | reverse complement strand
TATTTTGTTGCTAAAGATCGGGTCAAAGAAATTGTTTCTTTAGTATTGGTTGCTGAAAGTCAGTATGAAAATTGGTTACGTCAGCAAGATGAATTTACTTTGAATTGGTTAATGAGTAATAACTACAAAAGCAAAAAAAATAGTTATTGCATGATTCCAAGTCGTACAGGCGTAATCAATAAAGTATTAGTGGGTATAGATGAAACACCTGATCTTTGGAGTATTGCACATTTACCAATGAGCCTTCCTGTTGGCTTTTATGCTTTAGAAACTTCACATGAAATTTTATGGCAAGAATTAGCATTAGGATGGGGCCTAGCGGCCTACAGCTATAATACTTATAAAAAACCAATTCGAGAAGCTGCAACCTTAGTGATTCCAGAAAATCAGTCTCATGAATGGGTACAAGCGCAATTACAAGCATTTTATTTAGTGCGTGATTTAATAAATACACCTGCTGAAAATATGGGGCCTGAGGAATTATCTTTTGCTGCAAGAACACTAGCCAAACATTATAAAGCGGAGTTTGCAGAAGTGGTTGGCGAAGATTTATTACGAGAAAATTATCCTGCTATACACGCTGTTGGTCGGGGGAGTACTCGCGCACCACGATTGATTGATTTAAGTTGGGGTGATGTTAACCATCCAAAAATCACCTTAGTTGGTAAAGGCGTTTGTTTCGATTCAGGTGGTTTAGATTTAAAGACAGCCGCTGATATGTCATTAATGAAAAAAGATATGGGTGGAGCAGCACATGCTTTAGGTTTAGCAAGTTTGATTATGGACGCTAAATTGCCGGTGTTCTTACGAGTATTAATTCCTGCTGTTGAAAATGCTGTGTCGGGTTCATCTTATCGTCCTGGCGATGTTATTCCTACGCGCAAAGGGCTCACGGTTGAAATTGGTCATACTGATGCAGAAGGGCGAGTAGTTTTATCAGATGCTCTTGCAGCGGCATCAGCAGATAAACCTGATCTCATCATTGATTTTGCAACGTTAACGGGTGCCGCAAAGGTTGCTTTGGGTACTGAAATTCCAGTGATGTTTTCTAATGATCAAGACAGTGCTAATTTCATGGCTGAAATTAGTATGGCAGAAAATGATTTAGTTTGGCAGCTGCCATTATATGCTAGCTATCGCAGCATGTTAGACAGCGGCATTGCTGACATTAATAATTGTTCTGAATCTGGTTATGCCGGAGCAATCTTAGCAGCTTTATTTTTACAATCATTTGTTGATGAAGATATTCCATGGTTCCATTTTGATTTAATGGCGTGGAACGTGGTTGATAAGCCTGGCCGACCCAAAGGTGGAGAGGCGATGGGATTAAGAACAGTATTTCGGTTCTTGGAAAGACAATATAAAAGTTAAAAATCTAAAGGATATTTATAAAAGCAACAAGATTTTCTTGATCGCTGGGAGTATTTCTTTGATTGTGAATGCATTATTTACAATCAAAGGGTGAAATGTCAACAGACTCTAGAATAAATCCACAAAAATAGATAATATTGATGACTTCAACATCCAAAGCAAAACAACTACGTAAAGCGGGTAGCTTAGAATGCATGCAATTAGTTCTCATGCAACAAGGAGAGGTCACAGCACCATTCTTTGCGAGTCAAATAAAAGGCCCTTTGGATTTTGAATTATTATTCCAAATTATTGATGCCTTACAAAAGAAACACTTTTTACTTAATTGCCATATTGAAGAAAAAGACAACGATCTTTATTTTATCGAAGGATCAAAACCTATTTCTATTACAATAATAGAAAATCAAATCGATTGGCAGAACCTTGTTGAAGAAAATATTAATAAGATTTTCCTACAAAATAGTGGACCGTTAATGCGGATTTTTGTGCTATTACCAAAAACGAAAAAAGAAATTAACCAAGAAACAATTTCAACCTTAATTACTATTTCC
>JBGSLN010000109.1:0-4059 GCA_041740675.1 Gammaproteobacteria bacterium | reverse complement strand
CGAATTGTAGAGAACAATGAAAACCTCAATCAACCCGTAGCGTTGTGCTATTCGATTAGCTACAGATGCAGGTATAGTTGGATCAACTTCAGCATCTAAACGTAAGTCTTTTTTATATTGATCACGAATTTCAATTAATTTATTGCCAATGGCTCTAAAAAAACTGCTGTGATCCCACGGACCTTCTGCAATAGCCTTATCAAATGCCTTGATCACATCAAGACTATGTTTTAATTCATCATTTACTTTTGCCATAGTGGTATAACTCTACTCCTTTTATTTTATTGTAAATTATTTACCAAAAAATTTCATTAAAACAATTTGAAATAGAAGATATCATAAAAAAGCCGAGATAACTCGGCTTGTAGATTCGATTTATAATCTTTATGAACGACCAGGGCTAGGTGAACGATGTTTTGGCGCAGCTTGTTCATCAACAACAGCTGCGTTGGTTTTAACACTCGCATGTACAGGAGTCTCTACAACATTTGATATCTCATCCAACATAAGAACCATTTTTTGACCAACGTCATGTTTAGCTTTATCTGTCTCTCTACTAGCTTGAGCATCCACAAATCGCTCAGCGGTTCCTTTAACTTGTTCAAAATTTCTTTTCAGCGTTGTATTTGCAGCTGTATAATCAACTTCTTGCAGGTTACCAGAATCTGGATCGCTGTTTGCAACAGCACCCCAGTTTTTTCCACCTGCTGCACTGATAGCATGATTTTTATGACCAAATGCACTAAAGCTTGCCATGACTGCTCTCACTCTTCATTCTACTATTCATTCCCTTGAAAAGCAGAGCGATTAAAATTCATTTTACTCATACTAAGTTAATCGCAAAACCCCATATCCTTACGTGTTTCACAATTTTACTTCTTTACATACCCATTGTATCTCATTAACCTTAACAAATCCTTAAGAAACTAACAAAAAACAAAATATTTTTTTAATTTCAGCATTTTCCTATACTTATACACCATACAAAATCAATAAGTTACTTCGTTAATGTCATTTTTTACTTTAATTCTGATCCAGTGACTTGTTTAAATTACTTCAATTGCTGGGAAGAGCACAACAAGTACAGGCTAACACTTCAAACTGAATAACTCTCCTTAATCATACATCAGTTCATCGAGCGGGGTCGAATCTTTATTAGCTGCACTATTGATCAATTCAAATAAAACATCGGTAATACACATAAAACGCAGCACATTAGGAGTGACATCATCAAAAACCACTTTAACCCCTAATAATGATTTTTCCGCTTCATCAAAAGAAATACCGATTCCATATCCGAGACAAAGCGAGCAAAGTTGATCTGCTCGTCTCGCAATTGCGGGCAACAATCCAGTATCTTTAAATACTTCTTCAAAAGCAATGCCCCGATCATTCAGCGTAAAATTGGCTTGCATTGTTTTAGCTATTTTGATTAATTCTTGAGTAAGATCAGCCATATTAAGTCTTCCACCAAGGACTAGAATTCTTCCGTGGCCCCGCGAGCGTTGAACGTAACCAACGGAAAAATACCGAAACTGTAAAGCCATACCGCTCTAACACAGTTAGAAATAACATAACCGCTACTGCCGTAAGAAAAGTCCACACTTTAATATGTAGTAAAAATAATAATAATGGAAAAGCAGCGCGATAATCTATCAAAAAAAATCGTGTGGGTCTTGCTGAATCCCTCCAATGCGCAGTCGGTGAAAACTTTGCCATAGTACTATTACCATATTTTTACCTAGTTGATAATAAGTATAATTGAAATTTTTGACTTTTTCTAGAACCTTCATAATTTCATCTATAATGAAGATGTAGTTTTAAATAAATAGGGGGTGTAAAATGACTCCTGTATTAAAATTTTCAAGTACAGCAGATATTATGCAACGATTACTTAAGAGTAATCAATTGAGACACACGCCTGATGCCTTAAGGATGACAAATAGTAATGGTCCAACTTTGCAAACAGGATCTTTAAACTTTCAAGGTGGTGTATGTAATACGAATGCAACTGCTTCTTATGTTAACCAAGTAATGGGTGCTGGAGTTACTGGCGGCTGGGAAGGCCCACTTAACAATCCGCTGGGATTTACCGATAGAGGAAATTTGGGAGATGATTTTGATGCTGGCGTACCCAAACAAAATACTCATGATATTATTGATGCTGAAGAAAATATCTTAGCTAAAGGACTCTATGAAGCGCTTTATGCAGTAGAATTGACCCCGATGAATATTGCATTGACCGCTGCGGAAGAAATTGTCGATGACCTCCTTAAACTCGAAGAACGGCATGAGCCAACCCCTGCACCATCTTTACACCGCTAACTATCTCACTCCTTACGATTTGCAGATATTTCATTGATTACAATCCCTCAAAAACCAGGTTATAATCTCCCTAAATTTTAAATGATCGAGGAATCAACATGCCGAGTTACAATGCACCCGTGAAAGACATGCAATTTTTATTAAATGAAGTTTTTTATTTTAATGATTATGTTAAAGAATTGCCTGCTTACAGTGAAATTGATGCAGACATGATTGAACCTATTTTAGAAGAAGCAGCCAAATTTGCTGAAAATGAATTAATGCCCATAAATCAATCAGGTGATACGGAAGGCGCACAATTTAAAGATGGGAAAGTTACAACTCCAAAAGGTTTTAAAGAAGCATATAAAAATTTTGTCGCTGGCGGTTGGATGGCATTAAATGCTGATCCAAATTATGGCGGACAAGGTTTACCTAAAACATTACAAATTTGCTTAGATGAAATGCTGGCATCAGCTAATGTTTCTTTTAGTTTATATACAGTATTGACTCAAGGTGCTGTACAGGCCATTCAAAAACATGCATCTGACGCACTAAAACAAACTTATTTACCAAAATTAATTAGTGGTGAATGGAGCGGCACGATGTGTTTGACTGAATCACATTGTGGCACTGACTTAGGTTTATTGCGCACAAAAGCGGAACCTCAAACAGATGGTTCTTATAAGATCACGGGTACGAAAATTTTTATCACTTCTGGGGAACATGATTTGACTGACAATATCATTCACACTGTGCTGGCACGATTGCCTGACGCAGCCCCTGGTGTTAAAGGCATTAGCTTATTTTTAGTGCCAAAATTTTTAGTAAATAAAGATGGAGCTTTAGGTGAACGGAATCGGGTTGCTTGCGGATCAATCGAACATAAAATGGGTATTAAGGCCTCTTCAACTTGTGTGATGAATTTTGATGCTGCTACAGGATTCCTGATTGGGGAAGAAAGCAAAGGCATGCAAGCAATGTTTTCAATGATGAACTTAGAACGAATAAATATCGGTTTAGAAGGTTTAGGTTTAAGTGAAGTAGCCTATCAAAATGCATTGATATATGCTCAAGATCGTTTACAAAGTCGCGCACCTTCTGGAACAAAGCATCCAGAAAAAATGGCAGATCCAATTATTGTGCATCCTGATGTACGTCGCATGTTATTAACGATGAAAGCTTATAATGAGGCTGCTCGTGCATTTGCATTGTGGGTAGGTAAACAAGTTGATATTGCATACCATCATTCTGATAAAACCCTCCGGAAAAATGCCGATGGCTTGATTGCTTTAACCACTCCTATCATCAAAGCATTTTTTACTGATTATGGTTTTACAGCATGTAATTTGGGACTACAGGTTTTAGGCGGCCACGGTTATATCAAAGAATGGGGCATGGAACAGTTTGTGCGCGATGCACGTATCGCCCAAATCTATGAAGGTGCAAATGGCATCCAAGCACTTGATTTAGTACGACGTAAATTAATAATGGACAAAGGACAAAACTTCAGCCAATTGTCAGAAATTATTTCTGAATTTATCACACACCATAGACATAATGAAAAAATGCATGAGTTTCTTGAACCATTAGAATTAGCTTTGGCTGACTTAGTTGGTGTTAGCGAATGGATTATTAATAATTCTGAAGAAGATCCAGACTTATCAGGTACTGTTTCAGTTGATTATTTACATTTTTCAGCCTTAGTTATTTTTGGATTTATGTGGGCAAAAATGGCTGCAGCTGCACTCAATA
>JBGSLN010000108.1:0-1924 GCA_041740675.1 Gammaproteobacteria bacterium | reverse complement strand
TTGCAAGTTAATTGGTGATAAAGAATTTCCCTGATAAAATTCCTCTAGCTGATATTGATTTTCAACAACATTTTGTTTATTCAATGCAGTCAGAGTTGTTTGAATCGATTTAGCTAAAAATCGTTCTTTAAGACGATTTATAAACTCTTGGTATTCATTCTCGAATTCTTTTAATTTTTTTAAAAGTTTTTTATTATAGAAAGGTCGTATTTTTGCTAGTTCGATCTGATCATGCATCCAAGCATAATAGGATTCTGATTCCTTTTTAGTTGTTTGAATTGAGGCGCCATTAATTCTTGTTCCTGACCAAAAATTTGGAAAATTTAATAAACCGTAGTCAAAATCTTTTTCAGGTTTTAGCTTTAATTGGAATTTGATTAGTAGTGATCGACGTGATTTTATCCATGCTTCATGTTCTTGCCGAATCTCTACATCAACTTCTTCTAAATAATTTAATTGAAACTGAGTCATCATACATCGGCCATCGACTTTTACAAACTGTTAAAACTTTTCCTGACTCTTTCTTAGATCTAGTTAGAACTAATCAAAAGCAAGTTTATCTTATAATCCTTATAATACTCACTCAGTGTTACTAGATTATTTCAACTAAGAACTTTTTTGTAACAGACTTGTTACAATTTATCAATAAAAGTCATCAACTTACAATTGCAAAAGTTGAATATTTTTTTTGGGATCAACAGCAATAATATGTTGTGGCGGTACATCATCCCATTCATGCTTATGCATAGTAAGTTTTTCAGAAGCAATCACTATCGCATTTGGTTTTGTTTTGCAATGAGCATTAATCATATGGACACCTTCTTTAGTATGAATAAAGTCGTCACCATAAACATAATGCAACGTCAAACACTGATCAGGATAAGAGCTATAACGGACACCAACAATTTGAGTACCATCTGTTACTAAGGAATTGATATAAGAAGATTCTTTAATATTATGCTTTTCTTGCAATGAGCGAATAGTTGCTAATGTTTCCCGCCAAGCAGAGATCATACCGGCATGATCTCTTTTAGTACGATGAAAAAAAGTAAGCCATAAGGCAAACATGGTTTCGCTATCGGTGGTGCCTTTAATATTATAAAAATAAGTTTCATCTAATAAATTAAAAATATCTAATTTAATTTTTTTAAACCCACCAATGCCGCCATTATGCATTAACATATATTTTCGGTAATGGAATGGATGGCAGTTAAAAGGCCCTACGCCACCTTCTGCTGCGGCTCTGACATGTCCAAAAAAACATTTTGAAACGATCTGGTGAGTAATATTTTTTAAATTAACATCATTCCAAGCAGGAGAAACTGAAACAAAGACTGCAGGAATTTCACTGACTTCTAAATTGTACCAACCAATACCAAATCCATCAGCATTAATAGAGATATCACTTTCTAGAGCAGCAGAGCTTTGTTTTATCAACGAGTCTCTAGGTTTAGTAATTACTTCATTCATTAACAAGGGCTTACCCAAATATGCAGCAAATCGACACATACGTTGTTCCGAATATTTTTGTTATTATGGATTTATTATATACTCATCGCACTTGAATTTATATGTTTTAGCATTTGCAATAAAATAATCCCGTCATCCCTTTGCTGGCAATGACGGGAAACTTGCAAATTTATCTGTGATCACTCTATACCGATTATAGCTGCAGAAGATGCGACTTTCTGTCATCGGCTAAGCAAAGCTTAAAATTTAGCGCTTTCCATGGCTTTTATTTTTTACAGCATCCTGTTCAACGCCTTCAAGCCGATCAATAAGCGTTGGTCTTTTTACAGCAGCATTTAGATCAGGAAGGTTAGAATTTCCAAAAGTGATGCTATGATTTATTTTCCCTAATTTATTTTCTTTAATGCTTTTATTCCATTGAGAAGCTATAGTTTCAGGTTCTGAACTTTCAGAG
>JBGSLN010000107.1:0-8284 GCA_041740675.1 Gammaproteobacteria bacterium | reverse complement strand
CAAGGTGAAATATTTGAATTTGAATATGGCATACATGAAAAGCTAAGACATGTTCCTGACTGGGATAAAAAAGGAGATTTTAGAGGTGCGTACTGTGTTGTTAAGTTAAAAAACGAAGGATATCAATTTAACTTTGTTGAGAGTGGCAAAATTAATGAGTTAAAAAACCAGCAATTAGAAAAAATAAGTAATGATTACGCTAAAAAATTTAGTCCATGGAATACGTCTTTTGAAGACATGGCGTGCAAAACAGCGGTTAGGCGATTATTTAAATTTCTTCCATTATCCGTAGAAATCCAACGTGCAATTATATTAGATGAAGATGCTGACAGAGGTGAGCAATATAACAGTAAAGTGTTTGTTGAAGAATCATCAACTGACTTTGAAAAAATAGATTATGAGTCCGGCATCAATCCAGACACAGGTGAAATCAACGAAACAAAAATTAATGATGTTGTTGCACAATTAAAAAGTTAACGATTTAGACCGTCGCGGCGTTGACAGTGAAACGACTACAGACTTTAAAGACCGCACGAATAAAAACGGTGGTATGCGGCACGGGTTCGATTCCCCTGTAGGAGAGATATCGCTCAAGAACGTGCAATTCGTTCCGACGGTTACCATTATTGAGGAGAATCAATTATGACCAATAAAGAGCTACAAGAAGAACTTAAGAAGTATCCCTATAACCTAGAAATTACTATTGGAATATATCAATATGAACTTAATAAATATTGTATTGGGATTATTAAAGAATTATTAAAATCTGACGACCAAACAAGTAAAACATTATTATTAGATTGTAATTTAATTTGATGAGATAAACTATGAAAGTAGACTGGATTAAGTGTAGCGATAGATTGCCTGAAGCTGGAGATACCACGTGGGTATATCGTGATTCTGATTTTAAATCTGTGTTTTTAGCATATTTTGATGGTAAAAATTTTTGGGAGCTTGATCGATTTATTAATGAGGATATAACACACTGGGCAGAAATAGAATGTCCCGAACCACCGGATAAATTATGACTAACAAAGAATTCCAGGAAATATTAAAAACATTCCCAGATAATAGTGAAGTAAAGATAGGGACTGAAAATGGGTATGGGGTTTTATTTTTATCTAATAATAATTTTTTATTATATACGCTTAATGAAAATAAAATTGGAATAAAAAACAATCCTTATTCTAAATATTACAATACGGTGGTTATAGAATGACTAACAAAGAACTGCAAGAAGAACTTAAGAAGTATCCTGATGATTTCATATTTAAAGTAATTACCGATAAAGGAGTTGGTTCAATAATATTATTACATAATAATCATGGCGATTCTTTTATCTATGAGAAAGATATTGTTTTTGAAATTACAGAAGAAGAAGTATGAAAGTAACTTGGCATTTTATTGGAAACGAACTTTCTAATTTTCCTCTTGTTGCAGGGAATTGCTGGGTATATGCGGGTGGAATAATAATAAAAACTTATTATTTTGAAGGAATTTTTTTTGATGATCATGGCGTTGCTGTTAACAGAGTAACGCATTGGGCTTGGCTGGATATGCCACAACCACCGGAGGAATAAAATGACGCCAACATTAGAAATAGTAATCTGGACATCATTAATATTATCGTCAATTTTGTTTTTGATAATGATTAAAAATATTTAGGTGAAACAATGAAAAAACTACTAGCAAAACTATTTAAATATGTAATTTTTAGAAACTTTGAAGATGGTGATAACTAAAGTTCCACGTAGAACAAGGTGAATTATGAACGAAATAAACGATGAATTATTAATAATTCCAATAGGCCAAGAATTACAGACCGTTTCTAAAATAGATTTAATCATTGCAGATATTCGCAACAAAGTAAAACCATTAGTTGCAGATGTAAATACCGCTAAAGGTCGGAAAGAAATTATTAGCAATGCTTTTAGAGTAACAAAAACTAAAACAGCTATTACAACATTAATTGATAATCTAATAGCACAAAAAGAAGTAGAAATTAAACCTGTATTAAATATTATCGCCGAGTTAAAAGAGAACAAGAAAAAAGCTAATGCAGAATTGTCTCAGTTTGCACAAGAAATTAGAACTACAGTAACGGAATGGGAAGAGAACAATACAAAGCGAATTAATTTTCACAAATCGAAAATTGATGAAATTATAAATGCAGGCAAAGGAAATGGTAATTGTGCTTATCTTAAAGATACTATTGAACTATTAGAAAAGCTACCTATCGACTCAAGTTATCAAGAATTTGAATTAGAAGCTCGCAAAGCAAAAGAGGAAGCTATTGAGCGTCTTAGAGATGCTCTTGCAATGCAATTAATCAAAGAAAAAGAAGCAGAAGAATTAGCACTATTACGCAAAGAAGCTGCTGAGCGTGAACAAAAAGAACGTGAAGAAAAGATACGCATTGAAGCTGAAGAGCAAGCTAATCTAGCAACAAAACTATTATTCGATAGGCTTGAAAGAGAAAAGCAAGAATTTATCATCAAAGCGCAAGAAGCGGAGCGAGCAAAAATTGCAACCGAAGAACGCGCAAAAATTCAAACAGAATTAGCCGCTCAACAAGCAAGACAAGAAGAGATTGCTAAGCAAGAAAGAATAGCGTTGCAAGAAAAACTCGAACAAGAAGCGAGAGAAAATAATAAGCGTCATGTCGCATCAATTAGAACAGGAATAAAAACAAAGCTTATTAGTTTTGGGTTAGATGAAGATTTAGCTAAAAGAATAATTTTAGCGATTGATAATAATCAAATCCCTAATTTAATAATTAAATATTAGAGGTGAATTATGAAAAACTTAGCATTTAAAATAAAGAATGGAAAAGTCAGTGAATTATTGCAAAAGTTGTTGTTTGAGTTTGGGTATAAATGTAATCGCTTTAACTGGGAACAAAAATGAAAGACTTAACATTATATCAAACTACATTTTTATCTAAAACCGAACTATCTGAATTAGTGGGTTCTAGTCAACCATCTAAACAAAGGCAATGGTTAGGAGAACATGGATATTTATTTGATGTGCGAATAGATGGAACGAACGTTGTTCTTCGCAATCATATTGAACAAAGATTAGGTGGAAAGATAATAAAAGAGAATAATACTCATAAGAAAGAACCAAATGTTGACGGCCTTTTACGATTAATGAACCATGCCTAGAAAAAGAAAAACTCATAAACATCTTCCCCATAGAGTTTATTTTAAAAATGGTCGTTATCGACTATTAACTAAGGAAAACAAATGGATAACCCTTGGAAAAAATTTAAGTGAAATGTATCAAGCATTAAGCGAACTTCATATTCAGCCTATCAAAATGGAAACGTTTTATAAAGTTATCGACCGATATATGATAGAAGTTTCTGGCCAAAAAGCCGAATCAACGTATAAAAGTGAAGTAAGACGTGCTCGTTTTATAAGAGAATTTTTCGGTGATATGACTGCAATTGATATTACTCCCGTACATATTTATCAATATTTAGATATTCGCGGCAGAAAAGGAAAAATTGCAGCTAATCGAGAATTTGCTCTTTTATCTCACATTTTTAGTTACGGTATACGATGGGGAGTTGTTAAAATTAACCCTTGCACGGGCGTCAAGAAGCACCCAGAAAATCGCAGAAATAGAAACGTAACAGATCATGAATATAATGCCGCTTTAAGCGTCGCAGAATACCCTATCAACTTCGCTATGCAATTAGCCTATTATATGGCGCTGCGCCCTACTGAAGTTTTAAATTTAAAAAGAACAAACATACTTGAAAAAGGATTTTTAATAGAGCTTACTAAAACAAAAAAATCAATGCCTAAAAAACTTGTACAGTGGACGCCTAAATTAAAAGCAATTATACAAGAGATAAACATTTATAATAAATATAGAATAACTGGAATTGACTACCTATTAGTCAATCGTGAAGGAAAACCATATACACATGATGCTTTCACAAAATACTGGAGCACAACTATTGAAAAGGCATTAAAAGATAATTTAATATCAGAATCATTTCAATTTAGAGATTTAAGGCATAAAGCCGCTACTGATATGGAACGCATAAAAGGACTTGAAGCTTCAAGAAAATTTCTTGGACATAAAACACAAAATACAACATCTGGCTATATTGATGGCGTAGCAATTGTAGAAGGATTGGGTTAAATATATTATACACGCCCTATTTTTATTATACATTTAATGTATTAGAGGGTGAATAAATACAATTTTCAATTAATTGATTTTATTATAAAAAATGGTGCCCAGGGCCGGAGTCGAACCGGCACGGGAGTATAAGTCCCGAGGGATTTTAAGTCCCTTGCGTCTACCAATTTCGCCACCTGGGCAAAAACATTTGATTACCTCAAAGCTTGGAGGCTAGGCCCGGAATCGAACCGAGGTACACGGCTTTGCAGGCCGCTGCATAACCACTCTGCCACCCAGCCACAAAAGGGTAAATCAAAAGATGGAGCGGGAAACGAGACTCGAACTCGCGACCCCAACCTTGGCAAGGTTGTGCTCTACCAACTGAGCTATTCCCGCTTGAGATTTGCTATTGTAATCGAAACTGATTTTCTGTCAAGCTAGTTTCTTTTAATCAAGCTATTTCTTAAAATGAAACTCGGGCCAAGCAACTCGCAGATACATACACATAGACCACAAAGTCAATGCTGCAGCTACAAATAAACATACATATCCCAAAATTCCAAACCAGTTAATAGGTTTGTGTGGATCAATTGCAAGTAAAATAACCAGTGAAATCATTTGAACGCTAGTTTTAATTTTTCCGATAAATGAAACAGCAATACTGGCACGTTTACCTAATTCTGCCATCCATTCTCTCAATGCTGAAATAACAATTTCTCGGCTAATAATAATTGCTGCTGGTATAGCAAGTAACGACATAGGATGTTCGGCTACAATAATGACTAAGGCAACTGCTACTAATAGTTTGTCGGCTACTGGATCTAAAAAAGCACCAAAAGGTGATGATTGATGCCAATGTCTAGCTAAATAACCATCAAGCCAATCTGTGATTGCTGCAACTGCAAATACAACTGCTGTTACAATATGATGACCAGGAAATGGCAAATAATAAAATAAAAATAAAAAAGGAATCGCAACAATGCGTAAAAGAGTTAATATGTTCGGAATATTCATGCTTAGTCTTTTAGATAGTCTGTAATCTTCTTAGCCAATTCTAAACTAATACCTGGCACTTGGGCAATCTGTTCTGCATTAGCATTTTTCAAACCTTGTAGACCACCAAAGTAATTTAACAATTGCTTTCGCCTTTTTTGCCCTACTCCCTCTATACCTTCTAAAATTGATAGGTTGCGTTTTTTTTCCCGTTTTGCGATATGACCGCTAATAGCAAAACGATGGGCTTCATCACGTAAATTTTGTAATAAATGAAATGCAGAAACATCTGCCGATAAATTAATTTCTTGATAGGTTTTGGGTAATAAAATTCTATCGTAAATCGGTTTTCGTCCAGGACCCTTGCAAATGCTAAAGAGTTGAACTTCAGGTAATTGTAGCTCTTCTAACACATTTTCAGCTTGTTTTAATTGTCCTTTGCCGCCATCGATAAGGATAATGTCAGGCATAACTCCTTCTTTATCTTTCAGAGACTGGTATCGTCTCAATAATACTTGTTTCATTGCAGCATAGTCATCCCCTTGAGTGATATTGGTAATATTATAACGTCGATACAATTGTTTTTTAGGCCCATCTTGAGTGAAAACCACACACGATGCTACAGTTGCTTCTCCCATAGTATGACTAATATCAAAACACTCGATCTGATTTGGCAAAGTTGAAAGGGATAAGGCTTTTTGTAATGCTTGAAATCTTTGCTGAAAACTATGGGATTGATTTAATCGAGTTAACAGTGCGGCTTTAGCATTTTTCTTTGCTAATTCTAACCACTTTAATTTTTCACCTTTCTCAGGTTTTTTGATCTTCACCTTTAGTTGTTTAAGTTCTGTTAAGGCTTGTTCTAACCATGCTTTATTATTAATATTCGTTTCAATAATAATTTCTTTTGGGATATCATCACTGTGTCGTTTATCAAAGTAGAATTGTGATAAGAAATTTTCAAACACTTCAGCAGCAGATTGTTCATAAGGACTCTTGCAAAAATAACTGTGATCACCAATTAATCTGCCATTTCGAATAAACATCACTTGCACACAAGCTTGATGCATTTCAGCGTAATGGGCAATAATATCAATATCACCTTCATCAAGCACTACACTTTGTTGCTCCTGAATTTGTCGTAAACTAGTGATTGTATCGCGATAATGGGCAGCTGCTTCAAAATTTAAATTTTGTGCAGCACGTTCCATTTTTTCCATAAACTGAATAATTAATTGTTGGCTCTTTCCCTGTAAAAACATTTCTGTCAAATGGATAGATTCAGCATAGGCTTCTTCGGAGATTTTTTCAACACATGGTGCGCTGCAACGATGTATTTGATATTGCATACATGGTCTGCTTCTATTCTGAAAAAAACTATCACTACACTGTCGGACTTTAAATAATTTTTGTAATAAATTTAAAAAGTGTCGTACTGCACTACCGCTGGGATATGGGCCATAATATTTTCCTTTTTTAGTTTTTGCACCGCGGTGATAAACAATACTTGGATATTTATGAGCGCTTGAAATAAAAATGTAAGGATAACTTTTGTCATCACGAAATAAAATGTTATAACGTGGTTTTAATTTTTTTATTAAATTATTTTCGAGCAATAAAGCTTCATTTTCGGTTTGGGTGGTAATTATTTTAATATCAAAAATTTGTGAAACTAAACTAGCGATTCGTGGAGTTTGTTGCTTAGCAAAATAACTTCTAACTCGTTTATTAAGATTTTTAGCTTTCCCAACATAAAGTACTTTACCTGCTTCATTAAGCATTTGATAAATACCAGGCTCAGAAGTAAGTTGTTTAACAAAAGTTTTATAATCAAAAAGAAGTGTCATTCAGACTCTGAGGATTCATCTTCAGGATAACTATCTTTACCGATCATTCCATGACGAATCGCTAAGTGAGTCAATTCAACGTCATTATTAATCTTGAGCTTTTCAAATAATCTATATCGATAGCTATTGACGGTTTTTGGGCTTAAACAAAGTTTGTCAGAAATATCTTGTACTTTTTGCCCACTCGTGATCATTAACATTACTTGTAATTCTCTTTCGGAGAGCTTATCAAAAGGTGTTTCTTTTTCGTCTGATAGATTTTTCAAGGCCAACTGCTGGGCAATTTCAGGGCTAATATACCGTTCGCCAGCATAAATTTTATGAATAGCGAGAACCATTTCATCAAAGCCACAACTTTTAGTTAAATAACCTTGTGCACCAGCTTGCATAAACCGTGAAGGGAAAGGTTCTTCTTTACATGAAGTAAGTGCAATTATATGAATGGTTGATTGGGATCTTATAATTCGGCGGGTTGCTTCAAGTCCACCAATACCTGGCATTTTTACATCCATTAGGATAATATCAGGATGTGTTTCACGAGCTAAAGATAATGCTTGCTCGCCACTACTAGCTTCACCAACAATCTCAATGTCGTCAACTTCACTTAGAAGTCTTCTGATACCTACACGTAATAATTCGTGGTCTGCGACAATCAGCACTTTAATCAAGCTATGTCCCTCTTGACATTATGGCGGAGAGGCAGGGATTCGAACCCTGGGAGGGGGTTACCCCTCAACGGTTTTCAAGACCGCCGCTTTCAACCGCTCAGCCACCTCTCCATCTATTACCCTGGCATATCTATGTCCAGAACAGCCATTAAAGCATACTTTAAAATTGTAAAAGTTTCAAAGCATTTTATTCAGGAGTTAAGAAAAAAGTTAGATCTCAGAATCAGAATAAATTATTGACCGGAATTTTTGTAATTTCCAGGTTATGATAATATACTAAAAGCCATTTTATTTTCAAGTGCACAAGTGCTTAATTAATACTTATGACTAAATCTATTAGTTATACAATTTTATTAAAAACTTCAACAGAACAAATAACCGCTTTATTGTCTGCTCTCAAGTTTTGTAAAGAAATCTTAACACTGGAATATCGTTCAATAGGTTGTCTTTTCTTGCAATCTGAGGCCGCATATCTAGGAATGACAAATGTAATCGCATTAGAAGATGAAATAAATATTCAGTTAGAATGGCAAGATTTTATTAAAAAACATCAAATACCATCTTTTATCTGTACTAATAGCGCATTACGCCGTGGTATTGTTGATCAACATTTTGCTGTACTTTATAAAAAACAAAATA
>JBGSLN010000106.1:0-8697 GCA_041740675.1 Gammaproteobacteria bacterium | reverse complement strand
TAATATTTCTGATGATAGGAAATTCTTTGTCATCTCTTTTTGGAAGAGCCTTTAAAATTCTTGTTCTTAATTTGATTGATTTTTCAGATTGATTTTTAGCTAAGTTAAAACTCTCCAGCTTATGATCTCCAAAAATATTTTTACCTTTTCCATAATGCTTAATTCTTGCCTTTGCCATATGATTTTCTACCTTTACAACTGATCATAAAAACTCTTTTCGCATCCGAGCATTCTTTATTGACCATAACTCCTTTTAAGTCTGTATATCAGTATATGTATTTTTGTTTATGATTAAAAATGAATAATAGTTTCTTTATCGATAACTTTATGTTATTGATGTTAGAATCAGTTTGAATTAATCAATGCTCCGCGGAACATAGAAATTTAATGATTTTGGTCAAATACAATAGCATTTTGACTGACAACTAAAACTCATTTGAGACAAGTATATGACCAGTATTACCCTAAAACAGTTAGAAATATTTGTGGCAGTTGCCAATAAATTAAGCTTTAGCTCAGCCGCCAACAGCTTGCATTTAACTCAGCCGGCTATTTCAAAACAAATTCGCAACTTGGAAGAACAGTGTGGTTACACTTTGTTTGAACAAGTAGGTAAAAAAATTTATCTCACTGAAACTGGGCAACATTTATTAAAATACACAGAAAACATACTTGGAGCAGTAGAACTATTAAATGACAATATTAACCAATCGGATCATATTATTGGCGGCAAATTACGTATAGGCATGGGCGATACACTGCAGCATGTTATGTTTGACATTTTAGCTGATTTCCGTAATCTCTATCCAAAAGTTGAATTTAATGTTTCCATTAACAATTATCCAGTACTTTCAGAACAGCTACTAGAAAACAAACTAGATTTTGCCATCATGGGTAACGTGGGTACTCGATTTGGTTTAACAGCAGAACTCATTACTCGACCTCCGTTATTGTTAGTAGCTTCAGCAAAACATCCTATTGCTATAAAACGAAAAATTACCTTCAAAGAATTACAGAATGAAACTTTTATTATTGGAGAACATGGTTCTGCTAGTTATATTTTAACTAACGAACTGTTTAATAAAATACAACCCATAGATGAAAAAATATTTCAAATTTCTAATTTTGAAGCGATGAAGCACGCAGTCAAAGCCAATCTAGGTGTAGCCATTCTTGCTAAATTTATTCTGTCATCTGAATTAACGAAAGGTAGCATTGCAAGCCTTAATGTGGTTGGCTTAGATCCTATGAAACTTGATCTTTATTGGGTACAACACAAAGATAAACAATTATCAAAAGCAGGAAAATTATTTAAAAAGATGGTATTTAAACAATTGAAGTTATTAGAACACTAACATCTATAGGACGAAAAATCTTTGGTATGTCATTGTGTGCAACTCTCATCCCAGAGGAAGTGAGGAATCTTAAAAAAGACACGCACAACCAGGAGGAGATTCCTCGCATTGCTCGGACAAGGAAGGCATCAAACTGATAGAGATCTTTCCCTGCTCTCAAGATGACAACCCATGTCATCTCGAACGAAGTGAGAGATCATTGAAACGTTGGGGATGCCTAACTATAATGTGATTCGCTTGTAAACTATCCCCTGCAATAGCCGCTTCCAAAAAGAAGACTTCTGTTTCCGCAGTCATATTTTCAAAATTATTATTAATCACATTGTCGCGATGAAAGTAGTATTCCTTACCATCTGTACTTTCAATAAACCCATAATCTTCAAATAAGCGGACTACTTTCCCAGATAATATTGCTTCGTGGGTTTTCACTTCGCCGCGTTGTTTACGACTACGGCTTTTAAGTTGCCGTTGTAAAGCATTAAATGCATCGCGAATTGCGACATAAGCATTCTCTCTACGGTGTTTATTGGCAACTAGTTCGGCACCAGGAACTTTCAAATCGATCTTTGCTAAATATTCTTTTCCTTGATGCTTATGTTTTTGTACTAAGTTGATTACTATTCTGCAAGACATAATATGATCATTATATAGCTGTAATTTCTCAACTTTTTTACGAATGTCCATTTCCATTGATTCCGAATGAGGTAAATCTTGAATAGTTATTTGTAATGGTATTTGCATATTCAGTCCTCTTGATCATTGTTACACAGCTATAAAGTTTGGGTGCACTAAGTCGATAAAGTTTTTACATGACATTTTCAAAATTTCAGAATGTGATCCCGCATTAAATGCAATTTCTTGGTCACCCTTCATTGAATCAGACATATAGACATCCATATGGAAAAGATCGCCAAATGGTGGCATTGCGCCTGTTTCACAATCCGGAAATTTATTTTGAAATTCATATTCGCTAGCGAGTTCGATTTTTTTTGCACCCATCAATTTTTTGAGTTCTTCAAGATCAACTTTCATATTAGCGGGCTCCACTAACATGATGAGCTTACCATCGACTTTAAGAATTACTGTCTTAGCTAAATTTCTACCTTTCACATGCGAAATAGCAGCTATTTCCTGCGCTGTATAAGCAGGTTTATGTTCAATGATTTCGTAGTCAACATGATGTTTTTCAAGGTATTTTTCGATATTTCTACTTTGCATGGTCCACCTCCAAATTTTCCATCCTATATAAGGAATTATAGACAAAAAATTAAATAACGTATTTTATTTATAATTTCTAAAGGTAAAGTATTTTAGAAGTATCGTGATTACACTCATTGCTTGATTAATGTGTTTTGAGATTCAGCTTACTTATTAAAAGCTTGTTTTATGAAAAATTTGCGTAACCATTGGTTGCCTGAATTATATTCGGAGTTTTTATGCCATGCCAAGTAATAATCAATTTTAGGCAATTGTATGGGACATTTCCATAAAGCTAGTTGTTCGTGCTGTAAAAACCGCGTTGCTAGTCTTGATGAAATAGTAGCAATAAGTTCGGTATGGGGCAAAATGAGCGGTAAAGATAAATAATGTTCTAGTACTAATTGAACATTACGGTGAATATTCAGCTTATTTAATGCCCTTTGAGTAATACTCAGCTCTTTAGTATTTTCTACCGATACATGAGGATAGTGTAAATAATTTTTTAAATTTTTAGGCTGACATACAATCGGATGTTTCATACTCGTCAAACAAACATATTTATCTGTTAGCAATTTTTCATAATTAATTTGCGGAAAATTTTTATTTGATGCAGTAATCACTAGTTCTACTTTGCTAGTACGTAATAATTCATCAATAGGTTGGCCATAATCTAACTGAGTAATAAAAATTTTTGTTTTACTGTTGATACTAGCAAGATAATTAATTAAAGGTGGGATAAATTCTGCGGTGGTAGAGCTTACTGTACCAATGTGGAATTCTCTTTCAGCGGTCGCGATATCGAACGCTTCATTCTTATTAACTAAATTAGTTAGTTGGATTAGTGTGAGGTGCAATTCTTTCTGAATGCTGGCTGCAAAAGCAGTTAATTGCATATTGTGTCCTGATTTTACTAATAACTTATCTTTAAAAATTTCACGTAATTTGTTTAACGCATGACTTACCGCTGGTTGGCTTAAAAAAACTTTCTCTGCGGCACAACTTACATTTCGTTCAATTAAAAGCGCCTCTAATATGACAAGCAAATTTAAATTAATTGATTTTATATTCATAATATGAATAACCATAATTAATACTATTCATTTTCATTATAGTTATAAAAGCGCTACTATAGCAATAGAAATACCCCTCTCTTAATCAAACTATACTAGATAATATATTCAAACTAACTTGGAGAAACAATATGATCAGAAAAACCATGGTACTTTTATTAGACTTTATAAATGATATTGTTGACCCAAGATCAAAAATTGCAGGATCGGCTGGTTTTATTGAAAAACATAATGTTCTTGAAAAAGCCAATGAGTTAATTGCTTTTGCTAGAAAAAATTCGCTGCTTATTGCGCATGTCAAAGTTGGTTTTAGTGAACAGTACTTAGAATGTCCAAAAGCATCGCCGATATTTGGCCGTTTGCCCGAACTGCAAGCACTTAAATTAAATACCTGGGGTACGGAATTTCATCCAAAAATTAATATTAAGCCAGAGGATGCAGTCATCGTAAAAAATCGCGTCAGTGCGTTTTATGCAACGCATCTTGAAACTATTCTACGGGTAAACAGCATTCAGAAATTAATCATTGCCGGCGTATCTACTGATATGGCAGTACAATCTACTGCCTGTGATGCTCACGATCGTGATTACAAAGTGGTGGTGGCAGCAGATGCCTGCGGTGCAGGATCTGAAGAATTTCATCAAAGCGCATTAAAGTTAATTCAACGTATAGCTGTAGTGAGTAATGTGGCCGATTTATCTTAATTAAATTGAAAAAAGCGGTTTGGCATTTAGGAAAGAAGAAGATTATTTTTTTATTTGGCGAAAAGGCGGCAAAAATGTATGGGTTAGCATCGACCTAATGCCTACCCATCATTAGATATATCATCATTGCTTTATTTAAGAACAGTTCCACTCTATCATAGTGGAAATAATATACACGGTTAATATGAATAACTATTCACTACGAAAACCTAATAACATTGCCATAGGCAGTTTAATTTGTTTGATATCCTATTTTAGTGTTGCGTTAATGGCAGCACTTGTCAAGCTAGTACCGCATTCTGTCGGTATTGGTAAAATTATTTTTTTTCAATATGCTGTCTCTTTAATCTTATGTCTCCCGTGTGTTTTTCAGAAAGGCATCACAAGTCTTAAAACAGAACGTTTTATGGGACATTTGTTTCGTGATCTTGTCGGTATTGCCACATTTGGATTATTTTTTCTTTCGCTACTCTATATTTCATTGACAAACTCAGTTGTTTTACGCAGTACAACACCATTTTGGATACCGCTGATTTTATTTGCATGGCGTGGCGATAAGATTTCAAAAAATTTGTGGCTTTCAATCGCTATTGGATTTATTGGTGTCATTTTTATTATTAAACCTACTGCACAGGGTTATTTTAATATAGGGACTTTGTATGCTTTAGCTTCAGGTTTTTTTATGGGAATTTCCGCGTTAACTATTCGCAGATTATCAGCTACTGAGCCAGCATATCGAACTTTATTTTATTACTGCCTGATTGCAACATTAGTGAGCTTGCCATTTGCATTAACTCATTGGGTATACTTCTCCCCATCAGTTTGGTTATTGCTAATCAGCATAGGAATTCTTATGTATATTATTCAATATACCCTTATAGTTGCATTTCGTTTTGCTAAAACCAGTGTGTTAGCTCCAATCAGTTATACTGCCATCGTCTTTTCTGGGGTATTTGATTGGATTCTCTGGAATAAAATTCCAGATTCTTATGAATTTATCGGGATTATTCTGGTTGTTGCTTCTGGTATTATGACTATAGTTTTTGAACGTAAAAAAGAAAGAGGTATTGAAAAATGATAGACTTGGTACTAACAATTTTTTCAAACGCGGAAAAGATTATTCTAATGAATAAAATAATCTTCAGATAGGTGAAACCAGGTTAATTTAGACAAAATTAATGATGACTGTTTTGTGTGGAAGTTAAGTTGGTATTGCTTGTGCCGTCAACATTTTATGTTGCGTTGTTATTAAAATATGAACACTAATTGGGCTATCTTATTCAAGTATATCATTTTCCAACTCGCACATTATCATATGCGATCAACAACTTGCGAACTCTAGATAATTAGGACATAATGGCTAATTATCACATTTTTTTGCTGCACACTTTTTAAGAATGCCTGCAAATTAACATTCAAAAAATCAATTAATATTCATGAAACAATCGACTACTTTCAAAAAAAATATTTCTACTTTTTCACTGACTATGACGGGCGTGACAACAATTATCGGCTCGGGCTGGCTGCTTGGCACACAGAAAATTGCCATGCTTGCTGGTCCCGCTTCACTAATTGCATGGGTATTCGGCGCATTGGTTGCATTGCTGGTTGGGCTCTTTTATCTTGAAATTGGTAGTGCTAATCCCTCTGCCGGTGGTATTGGTTATTATTCACATATAACCCATGGACGTTTTTGCGGCTTTCTGACATCGTGGATTAATTGGCTCAGTATCGTTGCTGTCGCTCCCATCGAAGCGCAAAGCATTATTCAATATTTAAGTCAGCTTAATCCTGATTTTTCCTATCTTTATAATACAACAACACATGATTTAACAGCCATAGGAATTGCCAGCGCAATTGCATTCATGTTTTGCTTTATGCTAATTAATTATTGGAGTGTCCAATTTTTTATTAAATTTAATAATATATTTACCGTAATAAAAATTGTGGTGCCATTGTTAACAATCATAGTTTTAACTTATAACGGATTACATACCAAAAATTTTGGAAATGATTTACATCAATTTATGCCATTCGGCATTCAATCCATTTTAACAAGTGTTGTTACCTGTGGTGTAGTCATGTCATTTAATGGTTTTCAATCACCGTTGACTTTCTCCGAAGAAATTAAATCACCAAAAACTCAATTACCGATTGCTGTCATTGGCAGCATTCTATTTGCTTTGGTGGTGTATGTGTTATTACAGCTGGTGTTTATTGGCAGCATTGATCCAACAAAATTAGCGCAAGGTTGGGCTGCAATTAATTATCGTTCGCCTTATGTCGATTTATTATTACTGGCAAACATGCAAATCATGGTAACCATTGTTTACTTGGGTTCTGTCATTTCACCGGGGGTATGCGGCACAACCTTTTTGGCTTCTAGTTCTCGAATTCTGTATTCACTGTCGCATGAAAAACATTTACCCTCATTTTTAAGTGATTTGAACCCGCGGTATCAAAATCCACGTAAATCGATTATTACATGTACTGTATTTGGTTCGATTTTCTTGTTTTTATTTAAAGGCTGGTTTGAATTAGTCGCGGTGATTTCAGTGCTGCATTTATTTTCTTATTTACCAGCCCCGATCATCACCATTGCGAATCGAATTAAAAATCCTGGAATTTTGACAGCGAAAAATCAATTTACTATTTCATTTGGAAAATTGCTTGCACCTATATTATTATTTATGCTCTCAGTATTATTATTCTATGCTGCATGGCCATTGACCGGTGAGATGCTTATCTTAATTCTGCCAGGATTGTGTTTTTATTTTTATTACGAATATCGCTATTATCATTTTGTTGGTTTTGCAAAAGCATTTAAAGGCACTTCCTGGTTGATCTATTACATCATTGGCATTAGTGTAATTGCTTATCTCGGTGATAATTCTTCGTTAGGACATAACATCATTAGCAAATCTACAAGCATGGTATTATTAGCGTTGCTTTCACTGATAATATATGTGTATGGAGCATTTTATGCTGTCCATCATGAATTAAACGAAGGACACCCAAAAACGTTATAGCAGCAAGAATAGATTTGTCGTCTTGTGCTAAATCAGCTAATTGATCTTCATGATAAATTATACTGGACTTGCGAAAACCCTTGGTATGTCATCCCGAACGAAGCATGTCATTCCGAGCAACGCGAGGAATCTCCTGAAGAAGGCGAGAAATCTGCAGGAGATCCTTCGCTACGCTCAGGATGACAGGTACAATGGTTGACCGTCCTGTTATAAAGTCAATCGTGGCACAAATTCATCGGCTTGTTGTAATGTATCTTTATGCTCCAGCAAATGTTCTTGATGTTGCTGAATCAGTTCATGATATTGATCCTCTTTTTGATTGCTGAAAGAAGATTTTAAAGTATCAACTAAGTTTTGATGAATTTGATGTTGATCTTTATATTCTTTTATTAGTTTTTCATGCTCATTAAAATATGCCCGAAAACTTGGATCTTTTTGAGGATTTTTAAGCGATGCTTGGTAATTTTTTTCTAGGTTTTTTTGGCAAACTTCCAGTTTCTGTTTAATTTGATTGAGTTGCTGATGGCTTTCAGTGAGGGTTTTTTCAGGTTTATTAAGCAATGTTTCATATAAGTTTTTGTCAAGAAAAGAGTTCCTTGCTTTAAGTTTGGATTCTTCATGAACTGACTCCTCAGAATCAGTTTCTGATTTTTTATCGGTCTCTTCTTTGCTTTCAGACTCTTCTTCACCTTCAACTTTTTCTTCGCCCTCGGCTTTTTCTTCGCCCTCGGCTTTTTCTTCGCCCTCGACTTTTTCTTCGCCCTCGACTTTTTCTTCGCCCTCGGCTTTTTCTTCGCCCTCGACTTTTTCTTCGCCCTCGGCTTTTTCTTCGCCCTCGGCTTCTTCTTCACCTTCGGCTTCTTCTTCACCTTCAACTTTTTCTTCACCTTCAACTTTTTCTTCACCTTCAACTTTTTCTTCACCTTCGGCTTTTTCTTCGCCCTCGGCTTTTTCTTCGCCCTCGGCTTTTTCTTCGCCCTCGGCTTTTTCTTCGCCCTCGGCTTTTTCTTCGCCCTCGGCTTTTTCTTCGCCCTCGGCTTTTTCTTCGCCTTCAGCTTTTTCTTCGCATTCAGCTTTTTCTTTACTTTCAGATTCTTCTTTATCTTCAGACTCTTCTTCTCCTTCGGGTTTCTCTTTGCGCTCTAATTCTTTGTTTTTACGCTTTTCCTGTTGTTCACCAAATACAAGTTCTTTTTCAATCTCTTCCTTATCAAACATTAATTCTAAATCTTCTAATGATTTTCCAATTGCGAATGTCAAATAATCTATTATTAAATACGTACCTAATAGATAAATTTTTCTAGATAACTTTTGAAACTTAATTTCAACTTTGCCGCTG
>JBGSLN010000105.1:0-4710 GCA_041740675.1 Gammaproteobacteria bacterium | reverse complement strand
AATGAAAGAGATCAGTTTTATAGTGTTTGAGTGAAGGATGAGTTGATTAATAGATGAAATAATAATGAATGAAACAGTTCGCCCTAAAACACTTGATCATTAACACAAATTAATAATGATTGTATTTAGCGATGAACCTGTTTACTCTTTAATACTAGATGCTTTATCAGTCCTCGTAATTCCCACTCGAGGAGACTCATTGCAGTATTGATATTATACCCATTAATTGATCAAAAATCAACCACGTTTGCCTTTTATGATGGCAACCCTTAATGCATCATGTCGATGCGCACATAAATACGTATACGAATGACGCAATAATTTTTGCTTAACCCTAATATGGTATCCTTCCTCTATTGCGGTACGAATAGAGAGATATACTATGTTGTCTTATCATGATCATTTGGCTAAAGTTATAATTATCGGTGAAGAAAATGTTGGAAAATCAATACTGCTTCACGCAATAACTGAAAACCAAAAAGCTATAGATACAAACAAAAATAGATATATCGCGACCATTGGAGTAGATTTCGACTCAAAAACATTTGAAATACAGACATCTAAAAATAAAGTTAAGTTGCAATGTTGGGATACTGCGGGCCAAGAAAGATTTCGTCCCATAACCGAGAGTTATTATCGTGGTTCCAATCATGTCATTTTAGTTGTCGATCCAAGTAAGCCAAATTCTATTAACAGCATCCCCTCTTTTCTTAAATCTGTTTCAAATTTATATCCTGATGCAAATGTTTTTGTGGTGTGTAAATGAACACGATAGCAATAGAGATAAAATTGCACCTGACGCTTATGACAATATCCATGCTAAAATTGCAGAATTTAATTCACAGCTCAACATACATCAATTTGGTGGAACCAAAAGTAATCCAATTTTATATACTCGTTTAGATGTTGCGAACATTAAGAACGTTCGAGCTTTAGTGCAACCCGTGGTTGTGAAGAGTGTACCAATAGTCAGTTTTTTAAAGTGTGTCTGGGATGGGATTGAAACATTTTTAGACGATAATACAAATGATGCTGATGAAGCTCATAAAAGCGCCTTACTCTATAAGAATATATTTGCGTGTGAAAACCCTAAACTGGCAAACCTAATAGCTATGCTTGCTTTATTCACCCACGAAGACGGAAAGAGATTAAAACAAACAGTATTTAACTCGATATCGAAGAAATTTCCAGACTATTATCCCACAGAAAAATCTGTGTTGGATGCACTGAAGCAAGAAATTAGTGGTCATTCGGGTCTTCATGAAGCCGTATTAAATAATCTGGTTAGCAACATAGTCGATGCAGCCAATGCTAATGATGAGAAAAAATTTAATAAAGCTTTCCGTATCACAAAGCTTATTACAGCACATGTGACTGAGCCCGTTGATAGCCCTATCCATATGGTAGATGCAGCGGAGCCAGTCAACAATCCACAGCAGCGCAAAAAGAAAATGATAACCTTTCTTCAACAATTTGATATTAGCGACCTTCAAAAACATGCCAAGCATGAGGGGTTACCTATAATTAAAAACTTAGCAAATTCAGCCAGATACAATCTCAACAATTCTCAACTACTTGATACAACCTGGAAAGAGATTGAAACCACGTGTGCTGGATTGACAACAGGATGGAAAAACGCCTATGCAAAATCCTCTTTTTTTGCTGACAGTCGCGGACGACATCCGCTGGCGGATATTATTTATCGGGCTGTGGTTAATCCTGATAGTGCGTATATTCGAGTGGTCGATCATTGGAATGATGTGAAAGGCGCTAGAGATGCTATCAACACTCAGAATGCTCCTTCGAAAACCAAGGCTCCATTGCCATTAGAACAAAAAAGAGCGGTATTAAATTTTTATGACAATGTGCTCTATGCTGCTGAAAAATATCCCGATGAAGCAACGTTTAAAACCGTAATTTCCCAGTTAGATTTAAAAGCCTTAACTGATTTGCAAACAGAACGTGACATGATAAAAAAGCTTGAAGATGAAATTATTAAACACTCGTCTGATATCATGAAATCACAGATTAAAATTCTTACATATAGTAACTTAATCCGACAAATCAAAACTTCGGGATTTGCAGGGTTAGATTTTGATAAAACCTTACCCAAAGTAAAATGGAAAGGTGATGAGAGGATAAGACTGAATGGTAATAAAGTTGTTCTCAGTAGTAACAATGTTATCCTAAAAGATGCCTTATGCTGGGTAAGAGGCACAATAGGCTTAGGGACTACTACCTCTGAAACAATTTACCATCAGTTAGTGAAAATGCATGCATCGGCAGCAGGTGCATCAGTAATATCAAACCCAGACACTCTTGCCAAACGCTTAGAAGAACAGGGTTTTAGACAGATCCGATAACAAACGAAACTTGTCATTCCGAGCAACGCGAGGAATCTCCTGAAGAACTCGCATAACCTGAAGGAGATCCTTCGCTACGCTCAGGATGACATGCGTTAGACTCAGGATGACAGGCGCATTGTGCGCAATAACACGGCGTTGCTCAGGCTGACACTTCAACTTTCAGCCTCACAATCTGTAAACGTTTGTTTCAATTAGCTATGTGATAATAAAATAATAAATAGAAAAGCCCCACAATTAGTTAGCACACCTGATAAGCTATATCCTAATTTTTTTAATTGATTTTCTTCTGTCGATATATTAATTAAGGTCGCAAAAATAAAAATCATGACCACAATCATTACTGACGCCATGAGTGTATTATGGTTTGCTTATCCACGCTTTCGATGGTTATATATACTCGCGGTGCTGCTGGTTGCTACTGGATTAATAGCAACGGATTATCATTTTGTAAGTGATGTCATTGCCGGTGGCTTTTTAGGAACATTGACCGGATATTACACGGTAAAAATCAGCAAGTTAAATAATTGAGGGTAAAATTAAAAACTTCATAACAAATGTTTCATCAAAAGAATTTTTCAAAATTAACTTAATATTCTAAATCGAACAGTATGTTCATAGTCACTGATTCGATCAATAATTTTGGCATCATACTCTTTGCTCACATCGGTGATTACATAACCAATTTTCTCATTGGTCTTCAAGTACTGACTAAGAATATTAATATTATGTTCTGCAAATAATTCATTCATATAAGCTAATACCCCTGGTGTATTCTGGTGAATATGAATCATTCGATGGGCATTAGATACACTTGGTAATTTAATTTCTGGAAAGTTCACATTCATGATTGAACTGCCAGTTTGCATATAACTGATTAATTGAGAAGTAACAAAGTCAGCAATATTTTCTTGTGCCTCAATGGTACTGCCACCAATATGTGGTGTTAAAATCACATTCGATAAATTTTGCAAAGGTGTTCTAAATGTTTCAGAATTAGAAACGGGCTCTTCAGAATACACATCAACCGCAGCACCTAATAAATGTCCGGATTGCAAATGCTTAGCTAATGCAGCTATATCAACCACAAAACCACGACTAAGATTTAAAAAATAACTACCTGGCTGCATTAATTCAAAACATCGATGATTGATAAAATTTTCATTAGAAGCACGGCCATCAACGTGGATAGTGACTATATTGACAGTTTGTAATAATTCTTCGAGGCTATAACATTTTTGCGCATTACCTAATGCAAGTTTTTCAACGATATCATAATAATATACTTTCATGCCTAATGCTTCAGCCAGCACTGATAATTGCGATCCAATATTACCATAACCAACGATTCCTAATTTCTTGCCACGCACTTCAAAACTATCACTCGCTGATTTTAACCATTTACCTTGATGTAAATAAGTAGATTTCTGTGGGATTTGTCGTAATAAAGCAATAATCTCACCAATAGCCATTTCAACTACACTGCGTGTATTACTATAAGGCGCATTAAAAACAATGATACCTTTTTCTAGACATGCCTCTAAATCGACTTGATTAGTGCCTATACAATAACAACCAATGGCCCATAGATTTTTTGCGGCTTTAATCACTTTAGCAGTAATTTCAGTTTTCGATCGAATACAAAGCAAATTGACATCTGCAATTTTTTTTAATAATTCATCTTCTGTCAAACTCGATGAATTTTGTTCAATACTAAAATTTTCAGTAGCAAAGCTTTTTACTGCTCGAGGATGAATGTTTTCTAGTAACAATACTTTTATTTTCATAGGAACTCATAAAATCACTTGGTCAGGTAAATATAAAATAACACATATTGAAATTAATGTTAACAACGTTGTAACTAAAATAACTTGATTATATTTATTACTATTAATATTATATTTTTTAGCAAAAATAAAAGTGTTTTTCGCGCTGGGCATAGCGCACATTAACACTAATGCAATTAATGGGGTTGAATTTAGCTGAAAAACAAATTTCCCTAATACAAAACCTAAAACAGGATGTACGATTGTTTTTAAAAAAATTAAAAATGCAGCATCGACTTTATTTTTTTTATCCATCGGATGATAATCAACAATCAGTGAAAGACCTAAAGCAAATAATGCTAAAAAACTTGCCGGTTTTCCAATAAAAACTAATGTGGTCAATATCACGGCAGGGATCTTCACGTGTAAAATACAAACAAATAACCCCATCATTGAACCTAATACAATTGGATTTTTGAAAAATATTCTAGCTAATACTATAAGGGGATTACTGCGTTTTGCTTGAGTACTTATTTCTAAGCTCATTAGAATTGCCACTGTAACGATATTTTGGATCATCA
>JBGSLN010000104.1:0-5970 GCA_041740675.1 Gammaproteobacteria bacterium | reverse complement strand
TCAGTTATTTTTAACAATGGCAAAAATGTTTTTATCAAAATAGCTTGGCTTAAGAAATTTACATTCATCATTGCTTGCATATCTAATAGTGAAAATTGTTCTAGTTCGGCAAATTTGCCAAATCCTGCAGCAAGAATGATTGCATCAAGTTGATGGAGTTCTGTAATCAATTGTTTTGCTTTAAATTCAGTTTCTTTTAAATTTTGCATATCACAATTGATATGTCGATAATTTCCATGGTTGATTTGACTATCACGTCGAGCAAAACCATAAAGTTGAGTTTTATTATTGTTTAGCAATTTCATTGCAATAGTGTTACCTATTCCTCCAGTTGCACCTGTTAATAAAATATTTTTCATAAAAGATACCCCTCCTAGATGAGTTTTAGGAAATATAACACTCAAAAATTAAGGCTTCATCTAGATAATTTGCTAGCGAAGTTAAAACAATTTTTTTCATTTCATTTTCTTTTTCCATTGTATACGTCATATTTTGGTTTCGTCTTTCTAAAGGCTGCGCCAGCAGCTTATCGCTTGGATAAAGATTTACTAGCTTTTGATACATCTTAACGGGAAACCGCATTGGCCCTATGCTGACTGAATGAATTTGTTTGATCGATAATTCTTGGAAAATATTCGCGAGTAATTGCTGGTATTGTTGTGTAAAATTTTCTTTATAAATTAATGGATCAAAACGCAAACCAATTTTCCAGCCTTGCTTTGCTAATTGGTTCATCGCTGCAATTCGCTTTGATACCGATGGAACTTTATGTTCAACGGCAACAGAAATTTCTTCTGGGGTAAAACTAAAAGCAATCACACAATTTTGAATAACCTCCTGCTTTAATAACGCTTTGATATTGGTGCTTTTGGTTCTTAATTCTAAAATTGCTTGCGGATAATTTGCAAAAAAAGGCAAAAAGTTTTCAACAAATTTTGTTATAGGTTCATAAGCTAAAGAGTCACAATCATAACCTGAAAAAAAATAAGCACTATCTATTGATTGTAAAGTATTTTTACAAGCCAAATTCAATAAAGATTTATTCACACTCATACTCAATGTTTGTTTAATAGCATCTTGAAAATCTTCATAATTAACAAATACCACGTAATTTGCACTATGATACATGCCTTGTAAAAAACAATAGCGGCAATCATAGACACAATTAAGCATATGAGAAAAATAATAATTTTGTTCACCGCCAATGCCAAATCCTTCTGGCGTAGGCAAGACTAAATTATTTTTTTTCTCAGCTAGAATCAAAGCTGGTTTTTGTTTTTGTAAACGAAAATTTTGTGCTTTTAGATTAAAAATCTCGCCATAATGTTCACATTCAATCACTGTAGCATCTTTGAACTTTTTTAAGATTGCTTGCGCACGAGGATGTTGTTTAATTGAATTTTCAACGTAAATTAACTCCATATATTTCCTAGATCATTATTTAAAGTGACAAGCAATGATTTACTCGAATTAGCATTTTTTATTATGGTATTAATTTGTGTTTCATTTAAAAAAATTTCAGCTCTTTGTAGCAATCTAGCAAGCTGAAGTTTTTGTTGTTGACTAAAATGGAAGGATTGTACCAACTCTACAAAATATTTTGATTGTGCTAACCTAATTGTTTCTTTGTCCAATAACTCATGGCTACTATTTATTACGTTTAGAATATCATTTATATTTTTTTTCATGAGTTGGTTGACAAACTCTGTTGATATTTTTTGTCTTGTTTCAGTGGAATTGTCTGAAATTATCTTAATGACCTGGATAAACTCTTGTGTAGTAAACTTGATTGCAGCTTGATAAAAACCATACGCTTCCATGTCAATCATTTTTTCCATCAAATAATCACTATTTGGAATTTCAATAGTTTCTAATGATCTGGATGGGTAATTTTTTAGAAAATTTATTTTTGGATAAAAAGTCTTATTGATAATTGGATCATATAATTTATGAGCTAAAAACATTATGCCAATTTCATATGGTCCCGCTGCAATGCCAATATTAATAAAACCTTGCTGCTTGACGTTAGCATACTGTGCAATATAAGTTGTTGCAATCGCGGCATTGATTTTGCCAATACCACTGACAATCAAGCATAGGGTTTTATCTTGGTTGTGGTAAATTTCAAATGTATGTTCAGCCACATCTTTTTTCAAATTTAATGTTTGAATTATAAATTTGGCTTCACATGGCAAGGCTATAACAATATTCAGTTTCATGAATCTATTAATGCATTAATTTCTCAAGCGACTTATCTTATCATAATACTATGATTTTTGTTATTTTATTGCAGCAAAATAACTATTTTCATCCGATCACATTAAACAATGTCTATGTTAATGTTTTCATTTGGTTTTTATTGGCGATTGTTTCGAATTGTATGCACAATTAACATCGCTTTTTGAATACCTGCTATACTAAATTTAGTCAAATAATTATTAGGAGCTAATCGTGGAATTCTTCAAAGCTGTTTCCTTTTTTTGTTTAACCTTATTAGCAGTAGATTCAACTTTTGCAGCTACTGTAACAGCTCCACATCCAGGTAATTTTTGCGAAGCAATCTCCCCTCCAGTACAGCTAGATGAAATAATAGTTGCCATGTCAGAAACACAAAAAGCAAATTTATACGAAATAATAGCAGATCCAGTTAAGGCTGGATTATGGCAAGTTTATAATTGTACTCCAGGTGTAAATGATTCCTTTGAATTGAGCTTGAGATTATTAAGTCCGATTAATATACCGATGGGCACACAAGTATCACCTCCTATTCCATTAATTATAGAGTGCAATAATACTTCTTGTCAGATTGCTAGATAAATACAAGTTTGGTTTAAGCAGCGGCTTCTATGCTCTTGCTTGAAGCCGTTATGTGAGCAAGCAGTTCTTGCATTAAGGCATGCAGTGTTTGAGTCATAATTAAAAAGTCTGCATCAAATTGTTCTGCATCAGTTTCTGTTATGCCATCGTCAGCTGATTCAAGCACCACGTCAGCATATTTTAATGTAGTCAAAGTCATGTCATGGTTTAAATTAAAAGTGACTCGATCAAACCAAGTCAAATTAATCTGTTTCGGTACGCAACCATCTTTAATTAAATTTTGAATTGAATCATTAAATAAGTCTTGGTTCTTTACTCGAATTACGCGTTTAACGTTATTAAAATCTTCTAGTACTGCATTATTTTCTATGAGAAAACTTTCCGGATATTGATTGGTCAACAGCCATTGTGTCATCAGTTTTGGGATATTCCTTATTTCAGGAGCAACTATCTCAACTTCTGCAAATGCTTTTTTGAAATGGGTGATAAATAATTCTAATTTTTTTGCGTTGGTGCAATTGACGACCAGCCAATTTTGCTCAATATCAAAATAGGCATAAATTTTTGTTGAACGACAAAAAGCTTGTTGAATTAGAGAAAAATAAATTTGATCTTTAATTGACGCTCTCTCACGTTTACTTAACTTGCGATCATCCATTGATTCTAATTCTTTAATTCGTTCTTGTGCTTGATCGCGGACTACTGTTGCTGGCAAAATCTTTTCTTCGATTTTCAAACAAATCATTTTGTAGCCCATTGCAGAGTAAACGAGATTGGTAGGGTCTGTATCTGTCACTGAAACCCAACCGACACTTTGCGGCATCGATGCGGTACAAGGACGGAATGCAAAAGTTTGTAATTTTTCTTCTAGTGCCGTGACATCAAATTGAAGTTTTTCAGTTAATTGAAATAATTTTATATTCTTAAACCACATATAATTCTCACAAATAAAATTGTAGGTCACTATGTCATTAGAACGTAGTGAAACAAGTAGTCTGTAGAAGAGAAGCGAGTATCGGACAAGGTATTACTCTGGCTTCTTCCATTTGTCGATAGTAACTTGTCGGGCTCTGGCAATAGTTAGTTTATTAGCAGGTGCATTTTGGGTGATGGTTGAGCCAGAACCTATATATGCGCCTTTTTCCACAGTGATTGGCGCAACTAATTGGCTATCAGAACCAATAAATGCACCATCTTCAATAATTGTTTGGTGTTTGCGAACACCATCATAATTACAAGTAATAGTTCCGGCACCTATATTAACTTCATCACCTATGATTGCATCACCAATATAGCTTAGATGACTTAATTTACTACCTCTGCCAATTTTTGATTTTTTGATTTCGACAAAATTTCCAACTTTTGTTCCTTCAGCTAAGCTGGTTTCTGGTCGAATTCGTGCAAAAGGTCCAATCACACATTTATCTGAAATTTCAGCGTCTTCTATCACTGTATTTGCTTTTATTTCTACATTTTTTCCTAATGTAACATTTTTTAGATAACAATTAGGACCAATAACTGTGTTTTCACCTAAGTAAATTTTACCTGCTAAAATAACATTAACATCAATTGTCACATCAATCCCTGTTTTCACTTCACCTCGTAAATCTACTCGATTGGGATCTCGGAAAGTTACTCCTTGCAACATTAATTTCTCAGTTTCTTGTTTTTGAAAAATGCGTTCTAGCTTAGATAATTGTATGCGATCATTGATTCCTAATACTTCTTGCGGTGATTCTGCTAAAACAGAATGCACATAAATATCTTGTTTGGCGGCAATACCAATAATATCTGTTAAATAATATTCTTCTTGTGCATTGTTATTACGTAAATTCGGCAGCCAGGTTTTTAAATGTTTTGCTGGGGCAATAATAATTCCCGAATTAATTTCTCTAATTTTTCGTTGTTCAGTATTGGCATCTTTTTCTTCTACAATTTCTAAGACTTTGCCGGTTTGATCATGCAGTATTCTGCCTAATCCTGTTGGGTCATCAACTTCTGTAGTTACTAAGCCAACTCCTTCATTCTGAGTTATTTCAATGAGACGTTTTAATGTTTCAACTTTTACTAATGGACTGTCACCCACTAACACTAGCACTTGGTGATCGATAGGGAGATGAGGTAAGACTTGCATTACAGCGTGACCGGTGCCAAGTAATGCATCTTGTTTCACCCATTGCACAGGTAAATGCATTAAATTATTTTTTATATCTTCGCCGCCAAAACCATATACCACATAAAGATTGGCATTTAATTGTTTTGCGGTATTAACTACTCGTTCTAGCAATGTTTGTCCACCCAAATGATGTAATACTTTGGGCAGATTTGACTGCATTCGAGTGCCTTTACCCGCAGCAAGAATAATAACACTTAGTTTCAAGGATAGCTCATTCATATATTAGTACGGCAATAATCCCATCCAGACATTTTTATTTCTTTCGTAATCGCTGAATTGCTCGGATCTGAGCAATTGCTTCTGTAAGTTCAGCCACTGCTTTAGCGTATTCAAAGTCAGAGCGTTTACCTGCTAATGTTTTTTCAGCTTTCTCTTTTGCTTCTTTTGCAGCAGCCTCATCTAAATCTTGAGCACGAGCTACAGAATCAGCAAGAATGGTAACGATGGTAGGTTGAACTTCAATCAATCCGCCTTTAACATAATAAACTTCTTCTTCATGACTATTGATTTGCACACGGATTTGCCCCGGTTTTAGCGAACTTAGTAACTGTGCGTGCCCAGGATAAATGCCTAATTCACCTACTTTACCAGTAACAAATAATGCCTCTGCACGCCCAGAAAATATTTTTGATTGCAGACTCACAATGTCAACGTGCATAGTCATACCCATTTCTAACCTCGTTACAGTTTTTTAGCTTTTGCGATTGCTTCATCAATACTACCCACCATGTAAAATGCTTGTTCTGGTAAATGATCAAACTCGCCTTCAATAATCGCGTTAAAACCGCGAATAGTTTCTTTCAATGGTACATATTTCCCTGGTGAACCAGTGAATACTTCTGCCACAAAGAATGGTTGTGATAAAAATCGTTCGATTTTACGCGCACGAGCTACAGTTAATTTATCGTCTTCTGATAATTCATCCATACCTAAGATCGCAATAATATCTTTTAAATCTTTGTATCGTTGTAAAGTTT
>JBGSLN010000103.1:0-4493 GCA_041740675.1 Gammaproteobacteria bacterium | reverse complement strand
TTACGTTAGCATTGTTACTTTGCTATCGATGCAGGTGGACAGTCAAAAACAAGGACAAATCATGGGGGTCACCGGATCAATTTTTGCATTTACTTGGGGAGTGGGACCAATATTTACTGGATTTTTGCTGAAAGCGGGGGTAATTGCACCTTATTTTATTGTAGGTATTTTCTTTTTATCTGCTCTCTTATTCTTTATTAAGCAAAAAGCAAATACTAAAATTCCTCTGAGAAATAATGAACTAGCCACCTAGCCTGGAGTCAGGTTGCTCATGCGTTCTTGTCATTCTGAGCAAGGCGAGGTATCTCCATCAGCTTGCTCGTGGTTTTTTAAGATCCCTCACTTCGTTCGGGATGATAAGTGCTGTGTTCGGGATGACAAATGCTGTGCCCGTAATGACATACCAAGGGTTTTCCTATAGGTATTACTCACCAAGTACTTTTTTTAGCAAATTTAGATATTGAAGATCATAAGGTTTATTTCTTTGATCAAGAAATAATTGCATAAAAAGCTGCAAACAATAAAATTTCGAAGTATTGCTATCGTTCACTTGTTGATGTTCTGCTTCTTTTAATAGCATTACCGAAGAATAAATAACCGACATTTGTAATACGACATCTTGGATTTTCAAAGTTTTTAATTCGACTGATAATAATTTTAATTCAGTCAAACTATCTAACAATAACAGTAAAGATGAATGAAGTTTTAAACAAGATTCATTTTGTTGGTCTATTTTACTTAATTGCATTTTAACATAATCAATAAATAGTTCATCAACTCGAAATTTTTCGATATCACGTAAAATTTGCATCCATAAGGTGAAATGTGTACCTTCCCAATTTTCACAAACAATTGCATCGCAAAGTAGTCTAGGCAAAGTAGAAAAGGTTTGAATAGTACCATTACCTGCAAGAATATCAATGCAATGACGAATATTTTCCACTGCAAATTTTGCAGTAAAATATTTATTTAAATTAGTCAGAAGACGTAATAATAATTTTGTTTCTTTTGCAGGATTTTTTGCCAAGTCAAATTCATCCTGTAATTTCGCAATGGCAAAACTTGCAGCTAATTGTGCAGTATAAATTGCTTTAATTTTTGCTAATTGTTCTTTAACTAGGGGATAATTAATAATCTCACTACCAAAAGCTGTTCTATTTTTTGCATAGAAAAATGCAATTTGAAAAGCACGGCGAGACATACCTAATACAGAAAATGCGTTAAAGATTCTAGATAGATGCAATACATTTTCGAGTACTAGATGAATACCATCAGTGACTTCACCGATTGGAATCGCAACTGCATTGTTGAAATCAATCTCAGCTGTTGCCATCGAGCGGGTGCCAATTTTTTGTTTTAGCTGCCGAATTACATAATGATTAGATTCAGTCGCAGATAATTTTGCTGGAACTAGAAATAAACCTAAGCCCTTAGTTCCAGGAGTTTTTTCATCAAACCGTGCTGTCATTAAAATTAAATCTGCATTGGCATTTGAACAAAACCATTTTTCTCCTTTGATGACCCAAGTTCCAAACTCATTTTGTTGAGCAACACAAGCATTTGCCCCTACATCTGAACCTCCTTGAACTTCCGTTAAAAACTGTGCTCCGGTAAAATTATTCGCAAAAGAAGGAGCAGTTAATTTTTGCAGATAATAGGGTTTATCCGGAAAATCAGCTGTTTTATTTAAAATACGCATAACACCAGCTGAACAAGCAATAGGACAATTATGTCCAGCTTCACCAGCATGGGAAGAAAGCAGTAAAAAAGCTAACCCTTCTGTTAAATTACCTATCGTAGCAAGCTTTTCTGTCAATCGGCTACCATAGATAATATCGCCTGCAGCAACATAACTAGGGTGGTGTTGGATTTTATTTTGTGGATTACCAATGGCATCATACGGTTGCAAAACAGGTAAATTCTTATCTAAATTATTTTCAATCACCAGACTTTCCAATTTAGTCGTAATTTCACTCGCAAATTGATTTAACGAGGAAATTATAGTTGATTGATCCGGAAAATAAAATTGAAAGCTATGATTTAAATCATCGTCAGCTAATAAAATATTAGCTCTTATTTGTTGTTGCCAGTTATGTAATGCAATGCGAGTTTTGGAATAAATGGAGGTTTTATTCATTAGAAATCCCTGATAATTATCTTAATGAACATTATCAATTGAAAAACTAATAAATTCAACAAAAGTGTGGAAGATCTTCAGAATCCCCGCATTGTTTGCAAATCATATAACCCAATAAACATATTCGTATAGTCAGAACTAGTGTCATTTTTGTTAATCATTTTGCACAGTTCTTCTACCTTTCAAGTGTAGTAAGTCGGCAAATTTGTGGATTGCAGCTAAACTTATAGTGATAGCAACCCTATGAGGAATTCTAATGAGTCAGGCGCTGGCAAAACTTTTAAAATTTGAAGGCATTAATAATCCCGCAGTCCTTGATGCAATTGCTAACACAGATCGAAGTGAATTTTTGCCGCTTGACAAAAAATATTTAGCTGAAGAAGATCATGCAATTGCGATTGGTCATGGGCAAACAATCTCCCAACCTTTTATAGTTGCAAGAATGACAGAATTATTATTAGGAGATCATAATCAATTAAACAATGTTTTAGAAATTGGCACAGGCAGCGGTTATCAAGCAGCTATTTTGTCACAGCTAGCAAAAAAAATTATTTCCATTGAACACATACAAGCATTGTATGATGAAGCAAAACTCCGTTTAGAAAAATTGAGTTATAAAAATATTGAATTGCATTTTGCCGATGGCTATTTAGGTTGGCCTGATAATGCACCTTATGACGGCATTATTGTCACTGCTGCTGCTAGATCAATTCCTGCAGCATTAATCGATCAATTAGCTTTGCATGGCCGTTTAATCATTCCAGTTGGAGAAACACGATCCTATCAAGAGCTTACATTAGTACAACGAGAGACTTCAGGGTTAAATTACACTATTTTTGATCCAGTGGTGTTTGTGCCTTTATTGCAGGGTATCATGAATATATAACCTGATTTATTTATGTATCGATCACAAATAATTTACATTAGAGGCATGGCATTGATTATAAATATTGCAGCCTTTCAAGGTTGAATAACAATCTACTAAAATAAAACAAGCAATTTCATTCGCGATCAACTATATACATTCATGCTTAACTGAGGTTAAAATAACGTCTCTTTGATTAGAGGTATTTCATGACTGATTTAACTTTTTCAATGTTGATACTGATTTTTGCCTACTTAGCCGGCGTGTTGGGTGCGTTAACAGGTCTTGGTGGCGGAGTCATTATTATTCCAGTGTTAGTACTGTTATTTCATGTCAATATCCACTATGCCATGGGCGCTGCATTAATATCTGTGATTGCTACTTCCTCAGGTGCAGCTGCAGCATTCTTACGTGAAGGATATATTAATGTTCGCATTGGCATGTTTTTGGAAGTAGGCGCCGCAATTGGCGCATTATTAGGCGCAGCATTGTTAGCTTATTTACCCATTACCATCGTTACTATTATATTTGCAATAGTATTATTATTTTCAGCCTATTTTACTGTACTCCGTCGTGAAGATCATGAAGTGTCGGGAGAATCCGATCCTATTGCGAAAAAACTTAAACTTGAAGATAGTTATCCAACTCCCAGAGGCCCAAAACATTATACTGTACACAGAGTGCCTTCTGCATTTGGATTAATGACAGTGGCGGGCATTTTATCAGGATTGCTTGGTATTGGATCAGGTGTGGTGAAAGTGTTAGCAATGGATCAAGCAATGCGTTTGCCATATAAAGTCGCAACTACTACTAGCAATTTTATTATTGGTATTACTGCAGCGGTTGGATCAGGAGTATATTTTTCTCGAGGTTATATTGATCCGGTACTTACATTTCCAGTGATGATTGGAGTTTTAATTGGTGCGATATCAGGTGCACGATTATTAGCCAAAGCACCCGTAAAATTATTGCGTTGGATTTTTGGTATTGTGATTGCTTTGATAGCGTTAGAAATGATTTATAAAGTTTTGACTGGTGGGATGTAAGTATATGGAAAATTTTAAATTAATTATCAGTAAACTAATCATAGCTATTGTAATCATAGCGACAATTGTGACTTGTGTGGGGGGCATCATGTATTTATGGCAACATGGTCATGAAACCATTAGCTATCAACTATTTCAAGGTGAACCACAACCATACACATCTTTTTTTGGAATTTGGCAATCAGCATTCTCATTCTCAGCCAAAGGCATCATGCAACTAGGTTTATTATTGTTAGTAGTTGGTCAAGCGGTCCGCGTGCTGTTAACAACATGGTTATTCGCAAAAGAAAAAGATTATTTCTTTAGTTTTTCCAGTTTATTCATTTTTGCAGTGATGATGTACAGTTTGTTTGGATATAGTCTTTAAGCGATGCATGAACTTAGCCTTTGTCGCGCCTTATTCAGGAAAATTGATCAAATTACTATAAATGCAAATAATCGTAAA
>JBGSLN010000102.1:0-8680 GCA_041740675.1 Gammaproteobacteria bacterium | reverse complement strand
AAAAAAGCGAAACCTCAAGTATTTGCAGGTCTCTTTCCAATCAGTGCCGATGATTATGAAGCATTTCGCGATGCTTTAGAAAAATTATCCTTAAACGATGCCTCACTTTTTTATGAACCAGAAAATTCTGAAGCATTAGGTTTTGGTTTCCGCTGTGGTTTTTTGGGCATGTTACACATGGAAATTGTGCAAGAGCGATTAGAGCGTGAGTATAATTTAGAATTGATTACTACTGCGCCGACAGTGATTTATGAAATTGTCACAAAATCCAATGAAATAATTTATGTAGATAACCCAGCAAAGTTACCCGATCCTAGTCGCATCAATGAAACACGCGAACCCATTGCAGAAGCAAATATTTTAGTTCCGCAAGAATATGTTGGACCTATCATTACTTTATGTGTTGAACGGCGTGGGGTGCAAAAGAAAATGCTCTATGTTGGTAAACAAGTGTCCTTAACCTATGAGTTACCAATGGCAGAAATTATTTTAGACTTTTTTGATAAGCTAAAATCAGTAAGCCGTGGTTATGCTTCACTTGATTATGGGTTTAAGCATTTTCAAACTGGCAATCTAGTCAAACTTGATGTAATGATCAATGGCGATAAAGTTGATGCTTTAGCACAAATCGTGCATAAAGAACAAGCACACTATCGAGGCCGACAACTGATCGATAAATTAAAAGAATTAATTCCAAGACAAATGTTTGATGTGGCGCTACAAGCAGCCATTGGTACACAAATTATTGCTAGGCAGACTGTAAAAGCGCTACGGAAAAATGTTACCGCAAAGTGTTACGGAGGCGATGTTTCGCGTAAACGTAAACTACTTGAGAAACAAAAAGCCGGAAAAAAGCGCATGAAACAATTTGGCAAAGTAGAAATTCCTCAAGAAGCCTTCTTAGCTATATTGAAGGTTGATAAATGAAAGAGAAAATACCCATGCAGCAACATGAATTGTTGATGCTGTCAGTCAAGCTCGGTTACGATTTTAAAGATATTTCATTGTTAGAGCATGCGTTATCTCATCGTAGTTTTGGCAAAAATAACAATGAGCGACTAGAGTTTTTAGGAGATGCTGCATTAAATTTTATTATTGCTTCAGTGTTATATCAACTTTTTCCTTTTGCAAAAGAAGGTGATTTAAGCCGCCTTCGTGCTAGCTTAGTTAAAGGAGAAGCGTTAGCAACAATAGCTACTCAATTTGATTTAGGAAGATATTTGCGTTTAGGTTTAGGCGAACAACGCAGTGGCGGGGCAAGTCGTTCTTCTATTCAGTCTGATGCAGTTGAAGCAATTATTGGTGCAATTTATCTTGATAGCGATTTTAAAACTTGCGAAGCTGTTATTCTTCAATGGTATGATTCAATGCTTGATACCATTAAAACTCCGCAAGAACTTAAAGATCCTAAAACCCGTTTACAAGAATATTTACAAGCTAAAAAATTCCCACTACCCAAATATGATATTTTAGAAACTAGTGGTGAAGCCCATAATCAGGTTTTCTATATTGAATGTAAAGTAGATGGCCTATCTTATAAATCTCTAGGAGTTGGATCAAGCCGTCGTAAAGCCGAACAAGATGCAGCACAAAAATATTATGAGCAATTACACGATGAATAAAACATTTTGCGGCTTTATTACAATTGTAGGCAAACCTAATGTAGGTAAATCTACCTTACTTAATAAATTATGTGGACAAAAAATTAGTATTATTTCAAAAAAACCACAAACCACTCGACATCGGATTACAGCAATAAAAACTATTGAAAATAAACAATTAGTTTTTATTGATACCCCTGGATTACATCGACAACCATTACACAAAATTAATCGACTCATGATAAAAAGCGCACTCAGTGCAATGAAAGATATTGATGCGTGTGTTTTTGTAATTAATCCTAAAACTTGGGATGGCGATGATGAACTAATCATGAAACGTCTTGCAAAGTTGAACTCACCGATTATCATCGCAATTAATAAAATTGATCGAGTTAAAGTAAAAGATGAGTTATTGCCCTTAATGCAAGACATTCAAGAAAAATGCCAAGCATTTGGTGTTTCTACCAAAGCAGTTATCCCTATTTCTGCAAAGCACGGTCAAGGTGTTGCCGAACTTGAATCATTGCTTACGGAGTATTTACCTGAATCTCCTCTTATGTTTCCTAAAGATCAAATTACTGACCGAAATGAGCAGTTTCTTGCTGCAGAACTGATTCGAGAAAAATTGATGCGCTTTTTAGGTGATGAAGTACCACATAGCACCACAGTTGAAATTGAAAAATTTAAACTTGAAAAAGGTAAAAAATCTATATTACATATTAGTGCAATTATCTGGGTGGAACGCGAAGGACAAAAAAAAATTATTTTAGGTAGTAAAGGCGAAGGCCTAAAACATATGGCAACTCTTGCACGCACAGATTTAGAAAAAGCATTCAATCAAAAAGTATTTTTGCAAGTTTGGATTAAAGTAAAAAAAGGTTGGTTAGACAATGCGGTAATATTGAAAAATTTAGGCTACGGTGATTAATGACAATATTAAATCACGCATATATATTACATCGCCGATTATTTCGTGATTCAAGTCTTATTATTGAGTTTTTTACTGCTGAGCAAGGTCTCATTGCAGCAGTTGCCAAAGGAGCAAGAAATCCAAAATCTAAATTACATAGCGCCTTACAGTTTTTTAGTCCATTGCTGATTAGCTATTATGGCAAATCTGAACTCTTAGGGTTAAGAACAGCCGAAATTAATGGCGGTATTAATTTACTCTCAGGAAAGTATTTATTAAGCATGTTGTATGTCAATGAACTTTTATGCAAATTACTACATAAATTCGAAGCACATCCAAATGTTTTCTCAGCCTATCAGCAGTTGATAGCACATTTTATAGAACAAAAGAACATAGAAGAACAACTACGTATTTTTGAAATGCACTTATTACAAGAACTAGGTTATGGTTTAAGTTTATCTTACGGGCAAATCACATTTAATCAGCTCAATGATAATGAGCATTATATATTTTCTTTAGAAGATGGAATTAAACAAATCACTCTCAATAAACTAAATAATTCAAATAGTATTTACTCAGGGCAGATACTACGAAAAATTCTACAGCAAGAATTTAATGATATCGTTGTGCTCTCTACTGCTAAGCAATTATTTCGGCAGATTTTTACTGCTTTACTACAACATAAAACAATTAATAGTCGACAACTTTTTGCTTATACTAGTGTTCGTGAATGAATTTAAGTTTAAGCATGGAAGAGGGGAGATCTACATGCGTAAAATATTACTCGGCGTTAACATCGATCACATAGCTACCATTCGTCAAGCACGTGGAACTAATTATCCTAATCCTGTAGAAGCTGCTGTTTTAGCAGAGGCTGCTGGAGCAGATGGAATTACAGTGCATTTACGCGAAGATCGTCGCCATATTCAAGATTATGACATCTATGCTTTACAAAAAGCTATTAAAACTCGATTGAATTTAGAAATGGCAGTCACCGATAAAATGATCGATTTTGCATTAAAGACAAAACCAGCACATTGTTGTTTTGTTCCTGAAAAACGCGCTGAATTGACCACTGAAGGTGGTTTAGATGTATTAACTAATGAAGTTAAAGTACGGCTGGCATGTGAAAAGTTGCAGAATGCCGGGATGGAAGTTTCCTTATTTATTGATGCTCATGAAGCTCAAATTGAGGCGGCTGTGCGCTGTAAAGCAAAAGCCATTGAAATTCATACTGGACAATATGCTGAGGTTGCAGACCCAACATTGCAACATATTGAATTAGTAAAAATTATTCATGCCGTGAAATTTGCTCATGACCGAGGTTTGATTGTCAATGCAGGTCATGGTTTACATTATGAAAATGTACAGGCAATTGCTAAGATCTCTTTTATCAATGAGCTTAATATAGGCCATGCAATTATTGCAAAAGCAATGATGATTGGAATGCGTGAGGCTGTTAAGGAAATGCGGAATTTGATGGATGCAGGTAACGATAAATGCCAAAAACTTTAAATGAATGGCTAGAATTCATCGATCAACTTCATATAAAAAAAATTGATATGAGCTTAGATCGGGTGGCACAGGTTGCCCACAATCTGAATTTATTTCCTTTCGAACCATTTTGTATCACGATTGCTGGCACTAATGGTAAAGGGACTACAGCCGGTTTTCTAGAAAGCACGCTCACTCATTCAGGTTATCATGTTGGCACCATGGCTTCGCCTCATCTATTACGATTTAATGAACGGATACGTATTGATGCTAAAGCGCTATCAGATAACGAAATTTGTCAGGCATTTGAAAAAGTGAATCAAGCAAGGCAAGAAATCACTTTAAGTTATTTTGAATTTGTAACTTTAGCGGGCCTTTATCTTTTTAAAATTGCCAAAATTGATATTGCACTTTTGGAAGTTGGCATGGGAGGAAGACTAGATGCGGTGAATATTATTGACCCCCATTTGGCGATCATCACCAACATCGCTTTAGACCACATGGACTATTTAGGCACTGATCGTGAAAGTATAGGACGAGAAAAAGCCGGTATTATAAGACCCAATATTCCCGTAATTTTTGGTGAAATTGATATGCCAAACAGTATTCGTGAGCTTATCGAAATGAATCATAATCAGTTGTTTCAGTTCGGGAAAGATTATGGAATTCTTGAGAAGCAGAACTTAGAAAACATATTTACTTCAATACGAATGACCAAAGAGGGCTTTGTTGTTAATCATGAGAATATCTTGCCATTGATCCCCATTGAAAATGTCGCCAACGCTATCAAAGCGCTTGAGATAATTCGAGACATGTTTCCTGTGACTCTAGCTATTCTCAAAGAAACCATATCGAGTTTTTCATTAGCTGGGCGATGGCAAGTGCTTGATAAACCTTTTACACATATTTTTGATGTTGCACATAATCCTCATGGAATGATAGCTTTGAAAAGATTTCTACAAAAACACCCTTGTCATGGTAAAACCTATGCTATTTTTTCGATGTTAAAGACTAAAGATATTCGACAAAGTCTCGCAATGATGAACAGTATGATTGATTACTGGTATTTAGCACCCTTAAAACAAATGCATGCATTGAATAAAGCAGAATTAGAACAGGTAGCACAACAAACGTTTCCTAATTCCTATAAAAGTTTTACTGACATCGCTGAGACCTATGAATATGCAAAGCAGCGCATCAGCCAAAATGATCGACTAGTGATATTTGGTTCCTTTCATACTGTTGCGGAGGTCTGGCAATTAATTGTATAATAGCTTATCTTAGTATATCTTTGCTAACTACATGGTTTGCTTTAATGAACTTTCAATATTTTTTCCTGAACAAAAATTGTTTTAGGACTTATTCTCATGCTTGAGTAATTTAAATGGATAGCAGAGTAAAACGACGATTAGTAGGAGCATTAGTTTTAATTGGGTTTGTATTAATCTTAATTCCTATTGTATTCCATAGTGGCAATATGAAAGCAGATGATATTGCAATGACACCCATAGCACCACTCGCACCTGCAAAACTTACAGTAGATGCTGTAGTCGCGCAACAAGCAAAGACGCTCGCAGCAACTCAACAGTTTCTATCCAAACAAGCGCCGTCATCACCGTCAATCAATAAATCTTAGAGGAATGACTATGGACACTTTAAATTGGTTTGATTATGCAATTATTATTATTATTGCATTATCTTCTTTGATTAGCTTAATTCGAGGATTTATTCGTGAAGCGCTTTCTTTAGCAAGCTGGATAATCGCATTTTGGGTTGCATTAACTTTTTCAAGCATGTTTGAAAGTTATTTACAGCCATATATAACCGCTAATTCTATTCGATATACAGTCACATTTGTTCTATTATTCATTGCGACATTGTTAATAGGCGCAGTTGTAAATTTTGTTATTACCCATTTAATTGAAAAAACTGGCTTAAGTGGAACTGATCGACTTTTAGGGGTATTTTTTGGTTTTGCTCGAGGTGTGCTATTAGTGGCCATTGTCTTATTAGCAGCACAAATGACAACGTTACCGCAAGATCAGATGTGGATGCAATCTCGCTTGATACCCGTATTTACTCCAGTTGAAAGTTGGTTAGCAAATTACATTCCTAAAAATATTCAGCAACAATTGCCTAATAGCAATCTTATCTTGCAAGCTGAAGACAGTGTAACAAAAAAAGTCGCCTCCATTCGAAAAGCTACTGTTGATACTCAAATGATGAACGATCAAATGAACGTATCACAAGCACAACCTACTCAACAAGGAAAATCATAATCATGTGTGGAATTGTTGGAGTCGTAGCTAAGCAGTCTGTTAACCAAGAACTTTACGATGCTCTTACAATATTGCAGCATCGCGGCCAAGATGCCGCAGGTATTGTAACCTGTGAAACTAGCCGTTTATTTTTGCGAAAAGGTAATGGTTTAGTCCGTGATGTAATAAGAACTCGGCATATGCATCAGCTTCGCGGGAATTTAGGTATAGGTCATGTACGATATCCTACGGCAGGTAGCAATAGCCAAGCAGAAGCACAGCCATTCTATGTCAATTCGCCATATGGCATTATGTTGGTTCATAATGGTAATTTAATTAACGCTGAAACTTTAAAAGATGAATTAACAAAACTAGATCACCGACATTTAAATACTAACTCAGACTCAGAAGTCATTCTTAATATTTTTGCCCATAATTTGCAACTCAATCCAAAGTCGACGGTTGGACCTGAGGATATCTTTGCTGCAGTAAAAGCCGTACATCAACGATGTCTAGGTGCTTATGCAGTAGTAGCACTTATTGCAGGGTACGGCATAGTAGCCTTCCGAGATCCCCATGGCATTCGACCATTAGTGTATGGAAAACGTGTGAGCGCAAAGGGTGACGAATACATGGTTGCTTCAGAAAATATTGCCCTTGATATTCTGGGATATAAAGTCATCAACGATGTAGCCCCAGGTGAAGCAATTTATATCACCAATGATGGGCGTTTATATACTAAACAAATCGTACCTATCGAAAGTTACTCACCTTGTCTTTTTGAATATGTATATTTAGCACGACCCGATTCTATTATTGATAAAATTTCCGTTTATAAAGTCAGATTACGTTTAGGCGAGCAATTAGCCGAAAAAATTCTTGCTGAATTCCCTGAACACGATATTGATGTCGTTATGCCAATTCCTGACACTAGCCGTACTGCCGCCGCTACGCTCGCAAATAGGATGGACATTAAATTTCGTGAAGGCTTTGTTAAAAATCGTTATATTGGGCGTACATTTATCATGCCTGGCCAAAGTTTACGGCGTAAATCAGTGCGACAAAAGCTCAATACGATTAATTTAGAATTTAAGGGCAAAAATGTTTTATTAGTTGATGACTCGATTGTTCGAGGTACAACCTCCAAAGAAATCATCCAAATGGCAAGAGATGCTGGCGCAAATAAAGTATATTTCGCTTCCGCAGCTCCGGCAGTCTCTTTTCCCAATGTATATGGTATAGACATGCCTGCTGCTTCAGAATTAATTGCCCATAATCGAAATCTTGGTGAAATCTGCAAAGCCATCGGTGCTGATAGGCTTTTTTACCAAGATTTACAAGCCTTGATTAGCGCGGCCCGCGAAGGCAACCCCTCCATTACACGATTCGAAGATTCTGTATTTACTGGCGATTATATCGCTGGAAAAATTGACTCGACTTATTTAGAGAAACTCGAGAAATCTCGCAGTGATAAAGCAAAGTTGAGTGAAAAAGAATCTTATACACTATTAGATAACTTAGATTAACTATTCAACCTAATTTTTACAAAAAATCTAGTTTTTTTCATGAAGCTAATAAATATACTGATTTTTTTTAGCTATCTTAAGGTTGCCTTAAGTTTAATAGAGTAAAATTAAGATATGAATATAAATTTACAGAAATTCGAAATGGGGGAATGGTTATGATGAGTACCTCTAATACAGATGATCTTATTCACTACTTTTTTAAAAATCACTGGGACACATTGCAAGAACTTGTCTCAAAGGCTGCTACTACTCAACAAAATATTACAATTGAAAAAATTTCACAAGTACAATCACCCGAACAACTTACAGAGATTGATAGAAATATTCAAATCTTAGTAGAAATAATTACAGAAATAAAAAACCAAATGCCCAATTATAAATCGGCATTATTAGTAATAACCTCACTAACGAAAGAGCCGACAAAATTAACGGGTGAGATACAGTCACTTTTAAAAACTGCTTATAGTTATGAATATTTTGAAAAACAGATAAATAATTTTGAAATGGCATTAAAACAAGCTGAAGCAGATTATGCATTACAGAAAAAGAAATTAGAAAGTCTTGCAGGTAATTTTCAAGATATAGATATTCCAAAGTTGTTGGAGGGTACTTGGGATGAACCTTCTAAAAATATAAAATTTCCACTAGAAGAGGGACTCGATCGTATTCGTAAAATTATTAAGGTTGTCGCTGAAAATTTAGAGTCATATGATGATCCTACTCAGACAACTATGCTTCTGAATAGTATTTTTGAGATGATTTATGCCCACTTTTCACGAAGATTGGGTACTCCAAAAACCAACCATGAAAAAATAACGTTCGCTTTAAGCGTATTTAATAGTTTGTTTACTGAACTTAGCACCCTACCAATTTCAGTCGCCCCAAAATCAA
>JBGSLN010000101.1:0-9735 GCA_041740675.1 Gammaproteobacteria bacterium | reverse complement strand
CGGATGCTTGTCCTAAAGTAATTAAAGAAATTTTATTTCGTGCTGCTTTTCGCACCACGACGCAGGTTACATTGGTTTCAAACCAATTCATTGCGGCTCCATTGTCCCCATTAATCCATAAAATTCAAGTATCTGGTGGATTTGATATGGCAGATAATAAAATTATCGAAATTATGCAGTGTGGTGACTTAGTGATTACTGCAGATATTCCACTGGCCGACGCCGCTGTCAATAAAGGAGGTTTTGCTTTAAATCCTCGAGGTGAATTGTATTCAAAAGACAATATAAAACAGCGCCTTTCTATGCGTAATCTACGCGAAGAATTACGAAGTAGTGGTATCTCAATTGGAGGGCCAGCAAAACTTAGTCCGCGAGAAATTCAAAATTTTGCTAATTGTTTAGATAAATTTCTGACTTCTGTTTACTTAAAAAAGTAAAGATAACCCTACACTCAATGTGTTTTCATGTGTTGCTCGATCTTCTTGCTGCAATAAATGTTTGAACGCTGCATAATATTTAGTATCTTGATATTCTATATAAACTGATAAAGTAGGATTAATTTGATAATAGGGGCGAACTGCCCATTGAAATTCATTAAGTCCACTGCCGACTTCATCTTGCGCCACTGTTTTGCTGGCTAAAATACTGCGGAAATCTAAGTTAATAAAAAAATTATGAGTGATTTGCGTATCACGTGATAGCTCAATATCCAATTTGGCGCTGCCATCATGATAATAAGATCTGACATTAGTAGCGATAAAATAAGGCATTAATCCTTCAATACCTATTCCTGGCTGCCAATAGGGTGTATGAGCCGGACGATATACATAGTTTGCACCACCTTTTATCGCCCAAAATTGATTGAGTAAATGCCAATAAAAAATATCAATGTCTGCATTTTCTAGGGTTCCTTTATTAAGTTCAGCTTCATTGGTAAATAATTCCAACTTATTGTAGTCCCCGCCAAACAAACCTCTATAGGTAATTTCTTGTTTATTATTAAAATCAGCATTCATATCTAAAAAGTTCGCTGCATAGAATCCTGGCGGATGTGCCATGGGATGAGTCACAAGTGATCCATCAATGGGTTCTTTATCAACCCTGACAATCGCTTGATTTGCATAAGGCAATTTTGAAATAATAGTCTGAGGCTTAGCTGTGCCTTTTTCAATATTAATTAGAGTGGTGTATTGAAAGACCCGCGCCATCCCTCCCATCATGTGATAAAGCAGATGACAATGAAAAAACCATTGTCCACTGGCATCAGTATCAAAATCAGCCACAACCGTTGCCCCTGGCGCAACATCAATGGTATGTAATAAAGGATCGTAAGCACCATGACCATTGCGTAGAATAAACCAATGCCCGTGAATATGCATCGGATGATGCATCATGGAATCATTGGTAAAAATGATCCGATAGCGTTTTCCAGGCTGCAATAAAATAGGCTTTGCTTTATATTCTGGCACACTGTTGATAAACCAAATATATCGATCCATAAAACCGGATAATTCCATATGAATGACTTGTTGAATCGGTACCTTTGGATTATTCGTTTTAACTGCTGCAATGAGGTTTTGATATTTTGTACCTGCGGTCATTGGATTTTCAAGCACAGCTTGATTACTCATATCCATGTTTGAGTGATCCATCTGCATACTCGCATCCATTTTCATGCTTGAATTCATTTTCATTGTGGCATGATTCATACCTGCCATCATCATAACAGGTGCTGGTTCTGGAAAAGGCTTAACTTTTTTATAATTGATTGATTGATTAGCTTGCGTAAGTAAAGCACCGAAAGCAGCACCTAAGGTATCAGCAGACTCCGCATAAATAACATAGGGATGATTTTGAGTAATACGCACAAGCACATCGTAAGTTTCACCAGGTGCAATGGTAAATGATTTAATGATGTAGGGTTTTACATCATTCCCATCAACTTGCACCATCTCCATCATGGCCCCCGGAATTTTAACGTGAAAAATAGTACTCCCTGCTGCACCAATGAAACGCAGCCGCACAATATCGCCTACATTAACACGCGCTGTCCAAGGATGCTTGAACGATTTTCCATTTAATAAAAATGCATCATAGGCCACATCACTGATATCATAAATACTCATGCGCATCTGTTGCATCATTTTGTACTCGCTAATTAATTTTTTCCATTGCGCGGCTGAAGCTTTGCGATAATCATGAATAAATTTCATCAAAGAGGGCTGTAAAGGAAAACGTGATGAATAATAGTCGCCTTCTTTTTTTAAGTTTGCATAAATTTGTTGTGGCGCTGTATTACTCCAGTCCGATAATACAATCACATAGTTTTTATTGTAGTGATATGCGACTGAATGTAGCGGATCTATAATAAAACCACCGTATAAACCCTGTTGTTCTTGGAAACCCGCATGTGCGTGATACCAATAAGTGCCTGATTGATACAGTGTAAATTGATAATGAAAAACACCTCCTGGTGGAATGGCTTTTTGGCTGATCCCTTCCACACCATCCATTTGCCAAGGCAGTAATATGCCATGCCAATGGATGGCTGTGCCGACATTCAAATGATTGTAAACATTAATAGTAACGTGATCACCTTTTTTAAAATGCAGAGTAGGCCCAGGAATTTGATTGTTAAATGCTAAAGCTTGCACAGCTCTCCCTGCAAAATTAACGTTCTTATAACCCACCACTAAATTCACGGTACAGTTGGCAGCATATGCATTAATTAGTATGGAAAAACTCATCAAGGTAAGAATTAGATGGAAAAAACGTTTTGTCATTCTTCCTGATACACCATTATTATCGCGGTTTATTGTTTGTTTCTCCAAAATAGATTTGTTCGATTGGTTGCTTAGAATTTGCTTTTCGAAGTTGTGTAGCTACTATGGATTGTTGCTCGAAAAAGCCTGCTTTTTTCTTAGTTGCCGTACTCATAAATTTAGCTTCTTCACCAGTTTTTTTATTTTGTGTTCCTGGCTCATTAGAAAACGTGTATTTAGATTCTTTCTGAAAGAATTTTGTCAATTTTTTTAAGCCTGTTTCTAACAAAGAAGATTTTTTCTTAGGTTGTTCTACAATTGGGGGTTCTACGGGAGATTTTCCAGATGCTGCTGCAGACTGATGTACAGATAATTGTGCTAAAGCGTGTGCTTCAATTTGATCTGAATACTCCTTTTTTATATTTGCAACTTCAATAATTGCACTTGGCAAATAAGTTTCTACAGAAGATCGAGGATGTGTACGTAACTCTTTGAGCTTTTGTTCTTCTTTAACGAACGCAGCATACTCATCTTTCATCTCGCTTTTTAATGCGGCAGTTATTTTTCTAATTAGAAGATTTTTTTGTTCATTTGAAAATGTTTCTTTAAGTCTGTCGATTTTTTTCAGTGTATTAGAAGTAATAGGATCATCTGGATCATCAAGACTAAATTCATTTAACCAAATTTTAAAATCATTAGTAAATTTTTCCACTAATTTTTCATATTTAAGTTGTTCGTTTTCAGGTAATTCTGAGTTACGTTTTATTTCTGTGACAAATAGTTGTTTCTTAGTTTTTAATAAAAACTGATCCCACAATTGCTTATTGTTTACCCTTTGACTCAATAAGCTCGTAAAATTATTGTCACTCGTTTTTTCGCGTAGTTTACTGCTAAATTTATTTCCAAGTTCAAGACGCAATCTTTCTACTTTCAAAGCTTGTTTACTATATGAATACTGTTCATGCTCAGTTAATTTTTCTTTTTGCGAACAAAGCTTCTGCACCGCAACATCAACAATGGCCTTTTCTTGCTGCTCACTAGTTTTTTCGATACTAAGTGAATTAGATTTAGTTTGTAAGTTAGCAATGGTTTCATCTAATTCGGTGATAAAATCTTGCTGCTCTTTCTGTAAAACATACTCATGTTCTTTTTTACATATATTATCTAAATTAGTCTGCAAAAATCCTTCCAGACGAACAGTAGCAGATTTATTACCTATGGAAATCACAAAGTTTTGTTTTAGGAATTTACTTGCGTGTGCTAAAAAACTATCTCCAGTAAAATCAGCAAGTTTAATTTTAGATAAAAATTGCTTGAGTATTGCAATTTTCTGTCTATATATCTCGCCAGATTCTCGAAGTTTATCTTCCTCAATGAGCTGATCAAAAAAAGCTAAACTATTGTTTGCTTCAATTTCACTCGCTAATTGCCACAATTGATTAACAATCTTCATGTGAGATTTTTCACGTAAATCCGAGTGCGTAAAATTTACTGCTCTGTCTACTTTGCGCCCAGTATTAACTATTTCGCGCGATTTTTTAAGGCTAATAAGTTCATCCTTATCCTCTTGTTTTCTTAAAAATTTTTGCTCAAATTCTTTAGCGATCGGTATTATTTGAACAAAGTAAGATTCAAGGACTTCTATTAGATCCGGGTTAGCCTTTAAATAGTTAACAATAGCCGTGTGGCCATTCAATTGTATTTTCTCTAGGTGATTTACAAACTCGCTAAAAGCTTCGTCGGGATTATCAGGAGAAAGTTCACGGAAAACTTTCCATATTTCATCATTAAACTCATCAAGAATTTCTATGTCAATTTTATTGTGTTGTAACCAATCAAAAACTTGGGATGAATATTGCACGCTCGTTATAAAAAAATCTTTTACTTGATCAAGCTTATTTAAAAATTCTTGGTCGGCCATAGCTAGCCACCCCTCTTGAGCTATTCTTATTCAGAATTTCATCATATAACCACTTCCTTGTTCTGGTCAAGTAAAAGCAGATAGATTGTAAAATTTTAGATTCAATTGTATAGTAATACGATCTCAGGCTAAAAAAATTGTCTTGTAAGAACAAAAAAAATCCACTGTGTCCAAATGACCAAAAAAGTCTAACCATCATCGACATTGAAAGTTCTCTCTTTAATAAAATTAAGAGTAGAAATAAATGATGTGTATTTTTTTAAATGGAAATAAATTTGAATGCGCCGCCCTATTATCTTATCACGAATTAAATCATCTATTGCTTCTGATTGGAGTCTTGATGCAATCGAAGTAGAAAAACGAAGAATTCAATATGGTGCAAATGATATCACTGAAATTCATACTAATCGCTGGTTAGAATTAGCGTTGAATACCATTAAAGACCCCATGATTTGGTTTTTAATTATAACCAGCATACTGTTTTTGATTCTAAAAAATTACAATCAAGCGATTATTTTATTTTTTGCCATAATTCCACTCATTGGTATCGATGCATTTCTACATTGGCGCACGCAGGTATCTACACAAAATCTTAAAAGTCGGTTAGCAACTTTTGCTATTATCATTAGAAACGGCATCGAGAATAAAATTTCTATTTGGGAAATTGTTCCAGGAGACTTAGTTGTTGTTTCTACAGGTATGATAGTGCCAGCTGATGGAATTATTATTGCTGGCAAAAATATACAAATTGATGAATCTACATTAACAGGTGAATCTTTTCCTGCTCAAAAACAACTCTTGTCTTTTCTGCCAGATGGACTTTCAGATCCTGCGGTTGAAAGCAAACATTGGGGATTTGCCGGAACTCGATTATTAACTGGAACAGCTTTGTTACGCATCATTTATACAGGCAAAGAAACTTTATATGGTGAAATAATTTTGTCTGCTTTACAAACTTTACAACATAGAACTCCATTACAAAAAGCTATTGATAAACTTGTATTTATGCTTATTATTGCAGCAACAATTTTTTGCATTATTTTAGCCGGAGCTCGTTTTTATCAAGGCTATGGTATTATTGATGCGCTCTTAACTGCTGCGATATTGGCCGTGGCTGCATTACCTGATGAATTTCCGCTCGTGTTTACCATTTTCCTCGGAGTTGGAGTTTATCGCTTAGCGAAAAAGAAAGCGCTAGTTCGACGCGCTGTTTCGGTTGAAAACATAGGACGAATTACTTGTATCTGCTCAGATAAAACGGGCACCATTACCGAAGGCTACTTTAAATTAGTACAATGGTTCCCAACAGCACCATTTACTGATCGAGATCTTTTACATATCGCTCGCTTAGCTTCACGAAATGAAAGTGGTGATTTACTCGACTTGGCAATTATTGAAGAAACTAAGCAGCAAAAAATAACTACTGAAAAAGCTATTGCTACTTTTCCTTTTACAGAAGATAGAAAACGAGAAACTGCATTAGTCTCCATTAATACTTCACGGATCCTGGCTGTAACAAAAGGAGCGCCTGAACTCATTTTATCAATTTCCAATATCAGTGCAGCTGTCAAAGAAATTATTTTAAAGCAAATAGCAACGTTAGCAGCTACTGGATATAAAATACTTGCCTGTGCACAATCGCACATTGAAAAAACCACTGAATTAGCTGAACCGAAAAATAATTATCAGTTTGTTGGACTATTGGCCTTCTCAGATCCGCCACGCAAAGACGCTATTGAAGCAGTCAGACATTGCCGTGAAAGTAAGATTCACGTCTTAATGATTACCGGAGATCATCCTGAAACAGCACGTGCCATCGCTAAAAATATTGGCTTAGGTAAAGGTGAACCTAAAGTGATGATAGCTGAAGATGTAAAACATTATTTACAACAGAATGACGGTGATTATTTTCGAAAAATTGATGTGATCGCTCGTGCTATCCCATTGCAAAAATTTGATATTGTTAAAGCCTTACAATCAGTAGGAGAAATTGTAGCGGTAACTGGAGATGGTGTAAATGATGTGCCAGCATTAAAAGTAAGTGATATTAGCATTGCAATGGGTGAGCGAGGCACACAAAGTGCACGTGAAGCTGCTGATATTATCTTGTTAGATGATAATTTCGGCACGATTGTCAATGCAATTGCTGAAGGAAGACAGTTATTTAAAAATTTAAGTTTAAGTTTTAAATACTTGCTAATGATTCATATTCCTTTTGTATTGTCGGCCGCATTTATTCCATTATTAGGTTTCCCTTTACTTTATTATCCAATTCATATCGTATTAATTGAACTCATTATTCATCCTACAGCACTTTTGGTGTTTCAAGATTTACCAAAAGAAGGAAAACTGACTCCCATACAACGACATAAAAAAATCCAATTTTTTTCTTGGAAAGATAAATTAGGAATTTTACTGGTAGGAACATTTTCTACTGCGCTAGTTATTTTAGGTTTTATATTTATTCTACATATAACGAAAAATGTGGAACATGCGCGTGCATTAACTTTTGCAATACTGTGTTTCACTAGTATTGCAATCACTATTGGTCTGAGTAGTCTTCGAATATGGATTACCCGAATAATTATTTCTGCAATTATCATTATTTTAATTCTGTTAATGCAATTTTCATTTAGCGCTAAGTTTTTATATTTTACGCCACTACACATAGATGATTGGATATTTATTATATTGAGTAGCTTAGTCACTTTGCTGTTAACAAAGTTATTGTAATTAACTATTGGAGATACTACCATATATAGAAACTCGGGTTTTAAGGAACAACCATGTCATACATTGAAAACCATACTTTTGATGAGATTAAAGTAGGTGATAGTGCAAGTATTACACGCACATTAACACAAAAAGATATTGACCTATTTGCTGCAATGTCGGGTGATGTAAATCCTGCACATGTTGATATTGAATATGCAAAAACAGATTTTTTTCATAAAATTATCGCGCATGGCATGTGGGGTGGATCGTTGTTATCAGCAGTTCTTGGCACACAACTTCCTGGCCCTGGCACAATCTATTTAGAACAAACACTCAAATTTCATTTGCCTGTTACATTAGGCGATACTATCACAGTTATGGTTACTATTATTGAAAAAAAACCTAAAAACCAAATAGTTGATTTAGATTGCAAATGTGTGAATCAGCTTGGCAGCATTGTTATTAGTGGTGTTGCCACCGTGATTGCTCCTGCAGAAAAAATTAAACGTCAACGAATTGAGTTACCTCAAGTTATTATTCAACACGTTGAAGGAAGTTGGTATAAACAACTCATAAAATTAAACCAAAATTATAAACCATTAAAGACCGCTGTGGTACATGCTGTTGATCAACTTGCTTTATGTGGCGCAATTGAAGCTGCGGAAGAAGGGTTAATTATTCCCATTCTCATAGGTCCCAAAGATAAAATTCTCAATGCAGCAAAACAAGCAAATATAGATATATCATCTTATCATCTAGTAGCAACGCGTCATAGTCATGAATCTGCCGAAATTGCAGTGAAAATGGTAAGAGAAGGTAAAGTCGAAGCACTGATGAAAGGGAAGATTCACACCGACGAATTTATGCAACCTATCATAGATAGAGTTAATGGATTACGTACCGGACGACGCATGAGCCACATCTTTTCTATTGAAGCACCGAATTATTTCAAGACCTTATTTCTCACGGATGCAGCCATTAATATTCGTCCCAATTTACAACAAAAAAAAGATATTGTACAAAATGCCATTGATTTTTTTATTACATTGGGATTAGGAACACCTAAGGTTGCGATCCTATCTGCAGTTGAAACTGTCAATGAGAAAATTCCTTCTACTCTTGATGCTACTGCATTATGTAAGATGGCTGAGCGTGGTCAAATTACTGGAGGGATTTTAGATGGACCACTTGCATTAGATAATGCAATTTCAGTTGAATCTGCTCGAGAAAAAAATATTAATTCAGAGGTAGCAGGCAATGCAGATATTATTGTTGTGCCCGATGTAGAATCAGGCAATATGCTTTATAAACAAATGACTTTTTTATCGGGCATGGAGGCGGCCGGAATTGTACTTGGTGCCACAGTACCCATTATTCTGACCAGTCGAGGCAGCGATTCCGTATCTCGTAAAGCCTCATGTATGATGGCTTTAATTTATGCGCGTACTAAACAAAATGCTGCTAAATAATATGGATAGAATTATTTTAGTCATTAATACCGGTTCTTCAAGCATTAAATTTTCAATCTTTTCAGTTTCTAATAAATTAAGTCTTGTTTATCACGGTGAAATTGAAAATATTTTTACAACTCCGCAATTTACTGTTTTAGATGCACATCATGTGCAATTATTAAAACGTACATTGTCATCCAAAGGCCATGAGTCTGCATTGCATCAACTTTTAGATTGGTTAAAGCATCTGCCTGATAGTTTTAATATAACAGCCGTTGGCCATCGAGTAGTACATGGAGGCAATTATTTTTTCGAACCTACTTTGATTACAGCACAAGTAATTGAAAAACTTGCTTCACTTAATCCTTTAGCACCTCTACACCAACCACATAATCTTGCAGTCATCAAAATTATTCGGGCTTTATACCCTCAACTTCCGCAAGTTGCATGTTTTGATACAACATTTCATCGCAGCCAAGACAGGCTGGAAACTTTATTTGCTATTCCTAAACAATTAACAAATGAAGGCATTATTCGTTATGGATTTCACGGCATTTCTTATGAATATATTACTTCTAGATTGCCTGATTACATCGGAGAAAAAGCGTCAGAAAAAATTGTTATTGCACATCTTGGTCAGGGCGCAAGTATGTGTGCAATAAACAATAAGAAAAGTATTGCCACATCAATGGGTTTTACTGCTTTAGATGGATTAATGATGGGCACACGCTTCGGTTCGATTGATCCAGGTGTGATTTTATATTTATTACAAGAAAAGAAATTTTCGATTGAACAAGTCACTACTCTGCTTTATCACGATTCAGGTTTACTAGGCGTTTCTGGCATCAGTAGCGATGTTCGCGAGTTACAAGCAAGTATCGATCCA
>JBGSLN010000100.1:0-18105 GCA_041740675.1 Gammaproteobacteria bacterium | reverse complement strand
AACTTCATGATGCAACAAGGCGTGAATTCCTCCACAATTGCTGTGTCCTAAGATAATTAAATGCTTAACTTTTAAATAACAAATACCAAATTCTAGGGCAGCGCTAGTACCATGATGTTTTTCATCTTTTTCATAAGGTGGAATAATATTGGCAACATTACGCACCACAAATAAATCACCCGGATCACATTGCAATATCAAAGCGGGATCAACTCTTGAATCACAACAAGCTACCAGCATAATTTCTGGTTGTTGCCCTTGATTTGCAAGTGACTGTAATAATGAGCTATTATCAATCACATATTTTTGTCGAAAAGATTGATAGCCAGAAATAATTTTTTTGAATGATTGTTGCATAAGTATATTTTCACTATTTATTAAATTTGTTTCAATTGAGTTTCTATCGCCAACAAAGTTTCATTAATTTTCTTCAAATAATAGACAGCAGAAAGTGTATTTAAAATATAGTCTTGTTGATTGGGGTTGTCTTTTAAAGTAGTAATCAATAATTCTAATAACTCTGTCCACGTAGTTTCAATCGGCATGAGAGAGTCAGTAAGGCTACTGTTTTCAATTAACAATATTGTTTTTTCTAGATTGCTAATAATAATAGTCTGAATTAGTTTTAATCGTTGCTGAATTTCATAAGTTAAATTTTCTTGATAGATAGAAGTAGTCGTTTCTAAAAAGCTAGTAACATAATGTAATAATACCGCAAACTTATTTAACAAAACTCTCGCTTTTTTTCGAGGAATAAACATAAAAAACATTTCATAGCTGCTAGTCTTGTAAGTATTTGAGAGATTCCGAAAATGGTTATAAAGGCGGTCACGAACCTGATTAATAGAGCTTCGATCAGCTTTATTATCCATAATGTCGAAACCTAAATGAACCACTTCGCAAGTTTGACTAAGGTGATCTTTAAAAGAAGTTTGCAAATTAAAATTGGAATGCGTAGGAAAGATAAAGATAGAAGTACCAACAGCTGTGGCTGCTCCAATCATCGTTTCATATATTCTTACCTCAAGAATATGAGTACTCCAATTTCCTAATATTGCAAACAAAAATACTACAAAAATAGTGACAAAAAAAGCAGATAATAGAAATGAATATCCTATGAAATAAATCATGAAGAAAGTCACAAAAATTAAAACAAAAAATAGCACAATAGGTACATGGCTCATTGATAAATAAAGAGAAGTACCAATAATACCACCTAAAATTGTCATAGCTACACGCTCTAAGGCTTTCTTTAAACTTTCACCCCAAGTTTGTGAAATTAATAACAGAGAAGTAACAACAGCCCAATAGGGTCGTTCCAAATGGAAAGCATTGCCGATTAATAATGCGAGAATGATGGCTATCGCAGCTTGAAATGCCCAAATAGTTGTTGGAGCAAATTTATTTTTCATAGATTTGCTCCAATGCTTGAATGTTTTTAAAGATGAGCCTTAAACCAAGGTTTAAATTAACTAAAGCGATAATTGACTGTTTTTGCATCACAATACAGCTTAATAATACCTCTTGAAAATCCCCCAGATTTTTTTCCATGATTGCAAGAGTATTCAAAATTTCTTGATAATTACTATGAGTATGACGGATTTCTATATTGCTAATGGCTGTTGCATAGATAGCAAAAACAGTAAAAAGGTGTGAACGAATAATCTCGGAAATTGTGAGTTTTTGTAGAATTAAATGATCAAATGCTTCAAATATCATGCTGACGACTTTTGCTAAGGCATACTGTTTAATATAAATTTGATACATTCGTACCGTATCTAAGTTTTCAGTTTCATTATGATTTTGTGTAATGTCACCATTTACAACGGTGAGTTGAAATAAATAGCCTTTAGACTTTTCTTTAGCTACAAGAAATTTATCGTAATCAACTTTGTGAATTAAGATATGTGCTAACCATTGTAATATTATCGAATACTCTTTAAAAAATTTGCTAACATTCGAGTAAAATAGTTTTGAATTAAGTTCAGGAAAAATGAACAAATAAACTAAAGCTGAAATCAAAAAGCCAAATGCCAAGCTGCCAAAAGTTAACCATTGTGTTTGACTTGTGATCGGTAAAATTATTCCAAAAAAAGCAAAAGACCAGGCAATAATAGGGCCAAGATTAAATTCAGGACCCAATTTTTTTATATAGATTGCTGTGAAACCTAAAATTACTAATAAACTACTACTCAATATATTACTGTCTTTAGAAAGATAGCCTAAAATGAAGCAAATAAAGTAAATTGGAAATGCAATTAGGATAAAATAAACTTGCGCTTTTCGTGTTTCACCAACAATTGCTTGCATCGAAAAGCCAGCAGTAATAGCCGCAAAAAATTTTACTAGCAATGGGGCATCGAATGATAGAATGCCTATAATTAAAATAGCAATAACAGTTTTACTACTTCTTTTTAAGCGAAAATATCCAGGATCTTCTTCCCATAATTTGTTCAATAGATTTTGTAATGTCATATGTAAGTTGGTAGTATACTTGTCACAGTGTAAAAAACTTTTAATTCGAGATTATACCATGAAAGAACAACCACAAAAGACCCAAAACTGGAATGAACGTTATTTAACTGCAGATACTCCATGGCGGCATGAAATGGCACATAGTAAATTATTAGAATTAGTTGAAAAATATACTGCTGACTCAGATAAAATTCTTGAAATTGGTTGTGGCACAGGTGCTGAAGCGATCGCGCTGGCCAAATTAGGTTATGATGTTCTGGCTATTGATATTGCTGAGAAAGCGATTGAATTAGCACGGGCTCAAGCAAAACATGAACATAGCCAGGCAAAATTCCAAGTAGTGGACTTTATGAATAACCATCCACACCTAGCCAAGTTTGCTACAATTTGTGATGTGGCGTGCATGCACACATTCACCACTGATCAAGCAAGAATAGAGTTTGCTGATCATCTTGCTGCACATTTGAATCCTGAAGCTATTTGGATTAATTTATCTTGTGCTAAACCGGCAATTGATAAAGTTGCTAAAAAAACAGGGATTGATGCCCCGCCAGGATTAACATTAACTGAAATTGCCATGGCAGCTGCTCAGCATTTTAATTTATTAGAGATTCATTCAACCACTATTCCAGTAAAACGGGAGCACCATCCTTTGACAGAATTTCCAGTATGGGTAAGCGTATTTCAGAAAAATAGTTAGAAATGCTCTATTATTATAATCACTATTCCTTTTTTAATAATTTAGGTAATTTATAACCTTCATAGCTCAATAAAGTTAACATACCTGCAGCCATATGATAAACCATGTGACAATGCAGCATCCAATTACCGGGATTATTTGCATCGAATTGTACGGTCAGTGTAGAGTGCGGTAATATAAACACAGTGTCGCGCAACGCACCATCAGTCATTGGTTTGCCATCTATGGCTGTAACTTCAAATACATGGCCATGTAAGTGCATAGGATGAGTCATATTAGTTTGATTATCAAAAATTATTTGTACACGGTCATGTTGTTTTACTATTAAAGGCGTGATATTTGGCCACATTTGATTATTAATTTTCCATTGATAAGGCGACATGCTACCTTCAAGATTAACATGCAAAATTTGTTGTACTGGTTTAACTTTTAAAGGGTGTAATGCTTTCAATTGCCATTCTTGTTGATAGTTCAAAGCACCTGCAGGTGTTGTTGCAGTTTCACTGAGTTTAGGTATTTTTGTATGAGCGGTTGCTAAAATAAGACCCGTTTGCATGGAAGTACCTGTTTTCTCAGCAAGAATAGGATAAGCACCTTCACCCGCAGGAATCTTAACTAATAAATCGAGGCGTTGTCCTGCGGCCAATTGGAAAGAATCCTCTTTCAGTGGATGAATGTCTTCGCCATCAACAGCAATGGCCGTAGCTGGTAATTTATTGGTGTTAATGAAGAAGCTGCTCATAGCAGCAGCATCTATAATACGTAATCGAACTAATTGCCCTGGGATCACGCGAATAATTTCTGGAGTATGCAGCGTATGATAATTTGTTAATAAAGCATCATATTGGACATCATTTAAATCAGCTTTAACCTGTGTCATCTGCATGGGCTTCATAGATTTAGCAGCTGGTTGATCGGCCGCATTACTTTTTGTTAATTGATTCAAAATAGTTTGAGGGCTTTTAAAACTAAAGTCCGATAAAAACATTACCACATTTTTTTCCTTGGTGTTGTCTGCAGGATTAAGAATAATAAGTGGGGCAGAAATCATTTGTTGAATTTGAAAACCAACATGAGAGTGCATCCAATAGGTACCTGATTGCAATAACTTAAAATCATAATGATATTCACCACCAGGTGGAATAGGTAGTTGAGTAACATTAGGAACACCGTCTTGACTATTCGGCACAATTAATCCATGCCAATGTAAAGTTGTGGGCATCGTTGTTTCATTTTTTACAATTACGTTAAAATTATCACCTGCCGTCCCAATATAGCCCCAAGTGCCATTGGGTTGTACGATGTGATATACGGAAGCGATTTTTCCATTTACTGTTATAGTGTAGGGCTTGATGAGTAAAACAGTTGGTTGTGTTGTCGATGAAGAAGTTTGAGTATTAACTGTCGTTGCAAAAGCAGAACTAGCAATAACCAGTCCAAGAATAGTCTTAGCAATAAATCGATAATAGGACATATGTTTCTCTTTGTTATATAGAAAAGTGCATTAAGGCAAAAAAATCTCCTTCAGTTTTAGCAGAGAATACTTTAAATCCAGCTTCTTGACCGAGTTGTTCATAACATTCAATCGATGCAGGAAAGTCATGATTTTGTACGTGATGCATTACTTGATTTCTTTGTTCAATATTCAAAGCACACTGCTGTTCATTGATATAAACAGCATAACGTGAAAACCAGGACGATATAGCTTCATTTTTTCGGGTAACAATATCAATAACAACTAATAATCCATGCGGATTTAATTTTCTTAAACAATTTTTAAGAAAAACCTTTTTTTCTTTAACAGAAGGCAAATGGTGCAATGAAAAGCCAATAAAAATCAAATCATAGGATTGTGTTAAAGAACCAAAGCAATCAGAAAAATCATGACAAAGAAAAGTTTTTGGAATTGTCAAGGATTTTAAGTTTTGCTTAGCTAAATCTAAAACAGGCTCGGCTAAATCAATACCATAATAATTTGTAATAGTATTTCCAGCGAGTATGGGCTTCATAAAAATTGCATCGCCACACGCTAAATCCAAAACAGAAATAGGGCGATGCTGAAAATGTTGCTTAACTAACGTAGAAAGGTTTGTATATAGCTCCTTATGAAACATATAATTTTCTTGCAAAACTATCTGATAAGTAGCCCAAATTTCTTCAAATGTTTTTTTTGATTCTTCAGTTTGGTTATGCATATTCATAGTTAAATTCTCGTTAAATTTACTTTAGTTAAAGAGCTATTCATGGCATTACCAGTATTGATAGTGGATTTAGGTTCTATAAACATCACATGTACTTCTTCTTCAGCAATCGGTAAATGTTCAATCCCTTTAGGTACTATGCAAAGCTCACCTTCGGATAAGAAAACATCACGATCGCGAAACTTTAACAATAGCTTGCCTTTAATAATAAAAAACAACTCGTCTTCATCATCATGTTTATGCCAAACAAATTCACCTTTCAGTTTCGCTAATTTAATATGACAATCATTTAATTCCCCAATAATTTTTGGAGACCAATGATCTGAGAATAAGGCGAGTTTTTCAAACAAGTTAATTTTTTCGATCATAAACTTCCTAAGTTAAAGTGGTGTAGTTTTTTTATTAATTCAGATTTTGTATGACATTGCAATTTTTCTTTAATATTCGCGAGATGAGTTTCGACAGTCCGTGAAGATAAAAATAATTCAACAGCAATATCTTTTGCAGTTTTTCCTTGAATCAATTTACCACAGACCTCCCATTCACGAGCAGTAATATTTATTCCTTTATATGTGGTATCTATTTGATAGGGTTGTATCTGTATCGATTGTAGAAAATCATTCTTATAATCAATATCAAGATTGCCTTGCGGGGTTACAATCATACTTTCAAATTTATTAGGAATAAAAATACGATGTTTGTTAGCTTGGTTAATAATGGGTTGGGCAGTAGTCACAAAATATTGAGAAAATTTTTTCAATAAATCTAAATTATTAATATAGTAATGAACAATATCAGAATTATCACGTGTAGTGCCGAAGAAAAAAAGTTCGGTTTTATCAGATGAGGCTTTTACATAGGTAACGCCATGATCAATATTAAAATTATCACGAGCATATTTCAAAAGTATTTGGTGTTCTGGTAATTGAGACCAAAGTACAAAACCGTCAGTATAGAAAGAAGGGCGGTTTTCAAGTTGGCTGAGCTGATATAAATGTTGGTTATAAAAAAACTCAATCCAGTCAGGATTAGTACCAAGTTTGAGATCGGATCCGTCAGCAAAAATGATTGAATAAACAAAGCTGCTAATACCAAAATGAGTTAATAAGGGTTTGCTAATTGTTCGAATCTGGTCATTGATGCTTAAAAAATAATGGTTAGGTTTAATCAGTGGTTGCATGACTTAGGCTGCAATATGAATGATTTTTCATACTTTAGTATACAGAATCAGTTGATTTTTTTCAAGAAACAATAATGAATTTGTAGTATGCTCTCCACGTTTGCCCGCTTCTATTCAGAACACACAATGCGTTATTAAATAGCATGTTTTAGCTTAGATAATGAAAAATAACGCATATAAAATAAAATTAGACCACAACTTCCAATTGCCAAGTAAAATAACCCAAGTAAAGCTTGATTTTGACAGGTCATGGTATTTAATAACAAATTAACTAACATAGAAATAAATGTTTGCATTGCTCCATAGATTGCACCAGCGATTCCAATATTACAATTAATTTCTGAAAAACATAATGCAATTGCATTTGGAAAAATAAAGCCACAAGCTAAAGTGATTAAGAAAAGTAAAGGTACCAAACAAACTAAAGTTGTGCCAAAAATTTTATAAGTAAGAAATAATAATAATCCATTAATTGCAAAGCTAAATAAGCCGATATTCACTAACCGATCTGAACCTAGTCTGGCTACAGCTCGACTACTAATAAATGAACCAAAACTAATGCCTAATGCTGCAACTAATAAAACAGCACCACTAGCAAAAGCAGATAGTTTAAGCTGATCTTGTATGATAAATGGCACAATATTGGCATATAGAATAATAGATGCAAATGCCAGTCCGGCAATAATCACATAACGAATGAAAAAAGTGTTTTTCAACAATTTCCGATAGTGAGACAATGTTGCGACAATAGTTAATTCTGTGTTTTTAAGTTGATTAGATTCTTTAAAAAAAATAGTAAGCAAAAATAATACAACCACACCATAACCTAACATCAAGATAAAACTAGCATGAACGCCAAATTGTTGTTGCAAAATCCCGCCAGTAAAAGGTGCGATAGCAGGAGTAAGTGAAACAAAAATAGCAACTTGTGCTGTTTTAATTGCAAGTAAAGTACCGTGATAACAATCACGCAATATGACTCTTGCTAATGACAATCCTGCACCAACACCAATACCTTGAATAATTCTACCAAGACATAGCCAGCTAAATGATAAAGCAAAGATGCAAATAATTGATCCAATAATAAAAATGAATACTCCCACATACAAGGGAGGTTTACGTCCTACGCGATCAGAAATGGGGCCATAAAAAAGTTGCGAGATAGAAAAACCAATTAAAAATAAACTAATAGTTAATTGTGCATGATTTGCAGTTTGATGAAACATTTTGGCAATAGTTGGTAATGATGGCACAAAAATATCAGTTCCTATTAATCCCATAATAGCTAATAAAACAGTAATTAAAAACATAATGTAACCTCTATAAAAATTTAGTAAGTAAAAATATCTTTTGAATTAAAACTGCATAGCAGTTATTGAGAGTGAGCAGCTGCATAGGTTATTAGTAATAATATTTTGGGAATAATTGAATTATGAGGTCAATTGTATAATCAGTAAAATTTATTTTACTTATCACCGGCATCAATTATAATGATGTATACAAAAACTAAGGAAAATCTATGGATCTCTATCGTTTAAATCTGAATTTATTAGTAGCACTTGATATCTTACTGTTAGAGCAAAGCGTTACTTATGCAGCAAAAAAACTATTTATCACGCAAGCAGCGATGAGCAATAACTTGCAACAATTGCGTGAAATTTTTAAAGATGAATTATTAATTCGCGAAAAAAATCATATGGTTTTAACAAGCTATGCAAAAGAATTGCAACCTAAATTGAATCAGGTATTACAAGAATTACAAAGTATTATTGTCAGTGGTCAACGTTTCGAGCCTGAGACCTCTGAACGAATATTTAAAATAGGAATGTCAGATTATATCGCATCGCTACTATTACCAAAATTAATTGTAATTTTGCAACGTAAAGCACCAAAGATAAAAATCTATGTTATTTCAGCCTATCATTTAAGCAATACTGAACCGTTTGAAAAAGGCTATTATGATTTAGGTATAGGAAAAGAATTTGAACTGGCTCCGCCAGTGCGCACACAAGTATTATTTAAAGATACAGTAGTTTGCTTGCTAAATCGCCGTCATAAATTGGCAAAAAAATCAAAGATTACTTTAAAAGATTATCTTATAAATAAGCATATCGCTGTTCAAGTTCACAATCAACATTTTCCACGAGCTGTGATTGAAGAGGCGTTAAATAAATTGGGATATCGACGAGATATTTTAATTAGTTTGCCATTTATTCTTCCTATTTTTAAATTAATCGAAGAATCTGATACTTTAATAGCAACTGTAAATAAAAGTATGGCAAATCTTCATACTAATGTTCACCGTACCGTGATTAAACCACTGCCATTTAAAATCCCTGTGATTGAGTTTTCTCTTGCATGGCATCAGCAGTATGATAATGATCCGGGGCATCAATGGTTACGGCAGCAAATTCTTGAAATAGGCTCAACTATGTCATCATGACTATTTTATTTGATAAACCACGGCTTTCCACTGTTGTTGCATAAAAGGGATTAATTGATTAATGACTTGATTATGAATCTCACTTTCACCCCATTTATTTAGATTTTCTGCAGTATCAAATATCAGAAAGAAAAATGTTGTTTTTATTTTAGATTCATGTAATTCAGCCTGATAAAAATCAATAAAACCATCAAAATCTTTCATGTGTTCTTTGGTGGCTTTGATCCATTGTGGAAAAAATTTTTGTCCTTCTTCATTTAAGAAGTGTTGAACATGTTTAATAATCATATATTGCTCCAGCATATTTTTCGCATTCCGAGCTACAACAACGTTGCAACTCAAAATACTATGTATATAAAATTTTTAAATCAACTTTAATTTGTCATATTATATATTTCCATTAACTCTCTAGTGTAACGATCACCAATAGGAGTTAATAAATCTACAGCAAAATTTATCCGGTTCAATTCAGTTTTTGAAAAATTAATTTCACTTGCTCCAATATTTTCTAATAAATATTTTTGCTGTTTAGTTCCTGGAATGGGAACGATATTTTTACTTTGAGCTAACAACCATGCCAATGAAAGCTGAGCAATGGTGCAGCGCTTTTCAACAGCCAGCATATTGATTTCATCAACTAAGTTAATATTTTTTAACAAGTTTTCTTTTTGAAAGCGAGGCATATTCTTTCGAAAATCATTCTCAGCTAGCTGCTTAGTTTTAAAATCATTTGAGAGTAATGCACGAGATAACGGGCTGTAAGCAACAAAACCAATACCCAATTCATTACAAGTTTCAAGCACTCCATTTTTTAGCACTTGGGGCGAAAGAATAGAAAATTCAGATTGAATCGCCGTTAGGGGATGTACTGCATGGGCACGACGAATGAGCGCTGGGTCAGCTTCAGATAAGCCTACATAACGAATTTTTCCTTCTGCAACTAATTCTGCTAATGCTTGCATTGAGGATTCTATCGGCGTATTTGGATCAGTACGATGTAAATAGAATAGGTCAATTGTATTAATATTTAAGCGACGCAGACTTGCTTCACAGCATTGCTTGATATAATCAGACGAACAATTTACTGAACGGGATGTTACATTAGTTGGATCACGTACAATGCCGCATTTAGTTGCAATAATCACTTGATTACGCTTGCTGGCTAATGCTTTACCCAGTAAAGTTTCATTATGTCCTATTCCATAAATATCTGCCGTATCAAAAAAATTAATACCCAAATCAATAGCTTTATGAATTAATTCAGTAGATTTTGCATCATTTGTTTCACCATAAAATTCAGACATACCCATGCAGCCCAAACCAAGACTTGATACAGTTAAATTACTTAATTTTCGTTGTTGCATATTATTTTTCCTCAATGAAATACCTTAGATAGTAATTCTAACAAAATTGAATATTTTAAGATCAGTAATAAATACGTATTTGAGAGCAGCAGTAGTCGATTGATCTGGAAAATCTGAAAATAAATATTAATGTTCTCACAAAGAATTTCTGCTAAACTTATTTGCGTCAGCCCTTTATAACTAACATGGAGAATTTAATGAAACTATATTATGCTAAAGGTGCATGCTCATTAGCTATACGCATTACCTTAAATGAAATTGGAACAAATTATGAAGCAGTTGCTGTCGATTTAAAAACCAAACAAACGGAAACTGATGAAAATTATTTAACAATCAATCCAAAAGGTGCAGTTCCAGCATTACAATTAAACACAAATGAAGTGTTAACTGAAAATGCTGTAATACATCAATATTTGGCGGATACTTTTAAAGCCACAAATTTATTACCAGCTGTCAATGATTTCAAACGATATTGCGTATTAGAATGGTTGAATTTCATCAGTACTGATCTACACAAGACCTGTTCACCACTTTTCAATTCGGCTATGCCAGAAACTGCAAAAGAAATTTTCAAGAAAATATTATTAAATAAATTAAAATTTACAGATGAAAAACTTGGTCAAAAAGCATTTCTAGCAGTGGAACAATTTACTGTTGCAGATAGCTATTTATTTGTAATACTGACTTGGTTACCGCACATGCAAATTGATTTAACACAATTTAAAAACTTAAATCGCTATTTTAATCAATTAAATCAAAGGCCTGCAATACATAAAGCTTTAAAAGATGAAGGGTTTATCTAAACTGTTTAACCTACATCGTGCAGTCTTGTCAATTGTATGGTGTAGGAAACTATAATTATGCGACAGGATAAATAGGCAGCAATATATTTCAATTTGCAAAGCTAAATAAATTTTACCATAATTAAATTATGAGCATTGAAGCATTGCATCAACATAAACTAATTTGGTTGGAACTGAGTGTACAACAAAAATTAGAGTTGCTAAAACAATTACAAAGTAATATCAAATTAATAAAATCAGAGTGGATTGCTGCTGATATAAAATCACGCGGAAGATTGGCAAATGACCTTGATGCAGCTATGTCAATTATTGCTGGACCTGCGATGGTGTTACGTTTAGTTAGAGCGTATATTGAGACGTTTACCCATTTGACAAACAATAAAAATCCACAAAATAATTTACAATGTAAGCAAAATAGAGTCACAGTATTTCCACTGACTTGGTATGATAAAATTGCTTTTCTAGGTCAACGAGCGGAAGTTGATTTAACTTCATATCCCACACGCACAGAACACAAACATGCAGGTGAGCTCGCATTAGTGTTAGCAGCGGGGAATTATGCAGCGTTAACCTTTGCCGATTTGATGCATAAATTATTTAATGATGCTGCTGTAGTGATAGTTAAAACCCATCCAGTTACTGAATATTTCGGCGGAATTTTAAAAAAAATATTTCATGAATTCATCCAGCAAGGGTTTGTTGATATTGTTGATGGCGATGTTAGAATGGGTAAAGAATTATCCGAACATCCATTAGTTGATAGCGTTCATCTAACAGGCGCTGATAAAACATTTGAGACTATAGTTTTTGGTTCTGGCGAAATCGGCAAGCAGAATAAATTAAATAACAAACCTATTACTACTAAAAAGGTTACTGGAGAATTAGGAAATATCAGTCCAATGATTATAATACCAGGACCGTGGTCAGAAAATGAGATTGATTATCAAGCAGAAAATATTTTAGCATCTCATGTTTATAATTCCGGATTTTCTTGTAATGCAACTAAAATTATTATTCAACAAAAATCTTGGAATTGCCGCGAGAAATTAAATACCGCGATTGAAAAATATTTGAGAACTATTCCACAAGATAAAGCTTATTATCCAGGAACACATGAAAGAATTGAACGAGCACTCCAGGTTTATCCCAATACAGAACTTTTTGGTGAGTTTACAGCTGATCTCGTACCATGGTGTTTTGCAAAAAATTTAAAGTCTATCGACAGTAATCAATTAGCATTTCAAGAAGAAATTTTCGGCAGTTTTTTTGCTGAAACTACTATTGACACTAACGATACAGTAGATTATATCGAAAAAGCTGTTGATTTTTGTAATCAACATTTATGGGGAACTTTAAATGTTAGTTTGTTAGTTCATCCAAAATTATATCAAGATCAAAAAGTAAAAGTTGCAATTGAAACAGCAATTCAAGATCTAAAATATGGTACAGTAGCGATAAATCTCTGGCCAGCTTTTAGCTATTACATCGGTGTTGCACCTTGGGGTGGATATTCTGGAGCAACTTTAAATAATATTCAGTCAGGCAATTGTTTTGTACATAATCCTTTTATGCTGCGAGGCATCAAAAAATCTATTTATTTTGCACCTTTCAAAATTTGGCCTAAGTCATTATTTCCAACTAATCCAAAAACACCTAGAATTGCTAAATCATTGTTGGAGTATGAGACTAACCCAAATTTTTTCAATTTATTAAAAATAATTTATTATTCATTTTAAAATCCAAAAGAAACAATATTAGTTGGATAAGTTATTAATTTTTGTGCTTCTTTAGCTCAGATAGTTTTTAGACTAATAATAATGTCGGCTTGGACAAGAATCTGTTAGAACTTGTTTTGAAGCATGCTGTCGATGCTGCCAGTTTTGTAAAAACTGATTACTGATAGCAGCGCTTTTAATAAATACCGTATTCTCAGCATTAGAATTTTGAGCAGCTTTAGTAAAATTAAATGAACCTGTTTCAACCATGTGATTATCAAAAATCATTACTTTATTGTGTGCAATATTTGGAATGTAATCATTCCAAACGGGGATACCACCGCGAATGAGTAAACTACTAAATGAAAATTGGCTGCAATTAAAATTAGATTTATCTAAAATAACTTTTACATCAACACCGCGTTTAAATGCACGTACAAGTGCATAAGCAATTTTACCAGAAGTGAAACTGTAGGCTTGCACGTATATGTTTTTTTGTGCAGCATTGATTTGATTGACAATTTGAGCCGTACAATCACCGTTAGGGGTAAAACAAACAGCAATCTGTGCTGCAGAAAATTGTGGTGTTGCTCCAGCGCATGCAGTGAAAACTAAAAACAATGGGGCAAATAATAGATGTCTGCATTTCATAAAATCATGCAATCCTATTGTGCTGTTTTGCAAAGAAAGTATACATAGTTGGCACAACGAATAAAGTGAACATTGTTCCAAATAACATACCAGTTGCAATGACTAAACCGATGTCAAACCGACTCACAGCACCAGCGCCACTTGCAATGAGCAATGGTAATACCCCCAAGACCATTGCGGCTGTAGTCATTAAAATAGGCCGTAATCGGATACTTGCTGATTTTTCAATAGCAGCGCGTTTGTCTAAGCCTTCATTAATTTGCAATTGATTTGCAAAATCCACCATTAAAATACCATGCTTTGTAATTAAACCAATTAATGTAATCAATCCAACTTGTGTATAAATATTGATTGTTGCTAAACCAATATTTAAAAAGATCAATGCACCACAAAGCGACATTGGCACACTGACAATAATAATCAATGGATCTCGAAAACTCTCAAATTGAGCGGCTAACACTAAGAAGATAATAATAATCGAGAAAAAAAACGCAAGCACTAAGGTACTGCCTTCTTGAATATATTGACGCGATTGGCCAGCGTAGTCGTATGTCACACCTTTGGGAAGAGTCTGATTAGCTACTTGTTGCAAGTAGAGCAAATCATCGCCGATTGTTTTTCCGGGCATGGGCAAGCCTTGAATGGTTGCTGAATTCAATTGATTGAATTGCGTCAACGCATTCGGTTGAACCGAGGAATTAATCGTCACAACAGTTGATAGTGGCACTGTAATACCACTAGCAGTTGTTACATAGGTTTGGCTTAATTGTTCTGGATAATTGCGAAATATGCGCATTAATTGTGGAATAACTTCATAACTGCGATTTTCTAAGTTGAAATAGTTAATATAATTTCCGCTTAATGCAGTAGCTAAAGTATTACCTAGCGCTTGAACATCAATGCCTAGCGATGCTGCTTTATCTCGATTAATTGCAACATTAACAATGGGTTTATCAAATTTTAATGTATTGTCGACAAATAAAAATAATCCTGATTTCTGTGCTGCTTGCAAAATTTGATTGGATATTTCAAACAAAGATTCAAAGCTGCCAGTGGTGGTAATTACAAATTGAACTGGTAAACCATCATCGCCTGTAGGCAACGAAGGTAAAGGAAATACAACGGTTTGTAATCCAGCAACAGTGGCAAGTTGATTTTGCAAAACAGGATTTAATTTTTGTTGCGAAATTGAACGTTCATTCCATGGCTTTAAAATTGCACCAGCAATGACATTATTAACGGAACCCATACCATTTACTGCAAAATAATCTTCAACAGCTGGATTACTTTTAAAGATTTTGTCAAATTGATGCGTGAAAGCATCAGTGTAATTAATATTTGCATATTCAGGCGCAGTAGCAGAAACAAACAATACACTTTGATCTTCAGTTGGAGCCAGTTCTTTTTGTGTCAGTAAATATAAAAAAGAGCAACTGCATAAAACTACGATAGCAAATACCACTGTGACCGGTCGATAATTTAATGCGCCATGTAACCATTTTTGATAACGATTTTTTAAATTTTCGAAGACGGTATCAATTTTATGTGTGAATGAGTTATTTGACATTTCAGCGGTCAATAATTTAGAGCTCATCATTGGCGATAAAGTTAAAGCGATAATACCAGAAATAATAACCGAAGAGGCAAGAGTGAAAGCAAATTCCTTAAAGAGACTGCCTGTTAATCCGCCCATAAAACCAATCGGAGCATAGACTGCAGCTAAAGTGATAGTCATGCTGATAATAGGTAAAGCAATTTCTCCTGCACCTTTTAAGGCTGCTTGAAAAGGCGTCATGCCTGCTTCAATGTGTCGATGAATATTTTCTACTACTACAATAGCATCATCAACAACTAACCCAATAGCCAAGACCATTGCCAATAGAGTTAATAAATTTATTGAATAACCAAGCATGAGCATGAATGTACATACACCAATGAGTGACAATGGGATGGTTACAAGAGGGATAATAACGGCACGGATCGATCCTAAAAATAAAAAGATAACAATGACAACTATAATTGCTGCTTCAGCGATTGTTTTGATCACTTCATAAATTGATGCGCGAATATAAGTTGTTGCATCATAAACTACTTTGCTTTTTAAACTGGGAGGGTAATTTTTTTGTAAACTTGGTAAAGTTTGTTTTACTTGATTAATTACTGTCAGTGGATTCGCTGCTGGTGTAGCATTAATTCCAATGAAAATTGCTTGTTTTCCGTTAAAGGTCACTGAAGAATTGTAATCTTGTGAGCCAAGCATAATTTTTGCAATATCACTTAAATGTACTAAAGAACCACTCTTAGTTTTAATAACAATATTGCCGAACTGTTCTGCAGTATGCAAATCAGTGGCCGCGTTTATATCATAGGCTACATATTCGCCTTTGATTTGTCCCGCAGCTGTTTGGAAATTTTTTGCCTTTAAAGCCTCGGCAATGTCTGCCGCTGTGACATGTAAGGCGGCCATGTGTTGTGGATTTAGCCAAATACGCATGGCAAAAGTTTTACCGCCAAGAATTTGTGCTTCTGCAACACCAGGAATTGTTTCTAATTTTGGTTGTACAACACGACTAATATAATCTGTAATTTGTTCAGGATTCATTCCATTACTATTGAACGCGATATACATCAATGCAATTTGCGAACCAGTATTTTTAACTAGCACTGGTTGTTGAGCTTGAGGAGGTAATTGATTAGTAATCGAAGAAACCTTACTCATAATACTCGTAAATGCTTTATTTGAATCATAATTCAGAATAATATAGGCTTGAATGGTGCTTACGCCTAAACTGCTCGATCCAGTGACATAATCAATTCCATCTGCACCGGCAATAGCTTTCTCAATTGGTGTGGTGATAAATCCCTGAATCAAACTTGCGCTTGCACCAGGATAGGCAGTAGTAATAGTGATCACAGTATTTTCAACTTGAGGATATTCCATCACCTGCAATTGGTTGATTGAGCGTAAGCCGAAGATTAAAATTAATAAGCTTACGACTGTCGCTAATACCGGTCTTTTAATAAAAATATCAGTAAATTTCATTTTGTTTTTGATCTAGTTGCACAGAATTATTAATAACTACGCGAGTTCCATCTTCTAATTTGTTTTGTCCTGCTGAAACAAGTTGCTGACCCACTTTAATTCCCGAAAGGATTACAATTTTACTACCAGTCTGATCACCTGTCTTAACAAATTGTTGTTTGACGACATAAATTTCTTGACCGTTACTATCTTTCTCTGGAGTTTTTTGGGGTTCAACAATAAATACTGTGTTACCAAACAAACTATAAGTGACTGCAGTGGAGGGTACGATGACTAAGTTACGTTGATTTGGATCTATAACACTAATACTTGCAAAGTTACCAGGATATAATTTTCCATCAGCATTAGGAAATGTAGCTTGAATTTGGATATTGTAAGTGTTGGTATCAACTAATGAGTTAATCGCTGAAATTTTTCCTGAAAAAACCCGATTTGGATACATATCAATGTGGGCATTTACCGTCTGTCCAACAAAAATTTTAGGTAAATCCTGTTCAGGTAAATAAAAATTGACATAAATAGGAGCAATCGCTTGTAAACTGACTAATGGAGTTCCAGGTGATACATATTGCCCCAAATTAATTTGTCGAATGCCAACTTTTCCTGTAAAAGGAGCTGTTATATTTTTTTGAGCAATCTGTGCTTTGATGCCTTCAACATTGGCTTGGTCTTGTTCCAGAGTTGCTTTAGCAGTGTCATAATCGGCCGCAGAAGCAACTTTACGTTGAAATAAACTTTCAATACGTTTAAAACTTAATGTTGCTAATACCAATGCTGCTTCAGAACTTTTTAAGCTTGCTTGTTCTACGCTATCATCCAATTTCACTAACAGCTGGCCCTGTTGTACCATGTCACCTGAGTCAAAAGTAATTTGAGTAATGACACCAGCAACTTCTGGACTCACTTCCACACCGTTGACCGCAACAAATGTCCCAACTGATTTATATGAAGATTGCCATTTCGCTTGTTGTGCTGTAGCTGTTGAAATTGTTGCAGGGGGCATTTGAAAATGGGCAAAAAATTGTTTCATAAAATAGATGCGTAATGCATCCCATCCAAAGACACCGCCGAAGATGATCAATAAAAAAACGATCATAATCACCATGCGCTTTTTCATAATAAACATTCCTAAATTTTATTTTTTTGAGAAGTATATAGTGATCGTAAATGAATTTATATGTTTTTTTGTTAGGGGAAGTACATGGTTCCCTTTATTTTTGAAAATTGGATAATCCAATTTATCTATCCTTAACTCATGCAAAAACTATATACTTTGCTACAATTAAATGAAGAAATAAGCATAACTATAAGGGTAAAGTCATGAACACTAAGATAATTACTTTAATAGGGATCATTGTATTTAGCACTGCTATCGCTGGTTGCAGTGGTGTTAGTAATCAAAGCATAGGACTTGTAGGTGGTGCTGTGGCTGGTGGTGTACTTTGGCTGGATCGGCGGCAATCATGTGATGTCGATGCGCTACTATCTGCCCATGTACCCGATGCTCGTGGTCTTAAGTGCCTGGCTGCT
>JBGSLN010000099.1:0-4235 GCA_041740675.1 Gammaproteobacteria bacterium | reverse complement strand
GACAATTTTAATTTTCTAGTTGATACTGGAACAGGAGGAGGCAAGCAAAAAACTGATTTTCGCGCTTTTAATAAAAAGTTAGCTCCCATCATTGGCGTACAAAACTGCCCAATGACCTCAATATAATCTACCCATCGAGTTAACCCTAGTATAGTATGCTCAGGAAAAAATCCGAAAGTATGTTCAACTTCAATATTAAAACCCTGATACAGTAAAGTACGAAACAACCAGCTACGTTTTATTAAGTGCTCTTTTTGTTTAGTATGTTTAACCCTAGAAAAAAAACAGGGATTATTAGCACCTAATATCAATAAGACACCATTTGGACTTAAAGCACGCCAAAACTCTTTAACAACTTTTCCTAATGCTTGATGAAAATCTAAATTATGCCAAACGATAAATACATCAATGCTATCTGTTAAAAAAGGTAACTCATGCAATTCACCTTGAATAAATTTCTTATCCAATAGTTGATTCGGTACTTGTTTTTGATAATAATAGAAAAATTCCACAGGGGATTTATCCAATAATTCAATAGGTACATCCTGATTAAAGCAAATACCCAAAGTACCTTTGCATTCATTAAGGTAAAATTGCATTTCGGTCAATGATTTCTTTGTCAAAAAATCCATGAGACAATAAAGGTTAAGTTATTATTATGAACATTATACCAATCCCAGCATTTAATGATAATTATATTTGGCTAGGGTATGATCCACAAACCAAGCAGTGTTTTGTAGTTGATCCTGGAGATGCAAAACCGGTATTAAAGACTCTTGCTCAGCTTGAACTAAATTTATCTGAAATTTTAATTACACACCATCATGATGATCATACAGGTGGAGTAAAGGAATTGGTTGAGCTCACACATGCAACTGTTTATGGGCCCGCTAATTCTAAATATGAAGGCATCACTGTAGGCCTTGCTGATGGAAATAGCATTAACTTAGCCTCTGTCAAAAAGAGTTTTCAAATTCTCGCTGTTCCTGGACACACATTGGATCATATTGCTTATTGTAATGAAGAATTAGTATTTTGCGGAGATACCCTTTTTTCCGCTGGTTGTGGTAGACTTTTTGAAGGTACTGCTGACGAAATGTATTTATCACTCACAAAACTAGCACATCTTCCCCCAAATACACTCGTCTATTGTGCTCATGAATATACTATGGCAAATTTAAAATTTTCTGCAACAGTAGAACCCAGGAATTTATTTGTACAAAATCACATCAAAAAAATCTCCGCATTGCGTTCAAAAAATTTACCCAGTTTACCTTCAACTATAGGCGACGAATTGCAAATTAATCCATTCTTAAGATGTCAATCACTAGAGATCATTGAAAATATTAAAGAAAAATTTCATGTTTCCATTATAGAACCAAGTTGTATATTTAAAGAACTAAGAAAGTGGAAAGACAATTTTTCATGAAGACAAATTTCCGCTTGACCTTAAGAGCTGAGCTACGTACCATCCATGCAATGAAATTTTTGAATCTCAAAAAAGTCGTTAAAATTTTGAACGTTTTCCTAGTTTTAGGATTAAGCGCATATCCCTTATTAACTTATGCTTTTAGTTTTTGGGGACCACCCCCGTCCAAAAGCACTTCTGCTTCTATAACAAACACTACATCGACACAATCATCATCTAAAACATCATCAAAAGCCGAAAGTTCAGAATCAAGTTCAAGAGATCAATTTTGGCCAGAACTACGTAGTAGTTTTCATCTAGACCATTACACTTATAATTATATGGTACGTCAACAAATCGGCTGGTTTCAAAACCATCCCAAATGGTTGAATAGAACGTTAACTAATGCTGCTCCTTATATGTATTACGTTTATTCCCAAGTTGTGAAACGAAATTTACCAGGTGAACTCGTATTGTTACCGGTCATCGAGAGTGCTTATGATCCTTTTGCTTATTCTGATCGAGGTGCTGCTGGATTATGGCAATTAATGCCAGGTACTGCTACTGGTTATGGGATAAAAGAAGATTGGTGGTATGATGGCCGACGTGATATTTATGCCTCGACCAATGCGGCTTTAGATTATCTTTCTTATTTACAAAACTTTTTTAATGGCAATTGGCTATATACTCTTGCTGCATATAACGCTGGGCAAGGTACTGTGCAAAATGCCATTAATTATAATGCTGAGCGTGATCGAAACACTACGTTTTGGAGTTTGCCTCTTCCGAGTGCTACTATCAGCTATGTGCCACAATTATTGGCTTTAGCAGCTATTATTGAAGATCCGCATGAATATGGTATCAATTTACCATCATTAAAAGATGGTCCTTATTTCGCTGAAGTAAACATTGGGAAGCAAATTAATTTAACTACTGCTGCCAGAATGGCAGATATTAGTGTGCATGAACTTTACAAACTTAATCCCGGTTATAATCGTTGGGCAACAGACCCTAATGGCCCATCATTACTATTATTACCCGTTGATAAGATCGATCAATTCAAAACTAATTTAGCACAACTTCCAACACAGCCCACTCTTACTTGGAATCATTATCAAGTAAAACCTGGTGATACCTTAGATTCAATTGCAGAGCAATTTGGCACGAACATAGTCTCTTTACAACAAATGAATAAAATAAACGCTAACGTGTTAAGACCAGGGCAAACGCTATTAATACCCAAGAAACATGCTAGCTCTTTTAGCCATTATAATACTAAACCATCAAACTATAACGCTAATAAACAAGAATTAGCATTAGGAAAGCAACAAATTGTGGTTCCAGTTGATGTGGGTGATAGTCTCTGGTCACTGGCAGTAAAATATCAAGTCCAGCCAAGCCAAATTCGCGCATGGAATCATTTACCGCCTAATACTCCATTACAGATCGGACAAAAATTAGTGATTAAACTTGCCCAAAAATCACACGCTTCCAACAAATTACAACCATCCAATTATAGTTTAACTAAAACCTATAAAGTAACTTCAGGTGATACCTTGAGTGCTATAGCACATAAATTTGGAACAACCACAGAAGCAATCGTAAAATTAAATCATCTTCGAAGTAACTTTTTAAGATTAGGACAAGAACTGAAAATCCCATCCACTAAAATGACCGCTGTACCCACAAAGACTTTATCTGATAGTGCTAGCAAACCTTCAACATCAAAACCCACTGCTAAAATAGTCGTTAAGTCCAAAATAACTACTGCAACTAAATCAACTGTAATACCTCAAAGCGCTTCTTTGATTCACTATACCATCAAACCTGGTGATACCCTTTCTGGCATAGCTCATGCTCATCATGTCAGTATCGAACAATTAAAAAGATGGAATAAAGGTTATATAGGTAAATATTTACGTAATGGGCAGATATTAGTAATTTATCACTAAGATTTTTTTTCTTTATTGATCTATCTCAATGAAATAAATTTTGTTTCTCTCTAAGATACCTCCAGAAAATTATTTCACTTATTGAGGTATTCATGATTCCAACCATTTTCTCTGTGGATTGGGCTCGTTGGCAGTTTGCTGTTGATGCATCATTCCATTTTTTATTTGTTCCATTAACCCTAGGATTGACTTGGATTTTATTTACAATGGAGCTTGCCTATGTCTGCACCGGAAAAACTATCTATAAGGACATGACAAAGTTTTGGGGCAAGTTATTTGGTATTAACTTTGCTATTGGTGTCCTAACCGGTTTAACCATGGAATTTCAATTTGGTACGAACTGGGCTTACTATTCTCAATTTGTCGGAGACATCTTTGGCACTCCACTGGCAATTGAAGGTTTGGTTGCATTCATGCTCGAATCGACTTTTTTGGGTCTATTCTTTTTTGGTTGGGACAAACTCAGCAAAACTCAACACCTCATTGCCACTTTTTGTTTGGCAATTGGATCAAGTTTATCTGCTTTACTAATTCTAGTTGCTAATGGATTTATGCAACACCCTGTTGGCTCTTATTTCAGCTTTGAAAATATGCGTATGCAAACAGATAGTTTATTTCAATTAATATTGAATCCATTTGCACAAGTTGGTTTCGCCCATACAGTTATAGCTGGGTATACCACAGGTGCCACATTTGTAATCGGTATCAGTGCCTATTATTTATTAAAAGGTCGCGATATTGATTTTGCAAAGCGTTCTTTTGCTATTGCAGCAGGCTTTGGTTTAGTTGCAAGCTTGATGGTAATGATTATGGGTGATCAAAACGGCTTGTTAGTTGCTAAATATCAACCTGAAAAATTAGCAGCCATTGAAGCC
>JBGSLN010000098.1:0-3579 GCA_041740675.1 Gammaproteobacteria bacterium | reverse complement strand
AAATTTTAACAAAAATTTTTTTTCCAACCTTGGGCATCTGATCCCATTCATTATCAATAATAGATCAACTTCCATTGAGATGCTTGTGAGTTTCATTTTACATGAGTATGATCAATTATTGAAAATCTGTCAGGCAAGATGTAGCAATTAGGCTACATGAGATCAATTTAAAAACCATGAATAACGAAAACTTAAAACAAGCAGGGTTGAAAGTCACTTTACCACGCTTAAAAATCCTACAAATTTTGGAAAGCTCAACTACTCGTCATCTGAGTGCTGAAGAAGTGTCCAAAGCTTTAGCCACAACTGGAGACGATGTCAGTTTAGCCACAGTTTATCGCGTTTTAACCCAGTTTGAAGAAGCTGGTTTAGTGATACGACACAATTTCGAAGAAAATCATTCTGTATTTGAGTTGAATGAAGGTGAGCATCATGATCATTTAGTTTGTGTAAAATGCGGGGTGGTAAGAGAATTTGTCGATAAAATGATTGAAGAACGACAACGCCATGTTGCAGAAGAGTTTGGTTTTGATATGACTGACCATTCCTTAAATATTTATGGTATCTGTCAAAAGTGTCAAAAGTAACTTTAGTTTCTAAGTTTTCAACAAAACTTTCGCATGCTGTAAGCTCTCTTTAGTAAGAGTCACACCACCTAACATTCGAGCAATTTCTTCAATTCGGTCTTCAGCTGATACTAACCGCACATGCGTAAATGTTTGTTTTTGTTTAACTTGTTTTTCTACTTTAAAATGGTGCTGTGCTTTGGAAGCAACTTGCGGCAAATGGGTGATGCAAAATACTTGGGTTTCAGTTCCTAATCGTTGTAATAATTGTCCGACAATGTCGGCTGTCGCACCACCAATGCCAGTGTCAATCTCATCAAAAATCAATGCAGGTGTTTGCATTTGTTTAGCTGTATTGACTTGAATCGCCAAGCTAATACGAGATAACTCACCGCCAGAAGCAACTTTTGCTAATGGTTGTAACCGTTGTCCGGTATTCGCAGCAACTAAAAACTCAGCCCGTTCTTGCCCAAGTTCATTAGGCGTTGTTTCTGATAAAGGCGTTAAAGCGATTTCAAATTTCCCACCTTTCATATTCAAAGTTTGAATATCTTTTGTGATTAAAGTTGATAATTCTTTTGCGGTTTTTTGTCGTTGTTGACTGAGTTGGGCAGCGAAAATTTTATATTTATTTTCAAGTTCCGTTAGTTGTAGGGTAAATTTTTGGATGAGTACATCAGAATGTTCTAAAGCATCCAAATCAGCTATTAATTTCATTTCAAACGTTTTTAATTCTTTAACTGGTATACGGTGTTTACGTGCTAATTCATGAATCATTGATAAGCGAGTTTCGATTTCTTGCAGTTTTTTTGGATTTAAATCGATTTGTTGTTGGTAATGTTTAATTTCATAATTCGCTTCATCAACTTGCATTAAAGCATTATTTAATAATTCATAGGCATTTGCCAAATTATTGTCTAAATTTTTAATTTGCCCAAGATTATGCAGGCAACAATTGAGTTGATCTTGTAAACAATTTTCATTTTCAGAAATGAGGGAGGAAACGTCATTGCAATTCTTTAAAATATGTTCTGCATTACTTAATTTCTTATGCTCGTGGTCTAGTAGATCAATTTCATCATTGCATAATGCTAATTTTTCAAATTCAGCCAATTGAAATCGTAAAAACTCATCTTGTGCTTTTGCATCTGTTATTTTAAGCGTTAAAACATCAAATTGCTTTTTAGTTTCATGCCATTGTTGTGAAATTTCATGGATTTGTTTAAGCAGATCATCATGTTTGCCATAATGATCTAACAATGTTAACTGTGAGTCTTTTTTTACTAAAGCTTGTTGTTGATGTTGTCCGTGAATATTAATTAAAATTTCGCCCAGTTCGCTAAGTGATTGTAATATTGCTGGTTCTCCATTAATGAAAGCACGACTTTTGCCATCACTGCTAATAGTCCGCCGAATAATGCATTCATCTTCTGCTAATAAATCTCTTTCGACTAACCAAGCTTTTGCCACTACGTTGTTGCTAATATCAAAACCTAAGGTAATTGTGCTCTTGTCGCAACCTTCACGCACAATTTTATTTTCTAACCGTGCGCCCAAAGCCAGCTGGATTGCATCAATAATGATAGATTTTCCAGCACCGGTTTCGCCAGTTAACACTGTCATACCTGTTTCAAATTCTAATTCCAGTTGATCGATGATGGTAAAATTAGTGAGATGTAATGAAATAATCATATTACTTGCTTTTCCCAATGTAATTTTTGTCGAAGTGTACTGAAATAAGTGTAATCTTCAGGATGCAACAGTCGCAAATAATCAGGATTTTTATAAATATGTAAGGTATCTCCAGAAGCAATCGAAACTCTACTTTGTCCATCAATGCTCACTTGAGCTGAGGTTTCAAAGCGAGGAATAATTTTGATATCGATCACACTAGAACCATCTACCACAATCGGTCGGCTACTTAAGGTATGTGGAAACATAGGAACTAATACAATCGCATCGAGCTTAGGATGTAAAATTGGACCCCCACCGGAAAGCGCATAAGCAGTTGAACCGGTTGGCGTAGCGATAATTTGCCCGTCCGCGCTTTGGCTGCAAACAAATTGTTGATTGATATAAATTTCAAACTCGATCATGTGAGAAAACTCACCTGGTAATAGCACCACATCATTTAAAGCAGGACCATGATGGATAATTGTATTGCCATGAAGGATTTCTGCATTCAATAAAAAACGTTTTTCTTCGATAAAATGCCCATCTAACACCTCTTGCAATCGTTCAGTCAATTCATCAGGATGAATGTCTGTTAAAAAGCCTAATCGACCACGATTGATACCGATCACAGGCGTTTCGTGACGTACTACCAAATGAGCAGCTTTAAGCAGACTACCATCACCACCGACAACAATCACTAAATCTACTTGTTTGGCAAAATCAGACGGATTGGCGATTGGATAAGTGTTATCAGGGATAAAGCTGGCAGTGTCTTCTTCAATTAGAATTTTATAATCCAATTTTGCCAAATATTCGCAAAGAATTTTTAAACATTGAATGCTTTCAGGGCTACGCTGTCTTCCCATTAAGCCGATTTTTTTGAATCTAGGTTTCATAATATTATTAAAATAGTTAAGTAATGTATTTTGTGCTTTATTATCAGAAATAGCCAACAACTTGAAAAAATTATAAGCCATCCCCATATTTAATCAAGTTCACAAAGGCGGAGAGTAAATATTATGACAGAAAAAAACTGGGAAGAAGTCGGTAGTCGTGAAGAACAAAGCAATGAGGGAGAGCCTAGAGAGGCGTTAGAAGTAACCACAGGCACTATACCTGAATTATCAGAAGAACTTGTTGTAGCCCAAGCAGAAGCAAAAAAGAACTATGAATTATTTTTACGTACGCAAGCTGATTTTGAAAATGCAAAAAAGCGTGCGCAAATAGATATCGAAAATGCACACAAATTCGGTATAAAAAGATTAGTTGAAGAGTTAATTCCAGTATTAGATAGCTTAGAACAAGGGATGCAAAGCAAAATAGAAGTTGATAATGACGC
>JBGSLN010000097.1:0-14122 GCA_041740675.1 Gammaproteobacteria bacterium | reverse complement strand
AGGCAACTAATGATCGAATCAATGACTGAAGACGAACTTGACAACTCTGATTTTGGCGCTTTTCACTGGCGTATTGTAATAACCGCAGGTACCGGTTTTTTTACAGATGCTTATGATTTATTTATCATTGGGGTTGTCACTGCAATTTTAGCCCCTATTTGGCACTTATCTATTGATCAATTAGCCTTACTCAATGGCGCATCTTTGGTATCGGCTGCTTTTGGTGCCTTATTTTTTGGTAATTTAGCTGATCGATTTGGCCGCAAAAAAATGTATGGCATTGAAGTTCTCATTTTATTTTTTGGGGCTTTATTATCTGCATTTTCTATAAGCTTCACTATGTTGTTAATTTCACGAATTATTGTTGGTTTTGGCATCGGTGGTGATTACCCAACCAGTGCTGTTGTTGCAAGTGAATTTTCTGGCCGCAGACATCGAGGTTATTTAGTATTACTTGTTTTTGCAATGCAGGCAGTTGGGCTAATCGTTGGGCCATTTATCGCTGCTATTTTATTAGCATTGAATATTGAACCTCATATTAGTTGGCGTATTTTACTTGGAATTGGTGCTATTCCAGCTGCAAGTGTATTTTATCTACGTCGCAAGATCAGTGAAACCCCACATTTCTTAAAAGCAAAAAATGCACCCCTTGAAGTCAGTCATGCTGTAACAGAATTAACTACATCTTATCAAGAGCCACACCCGAAGCTGCATAGCTTGTTCACAAAAAAATGGAGTAAATATTTAATTGGTACTGCTGGTGCCTGGTTTTTATTGGATGTCGCTTTTTATGGTAATGGTATTTCGTCTGTATTAATAATGAAAGCGATAGATCCAACGGAGGGTTTATTACAGCACACGATCATTGCTGCAGGTATTTTTATTTGTTTTGCGATGCCAGGTTATGTACTAGCAGCAAAATATGTAGATAAAATTGGTCGAAAATTATTACAAATTCTTGGTTTTGCTACCATTGCATTATGTTATTTTTCTTTATCTCTATTTAGCCCCAAAGATATCCATGACTCTCTGTCCTTGTTTATAGGAATTTTTGGTTTGAGTTTTTTCTTTGTCAACTTTGGGCCAAATACCACGACATTCTTAATTCCTTCAGAAATCTATCCAACCAATATCCGTGCTAGCGCACATGGTTTTTCCGCTGCAATTGGTAAATTTGGAGCATTTGTTGGGGCTTTTGCCTTGCCTTTGGTGTTGCACCGTTTTGGAATGTCCGTCACCATGCAATTGATGACTTTTGTTTGCATTCTAGGTGTTTTAGTAACATTTTTAGTCCCTGAAATGAAAAACAAATCCTTAAATTGATGTTAAAGCCTGCTTTGCTTCAGTTACATCTTCTTTAAGAATTAATTCTATTAAAAAATGATTTTCTAACCAGAACTCATAAAGATTAAATAAATTTTGTCTACGCGTATAAAAACAACGCCAATTTTCTCTAGTAGCAATCTTTTCAATTTCAATTTTTGCTAAAGGAGTGACAAATGCACAATGCGTCGCACTATATTTTTTGGGTTGTGTCAATTGTATAAACCGAGAAGGCTCATCAGCGTTTATACCTGGCTGAAATTCAATATCTGCTGGATATACTTCAAAACCTGAACTGTATTCATCATTGGCATAAACTAAATAGGCATTATTTAATGGCTTGAATGGCTTAATAACACCCTGACATAGTTCTGCTAATACACTAGCGACTTTTAACGGCTCGAAAGCAGGAATAGAAAGATGTAAGATCATAAAATTTTTACCTATAAATTTTAGGGTATATTACACTGCTCGCTAATGTTTTGTTATTGGTTTTCTATACATAGAAATTATTTTTTCAGGACGCGGATTTTGTTTTAAAGGCACGAACTTTTTATCATCATGTCGTATTGCTAATAGAACATCTCGCATCATCAAAAATCCTTCACATAGATTTTGATATAAATTTGCTAGTCGTAATCTACTCATAGCTGCTAACAAATAATAAGCATTTTGCCCTAAATCAATATAATAGCTTTCTTTTAATCTTCTCCTTTTAATTTGTTCAGGAAAAAAACCTGAATAAATTAGGCACTTATCACCAATTTCTTGTAAACTTGTGCGCCGATCCTCGCCAAACTTTTTTAAGCTTTCCAAAAATTCTAAGGCTACTATAGTTTTGGACAACTCGGGTTTTTCTGTAAATCGCATTAATAAAAAAACTAAATAACTTTCAAGATCTTCACCTAAGTCTAGGGCACAATCAACTTCTGCTTCGTTCACTAAAGCATACCATTGCGCCAAAGATGTCGGTTGTAGTAATAAATCTCGCATACTCCCCTCCTTCGATATTTTTTACTTCTTATACTTCAAGTGTAGCCTAAGAATATGAGTTATGAGTATTTTGCTCATGATCTTCATAAATGCCTCTCATTCTGAAAAATCTAAGATTTATTCAAATTTAGCTCTTTCTGGGGTAGATAAATTAGGGGCTAGAATTTAAAAAAAAAGTCCACTCAACCTTGATAAAATGGTACAATTGCCGTCCAAATTTTGTATTAAGAGAATTTCATGACCGCACATATTCGGAATATTGCAATTATTGCCCACGTAGACCATGGCAAAACGACTCTCGTCGATAAATTACTACAGCAATCAGGCACCCTCAATGAACGTAAGTTCCATGGTGAACGAATGATGGATAGTAATGAATTGGAAAAAGAACGAGGCATTACTATTCTTGCTAAAAATACTGCTCTCATCTGGAAAGGTTATCGAATCAATATTGTAGACACGCCAGGACACGCTGACTTTGGTGGTGAAGTTGAACGTATTCTTTCTATGGTTGATTCTGTGTTATTACTCGTTGATGCTGTTGACGGCCCAATGCCGCAAACCCGTTTTGTGACACAAAAAGCTTTTGCACAAGGCTTAAAACCAATTGTTGTCATAAACAAGATTGATCGGCCAGGCGCAAGACCTGATTGGGTAGTAGACCAAGTGTTTGATTTATTTGTCAACTTAGGTGCCACCGATGCACAATTAGATTTTCCAGTCATTTATACATCAGCGTTACTAGGCACGGCAACACTTGATTTAACTAAGCCTACCACAGACATTACAGCTTTATTGGATTCAGTAATCAATTGGGTGCAACCACCCAATGTTGATGAAACAGGTCCTTTGCAAATGCAAATTAGCTCATTGGATTATTCAAGTTATGTTGGTGTTATCGGGATTGGCCGTATTACTCGCGGTTCGATTAAACGCAATATGCAAGTCACCATTGTTGACAGCAATGGCAAAACCCGTAATGGTAAAATTCTACAAATTTTGGGTTATTTAGGTCTAGAACGTATTGAAGTAGAAACTGCAAGTGCGGGTGATATTGTTGCTATCACCGGTATTGAAAAATTAAATATTTCAGACACTCTTTGTGATCCAAAGAATATTCAAGCATTACCCGCTTTATCTGTAGATGAACCGACTGTAACGATGACTTTTCAAGTAAATGATTCTCCTTTTGCTGGTAAAGAAGGAAAATATTTAACAAGTCGACAAATTCGTGAACGATTAGATCGAGAATTACTGCATAATGTTGCTTTACGAGTACAAGATACAGGTGAACCAGATAAATTTAAAGTATCTGGCCGTGGTGAATTACATTTATCAATTCTAATTGAAACGATGCGTCGTGAAGGATATGAATTAGCAGTTTCAAGACCGCAAGTTATTATCAAAAAAATTGATGGCGTTGATTGTGAACCTTTCGAAAATTTAACCGTCGATGTAGAAGAGCAACATCAGGGTTCAATCATGGAGGCTTTGGCTTCTCGTAAAGGTGAATTATTAAATATGCAACCGGACGGAAATGGTCGAGTTCGATTAGATTATAAGATGCCTTCTCGTGGATTAATTGGTTTTCATACTGACTTTTTAACGATGACTTCAGGCACCGGTTTAATTTACCATACATTTGATCATTTTGGCCCTTGTAAACCTGGAGCTATTCAAAGTCGAATTAATGGAGTAATGATTGCCAATGCTCCTGGAAAATCAACCGCGTATGCACTTTGGAATTTGCAAGATCGAGGTCGGCTATTTATCGGCCCGCAAATACATTTGTATGAAGGTATGATTATTGGATTGCATTCGCGCGATAATGATTTAGTAGTTAATCCTACTAAAGAAAAACAATTAACAAATATGCGTGCTGCTGGTAGTGACGAAAATATTTTATTAACACCTCCAGTTAAACATAGCCTTGAACAAGCATTGGGATTTATTGGAGATGATGAGTTAGTTGAAATTACGCCAACTGCAATCCGATTACGCAAAAAATTCTTAAAAGAGAATGAACGGAAACGATCCGGTAAAGCATAAATTTTAACCCAGGCCCCTAAAAGGCCTGGGAATATGAATTAATTATTTAAATATTCGCATCAATAAAAGCAGCTAATTGTGCTTTTGACAAAGCACCTACTTTTGTTGCTTCCACTTCACCATTTTTGAACAGTATCAACGTAGGAATGCCGCGCACACCGTATTTAGTAGGCGTTTTATTATTTTGATCAATGTTAACTTTCATCACTTTGATTTTACCAACATATTCTTTCGCAACTTCATCTAAAATAGGCGCTATCATTTTGCAAGGACCGCACCATTCAGCCCAAAAATCTACTAATACGGGTTGTGCAGATTGTAAAACATCTTTATCGAAAGAATCATCACTCACAGCACCTACATGTTCGCTCATGGTTAACCTCTAAGTTAATAAAATTATGTAATAAGTATATTAGGGCAACTGACTGAAATTCAAGTATAGTTTTTCATTCTGTTGAAATATAGTGCGCTTTTCATATATAATTTTACTTTCAAAGACTGGGCAAACAAGCAGCATTGCCTATCAAATAGCTTAGTTTTATAATCAGCAGAACTTGATTTTATTTATACATGCTGAGATTACTATGAACTATCCCACCACTCGTTTAAGAAGATTACGATTAAACCCACGGATTCGTGATTTAGTCCGAGAAACTATTTTGACTCCAAATGACAGTATTTTTCCACTGTTTGTTCGGCATGGCCAAGATATTAAAAAACCAATTGCTTCTATGCCCGGATTATTTCAACTAAGCCTCGATAAACTAGTAGCTGAAGTTGATGAAGTTGCTGCATTAGGAATTCCCGGAGTGATTTTATTTGGAATTCCTGCACATAAAGATGGCGCCGCTTCGGATTCTTATCACAGCGAAGGAGTAATACAACAAGCCACTCGATTAATAAAAGATAAACATCCAAATTTAATTGTTATTGCAGATACCTGCTTTTGCGAATATACCGATCATGGTCATTGTGGAGTCATGGATAATCAACGTGGAATATTGCAATTAAATAATGATGCAACACTAGAATTATTAGCCCGTCAAGCTTTGAGCTTTGCTGAAGCAGGTGCAGACATTATTGCTCCCAGTGGTATGATCGATGGCATGGTTGCTGCTATTCGAGCTGGTTTGGATCAACATGGTTTTGAGAATACGCCTATTTTAAGCTATGCAGTAAAATTTGCTTCAAGCTTTTATGGCCCATTCCGAGAAGCGGCTGAAGGAGCTCCGCAATATGGTGATCGCAAATCTTATCAAGCAGATTATGCTAATGGCAATGCTGTGATGCGTGAAGCGGAACTGGATGTTGCAGAAGGTTGCGACATGTTAATGGTAAAACCCGCTGGAGCATATTTAGATATTATTCAACGTGTGAAAGATTCTTTTCCAAGCATTCCTTTAGGCGCATATCATGTCAGTGGCGAGTATTCGATGATAAAAGCGGCGGCTCAACAAGGTTGGATTAATGAAAAAGCGGTTGTCATTGAATCCTTGACGGCTATCAAACGAGCAGGTGCGGATTTTATTATTCACTATTTTGCAAAAGATTTGGCCCGCTGGCTGCAGGCATAAAAATAAATTCAAAAAGATTTAGCAATAACACAGCAAAATTTTAATTGTATACTATACTGGTTTAGCAAATGGACAAAACACCAGGACGGTATATAGAAAATTACTGCCTACTTGTTAGGTAAAAGAGGAAATAGATATGAATAATGTAAACTCATTTATCACTGATGTCATTAACTCACAACAAGACTCGTTTTCAATTCCTGTAGAAAATATTGTAATCGATGGTGTTGATTTAATCGCAACAGTACAAGCACCATCTTGAGAAATACTTGAGTGTATGAAAAGCTAAACATGGACGTTTCTTTAACTTGCCCAGAACCGCATAAAACCAATGCAACGTTATTACAGCAAATTTTCAGAGAAAAAATCAAAAAAAGTTTTATTTTACTTCTTCAAGAAGCTGCTCGTGTTTTAAAGAAAACCTATCAAGATCAAATAGATTTTGTCGATACTTTACAAGTGGAACGAAAATTCTCACTACATATCTATTACAATTACTATTCATTATTAGCATACATGGCTAAAAATGACGTGGATAATTGTAAAAAATTATGTGATTCTTTGAGTGATGCACTAACCGAAAAAAATAGCTATGCTGCACAGATTAATATTGTTAATTTTACCAATGAAAAATGGGAAAATAACTTTCTAAATGATCTTTTGAACAAAGGCATTCAAGGAGAATATGAAGTTATAAATGAAAACGAATTTCAATCAAATAAAAATATAATTATAAATGTACTTGAAAAGATAAGGTTAGCGTGCAGTACTATGTATGATGAGATTATCAACCATCTCAGTTTAATCGAATTAGTAAAAGGGAAATTTGATATTTACTCAGCTTCTAGCGTAAAATATTTAGGTGCTTTACCCATTGCGCTGCCTGATACATCGATTGATCCTATGCATTATTTTTTTGATGTTATCATCCATGAAGAAGCCCATTCTCATCTTAATATTATCATGGGATTAGATCCTATTGTATTAAATAAACAAGATGAACTATTTCTCTCACCTGCAAGAAAAGTTCCTAGGCCTATGAAAGGCATATTCCATGCGCACTTTGTATTTTATCGATTAGTGTATATGTATAAAATGGCTTACACTCTTTTTATTTTAAATAAAGGAAATTATTCAGAAATAAAACAAGATGTAATTAATAGTAGTATTAAAGATTTACCATGGGATTTTGAAATTCGTCTTTCTGCTTATATAGAAAAATATAAACAAGGTGAAAAAATGATTAAAGATAATGCTAAACTTACTGAAAAGGGATTACTTCTATTTGATAATATGTCAGAAAGTTTTACAAAAATAATTTCTTAATTTATTTATAGGTATGATATGAAATTAAACCAGCAAGAAAAGGCTATTGTTGAGAAAATTGAAAAATTTTCAACTCCGCCTTTGTCAATTCTAGACGTAGGCTGCGGTAAAGGCGCTGTAATAAGCCATTGTAAATCACAATTAAATATTAAGGTCTGCGGAATAGATCAACATAAGCAAACTGTTGATGATTTAATAGAAAAAAACATCGATGCTAAAGTTGGTGATGCAAGAGAAATACCTTTTCCTGATGAACAGTTCGATTGGGTATTAATTTCAAATGCCTTACACCACATTCCTAATGCTGATAAAGCATTAACCGAATGTTTCCGTGTAGCAAAACACGGTGTCATTGTCAGTGAGTTATGGTATGACACAACTATAAAATGCCAACAGCTTGGTGCTGAAATTGATTCATGGTGCAAAAAACTACATCAAGCACTTGGATTTTATCATCGGGTATATCTAAACGCAGGTGAAGTAATTAGTTTGATTCGACAGCCTAATATTACTTCTATTGAAGTTCGTTATGGATTAGATATGGTTCAAACAAATTTAGATTACTGGTTGGATCATCAAAAAGAATATCTTGAAAAATTGTCGGCAAATCATGTTTTCTTGTGGGAGTTAGAAAATTTAAAAGCAAAAATGAAAAATCAATCTCTATGTGAGCCAGGTTGGATGATAATAACGTTGCAAAAATAGCTTTCACATTTTAATAAACAACAAATCCCAAACTCCGTGACCTAATCGCTCGCCCCGTTGCTCAAAACGGGTTAGTGGGCGTGTTTCTGGACGTGGAATAAAATGCTGGTTGCCAGCAACATTAATAAATCCTGGCTGATTAGACATTACTTGTAACATCTGTTCTGCGTAATTTTCCCAATCCGTTGCTAAATGAACATAGCCTTCCGATTTCAGTTTTGCCTGAATTAGCAGAGCAAAATTGTCATTAATTAATCGTCGTTTATGGTGTCGTTTTTTATGCCACGGATCAGGAAAAAAAATATGAACTCCCGATAAAGATTGATTAGCAATCGCATCATTTAATACATCAATGACATCTGCATTAAATACTCGAACATTAGGTAAGTTTTTCTTTGCAATGCCCATTAACAATGCACCAACACCCGGTGCATGTACGTCAACACCAATATAATTATTTTCTGGATGTTTTTCAGCTAATTCCAACAAAGCTTCCCCCATGCCAAATCCAATTTCTAAAATAGTCGGTGCTGAACGGCGAAAAACCTCTGCAAAATTAATAGTGGCTTTGGTCACCTCAATTCCATAAAGCGTCCAAAAATTTTCTAACGCATTTTTTTGCGCGTGTGAAATTCGCCCTTGACGACGAACAAAACTTCTAATAGTGCGATAATGTTCGCTCATTGATTTTTTTCCAATAAATAAAATATCATGCGTTGTCATCCTGAGCGTAGCGAAGGATCTCCATCAGGCTGTTCACGCATTACTTGTCATTCCGAGCAACGCAGGAATCTCCTCCAGGCTGCTCATGATTTCCAATGACCCCCTCACTTCGTTCGGGATGACAGTTGTTCGTTCATGATTATCAAGCCTTCTCTTCTACCACTAACCGGTAAAACCAAACCCCTAAACCAATCGTCATTATTAGCCCTAAAATTTCTGCAGCTAAATGCCAATGAGGAATATTAATCTGTAAAATATCTGGACTTTCAGCGATCGCAAATGGAATCGCTAACAGCACATCCATCAAAGCTGATCCAGCAACTAATCCACAAGCTAATAGCAAGCCTTTTTGATTTTTTGGATGGCTTTCAGAAACTGATTTAATATTTTCACTACGTTGGATTTTTCGTTTAACTAATAGCGCAAATAGTGCTCCGATAAATAATGGAATAGTAGTTGCTAAAGGCAAATAAATTCCTATTGCAACACTTAACACAGAAATACCTTGATAATATTTTTTCAAAAAGTGATTAATAAAAATAATCACTACCATGATTATGCCGCCAGTCAAAATTAAATTCCATGGCAAATCATCCTGAAAAACACCATTCGTAATTGCCGCCATCACTGCCGCTGGAGGTGCTGGCAATGTTTGACTTAATGGCATGCCTACACGTGGTACCACATCAGCAATTCCATAAACACTAAATAACAATTGCATAATTAACGGAATAATTGCCGCAGCAACCACAGCCCCTAGCAATAACATCAACTGCTGTTTCCAAGGCGTAGCACCTACGATGTAACCAACTTTCAAATCTTGAATATTATCATTAGCAATACAAGCGATTCCGGTTAATACTCCGCCAATAATGATAGCAATTGCTGCACCTGCTTTTAATACAGCTTCCGTATGAACGCCAAAGCCCATAAAAGCATGCACAACTAACCCTGAAATTAATAATCCAGCGATGACAACTGAAGATCCTGGCGAAGCTGTTACACCCACTAATCCAGAAAAATAACTGGTAATTGCAGAAAAGATAAATCCAATGACTAAAACAACCAATAAACATACTAATAAAAATTTAAATGCACTGTTTCCAATCAAACCAATTTCTTCTAAAGGAAAAATAGTTTTGAATAAGAAAAAAGTAACTATTAACAAAATAAGTGAACCTATTAACACTAAAATAATCGGCATATCACGCTCAGTTCTTAAATCACTAAATTGGCTAGTATGAAATACTTTAAAAGAACTTTTTAAACTTTGATAAAAAGGTTTAAATAAAGTTATCAAAGTCCACACACCCGCAACCAACATTGCACCAATACCAATGAAACGAATTTTGCTCGCAAAAACATTCATTACTAAATCAGTTGCAGAACCCGGTAAATGAGCAATTGAATATACTGAACTTAATACCGGAACAGCAATCACCCACCCAATAACTGCCCCAACAAAAATACTGAATCCCACTTCAAAACCAACTAAATATCCAGCTCCAATCATCGTTGCAGAAAATCCAGCTCCAAAACCAAAAATCGTACGTGTGCTCATAAACCAAAGTTGCAAACTGTTAGCAACCACTTTGAATCCAGTTTGCAATAATTCAATGATCGCACCAGCTCCCGCACCTAATAATAAATGCTTTAACCCTATTGCTCTACCTTCACCCATTTGCAACACAGCAGCAATTGCTGTGCCTTCTGGAAAATTTAAATGCTTTTCTGTCATTAATACTTTTCGTAGTGGAATTGAAAATAGCACGCCTAAAATGCCACCAGATAAAGCAATAAAGAAATTTTCCCAATAAGAAAAGTGTGTCCAATAATGAATAATAACTAATGCTGGAATAGTGAAAACTATTCCACCTGCAACTGCTTCTCCAGCAGATGCGGCGGTTTGCACTAAATTATTCTCCAGAATATTGGATTGTCGGAAAAAGCGTAATATCCCCATCGATAAAATCGCTGCTGGAATAGAGGCTGATGTTAACATCCCAATTTTTAAAGCTAAATACGCGTTGGATATCGCTAAAATAATTGCAAGAACGACGGATAAAATAATCACTTTTAGTGTTATTTCTGGCAGATTCTGTTCATTGTTAATATAGGGTTTATTCATGCTAAAAAATCCAAAATAATTTTATTAAATTCATAGGGCTTTTCAAGATCAGCTAAATGTCCAACTCCATCAATCACTTTCATTGTTGCTTTTTTAATGTGTTTGAATAAAAATTCATTATAAAATAATGGTGTCACTTGATCATCACTGCCTGCAATAATTAATGTGGTCGCAGCAATTTTTGTTAAAAGATTAGTTGTGTTATGCTTAATACATGCTGCTAATTGTGCATCAAACATTTCTTTAGTTTGCTGTCGTAAATTATTCCGATCAGCTTCAATAATTAAATCAATATTTTCTTGCTTACTGAGAAATGTATTAGAAAAACAAGGCTTTAATAGATTTAAAATCCACAGTTCACGTGGAATATCATAATTTAATAATTCAGCATTAGTTTCTAAACTCATTCGTTCGCGTTTTTCGAGTAGACTGAAACTGGAATACAGAATTAACTTATTAACGCGATCACTATGATGAATTGCTATTTGCTGGGCAATTGCACCCCCCATTGAATTTCCAATAATATGTGAGGTTTTAATATTCAAGTGATCAAGTAGAGCAATACAATCTTGAGCCATTAATTCTGTACTCAATGGTTCTATGCCAATAGGTGTTCTTCCCGCTGCACGATTATCTAACATGATCAACTTGAATTTATCTGCCAACATACTAACAAGCAATGTCCAAATAGTCGTGTCACCACCAAGACCTGCAATTAATAATAAGGGATCACCCTGACCCACCACTTCATAATAATGGGACAATGTTTTGGTTTGAAAAAATGGCATATTTGCCCTTAATATTTTTGGAAAGCAATACTTTAGCAAAAAGAATGAAATTTACCTATAGTTTTTGATTTTACTAGATTCATCTTTTGATGAAGATACTATATACTAGACAAAAATTAACTATTTCGAGAAGGTGCCATGGGTAAGTTTTTTAAATATTTACTTTATACTTTATTGAGTCTCGCTTTATTAGTCATTATTGCTGTCGGTGTGCTTTTTTATACTTTCAATCCAAATAGCTTGAAGGGGCCTATTAGCCAACAAGTAAAAGCGCAAACTGGTCGTGATTTAACAATTTCAGGGAACATATCTTGGAAGTTTTTTCCATGGTTAGGATTAACAATCCATGGAGTTACCATTACTAATGGCAATGGTTTTGCGCAAAACACTAATTTCATTAAGTTAAATGAAGCTAATATTGATATTAAAGTTCTGCCTTTGTTTAGCGGCAATATTGAACTGGGTAAAATTAAATTAGACGGATTACAGCTAAATCTAATCACAAATGCCCAAAATCAAAACAACTGGTCTGATTTTCTAAAACCACAACCCAATTCTGTAAAAAGTACAACAACAACTCGTACACCAACTACAAAAGCTACACCAACTACAACAGCTACAACAGCTACAACAGCTACAACAACAGTTTCTAATTCAAGATTTAAATTGGATACTATTAAAATCTCAGCGGTTGAAATTTCTAATGCTGCTGTAACTTACGACAATTTAAAAACTAATCAAAAATATGTGCTGAAAAACTTTAATTTATCCAGTCAAAATATTAGCTTAAATTCCGCATTTCCGATCACGATGAATTTTACCTTTAATAGCACTAATCCAAATATTTCCGGCCAAATTAATTTGAATACTCAGATCAAGCTGAATCAAATAGCGCAATCAATTACGATTTCTCCTTTCGTATTTAATGCTCAATTAAATGGCCCCCAACTACCTAAAAATGGATTGACTGTTAACTTACAAACTAATTTAACGTTTAATAAAGCAAATGCTACTTTAAACATTGAAAAATTAGTTGGAAAAATTGCTAATTTACAATTTAATGGAAAAATTGATGCCATTGATATTTTCAAAAATCCTATCTTAAATGGCGATTTAAATATTGGCTCTTTTAATCCAAAAGAATTTTTACAAATCTTAGGTTTGTCCTCACCCAATTTTACTAATAAAAATGCTCTGATGAATCTTTCATTGAACAGCCAATTTATTTTAACTCCTGGGGCTTTATCGATTACTAATTTACAATTAGGACTTGATCAAAGTACGATAACAGGTCAAGTTTATTTAGCTTTATCAAGTAAAAATCAAAGTAAATTTAATTTGAACATTGATAAAATCGATTTATCAAATTATTTAACCACTAATACTAATACTAATACCGCTAATACCACTGCAGCGAACACGATCAATACAAATCAAGCAACTGCTACTACTGCAGCCACACAGATGCTACCAATGCAGCAGTTACGTCAGTTAAATTTAGTCGGCAATCTTGCGATTGATACTTTAAATTTCAAAAAATTCCAAATGACTCATGTTAAATTAAATATCAATGCAAATAATGGTTTGATACAAATGGCTGGTAATCAAGCAAATTTATATGAAGGACAATGGCAATCAAATATTGCTTTGAATGTACAAACTAATATCCCCACTTGGCAAATTAATGAAGTGATTAATAACGTACAAATTGCGCCATTAACCAGTGCTTTTTATACTAATACAAAATATCAAATCTCTGGCGTAGGCAATATCAAAGCATCTATTACAACCAGCGGTAATACTCAAAGTGCACTCACCCAAAACTTAAATGGAACGGGACAATTTTCTTTAGAGAGCGGGGTTATTAACGGTATTAATTTAGGTTATCAAATGGATGCCGCTTTGGCTTTAGTCAATAAACAAACTCCGCCATCTCAACCATCAGATAATCAAACTCCTTTTGGTTCATTAACTGGAACTTTTAAAATTATCAATGGCTTGGTCAACAATAATGATTTACTACTGCAATCACAAGCCCTGAATGTTTCTGGTAAAGGCAGTATTAATTTAGTAAATCAACAAGTTCATTATCAAGTGGCATCTACAGCAATTCAAGGCCAAGTAGATCCAAAAATTTATAATTTGCAAGAAAAAATTGGTGGTAGTATTCCAATTAAAATTTCAGGAACGCTTGCTAGTCTTAAAGTATATCCTGATATTGAGAAAATTTTGACAAACATGGCCACTGCTTATGTCAAACAAAATGCTAATAAAGTTAAACAAGCTGTTGACAATCAAGTGCAAAAATTAGGTAGCCAATTACAACAAGGTTTACAAAATGGCTTGAATAATTTATTAAAATGAGCAAAGTCTCAAATAAATTAATAACATGGTACAAAAATAATGGACGCCAGGATTTACCCTGGCGTTCTAATATCTCACCTTATCGAGTTTGGCTATCCGAAATCATGCTGCAACAGACTCAAGTCAAAACTGTAATTCACTATTTTAAT
>JBGSLN010000096.1:0-2902 GCA_041740675.1 Gammaproteobacteria bacterium | reverse complement strand
AGGTACGGCTCATTATTACTTGACATTAAAAATCTGCTACAATCTATTACCGGTATTTAGGGCTTCGTGTAAGTGCTGAATAGTTACTATAACCTGAGTTCGAGATAAGAGATATAATAACCATATGAAACCATTGATAATTTGATCGGATGTGGTAACTTTCTTCCCTAAAAAACGACCAAGTCTCAAAGGGAAAAGAAATGTTACTCACACCGATCACAGAAATTTTTTGCGATATTGATGACTTTTGCAAGGACTTTCTTAAAACACAATCACCTTTTCTGTTGCCTAATCCAGAAAGGATCCGTGACAAAGACTGTCAAATGGCCCTAAGTGAAATTATGACAATCATTGTTTTGTTCCAACTATGCCATTACAGAACATTTAAACATTTTTATAAAATTTGTATTTTGCAGGACATGCGTGCCCTGTTTCCGACTGCATTAAGCTATAATCGGTTTGTTGAATGCAAAGCCAGTACGCTGACTTTACTAACAGCTTATCTGCTTTCTAAGGCCGGCAAGCATACTGGGCTTTATTATCTTGATTCAACGACTTTAAAAGTTTGTCATAATAAACGCATTTATCGCAATAAAGTTTTTAAAGGAATTGCTGAGCGAAGCAAAAGTACGATGGGCTGGTTTTACGGGTTTAAATTGCATTTAGTGATAAACTACAAGGGAGAAGTAATCAATTTTTGTTTAACCAAAGGCAATGTGGATGATCGCCAAGTAGTCAAACAATTAATGAAACAACTGCAAGGATTGGGTGTTGGAGACAAAGGTTATCTTGGTGAAAAACTTGCAAATGATTTAGAAAGCCAAGGCTTAAAATTTATCACCAAAGTTCGAAGGAACATGAAAAAGAAAATGTTATCTGCGTTCGAGACATTTTTTCTGAACCAACGAGGCATTATAGAGACCATCATTGATCAACTAAAAAATTTATATCACTTGGAGCATACACGTCATCGAAGTCCGGTTAATTTTTTAGTAAATACGGTTGCAGCATTAATCGCTTATACTTGGCGAGAAAATAAACCAGGCATTAAATTAAATAAATTATCGAATGTTTTTTATCCAGTTATATCGAACTGAGGTTATTATACTAGACGCAAAGAGTTTTTTAATAAAATTAGTGTGTCTGTTATTAAAAATAGTATGTGAAAAAGTAATTGCAAAAAGGCCGTAAATGTATGTTTAAAAAATTGAATCATGATGATTATGTTAAATTGAAATATCTTAATTTTGTAAAAAGCTTGGATAATGAAATATATGAAAAAACAAAGCAACTTATAAAATGGTTAGAAACAAAGTTTATTAATGATGAAAGATTTTTTATACTTACAATAAGTCTTTGCAGCTTAGATTTTCTCGGTTTAGTTCACTTTTTTACTTTAAATATTTATTCGCAAGTAAGTTTTTTTCTGATCGATAACTATTATGAAATTACTTATTATGACAGACATGTAAATCGTCCTAAAAAACTTATAGTTCCTTATAAAAAATCTAATCCAAAAACAATGTTACAGATTATAAAAAACCATGAGATAGTAGAAAATGACATCAATTCTTGAAGCTAGAAGGTATATTCGATATCAACTTGCACAATTGTCTTCATCAAATGAACACCATCACTTTGAAGATATCTGTAGAGATTTTGCTAGATTGCGGATTTGTGCAAATATTCTTCCCGCAACAGGCCCAGTTAGCGGAGGTGGTGATCAGGGAAGAGACTTTGAAACGTATAAAACATATTTGAAAATGACATCCATAGCTGATTCAACATTTTTAGGGTTGGCAGAAGATAAAAAAATAGTATTTGCGTGCTCTCTAAATAAAAAAATAAATCAGAAAATTAAAGATGATCTTAAGATTATATTTAAAGATAATTATCAAATTTCTACAGTCTATTATTTTTGTGAAACTGATCTGAAAGTTAGTAACAGGCATGAATTACAAAAAATTGCAAAGGAGGATTATAAAGCTGAACTTGAAATTTTTGATGGAAAAGCATTAGCGGAAGAGTTAACAAGAACAGAAACCTTTTGGATTGCTCAAGCATATTTACATGTTCCATCTGATATGTTTCCTAAATTTTTAGATAGCTCTTCAACATACACAGAATACAAAGAACGCTGGTCAAGTAATTTATATTTACCACAGACTTATTCGGACTTTTATCAAATCCAGTATGGAATCAGACAGTCAACATTTAATAGCAATGAGCGATCAGATTTGCTCCTTTGGATTGAAAAAATGGAACTTTTTTTAAACAACTCCAATCATACTATTTATAGAAGAGCAATTTATGAAATTGCGGTTGCTTCATTAAGAGGATTGAATAATTTAACTTCACAAAAAAATCGTATTGAAGTATATTTTTCAGAGATCGAAAAACTAACGAAAATAGAAGAACTTGAAGATGCAATTTGCTTAATTATATATTGTACTGGTGCTTTTTATTCAAATAATTTTATTTCAGAAGAAATTAATCTCATTACATGGCGAGATAAATTAACTCAAAGAGTAGATCTACTCTTAAAGAACAGTATATCCAAAGATAATCACTCTTATAATGCTTCACTTTTTAAACTGCGCGGACAGTTATCTTTTCTTGTTTTTCTTAAAAGTAACAGCACCGAGTCTTTATTAGAAGATATGTTCATATGGTGGAATAAAGCTATTAATCAGGCAAAGAAAGCGCCTTTATTTCCATTGGAAAGTTTTTCTACGTTGATTAATACATTAGTTAAATATGCTAATCATAGTTCTAATTATAATAAGTTAATAAAGAAAGTTGACGCTCTATTATCAAAACGTTCAGGAATGAAAGTTGTTGCTGAACAATGTCGAGATAGAGCAAATCATCTGTTTAATGCAGGCAAATATATTTCAACTAT
>JBGSLN010000095.1:0-10152 GCA_041740675.1 Gammaproteobacteria bacterium | reverse complement strand
GATGACATTTAATTTTGGATGAATTTCTTTTTCAACTAATTTTGAACGACCTAAAAATGATAAGTTGGTGAAACTTTCCAGAAATGGCGAGAAGAATTTACTGAGGAGTTTTAATGCCTGAGTTCGTTGTAGAATATTTATTACCCATGTTCGAGAAATATGTTCTGATGAAGTTGTGTCTAATTTAAACTTTTCTGCCCAAACTACCAGTGGCCTAAAAAATAGTTGATCATAAATTAATATGACTAAAAACATTGCAATGATGGCATAGACAACACCCAGAGAATTCGCTTTGGCGATTGCTAATGCAATATAAGATCCTATGCCTGGAAGAGTGATATTTTGATTAGCAACAGTAATAGCTTCTGATGTTACAACGAAAAACCAACATTGGGAGATTGACGTCATGGTGTTCCATAATAGCGCTGGCATAGCAAATGGAACTTCGACACGCCAAAAGCGTTGCCAACCGGAGAGATGATACATGTGCGAAACTTCAATCAAGTCAGCCGGCACAGTACGTAATGATTGATAAAAACTTAGAGCCATATTCCAAACTTGAGAAGTAAAAACTGCAAAAATTGCTGCACATTCTGGGCCTAACATACTGCCATGAAATAAGGAAACAAAAACCATTACGCTAATTGGTAAAAATCCAAGAATGGGAACGGACTGTAAAATATCAATAATAGGAATAAGGGTTTTTCCAGCACGTTCACTTTTAGCGGCCCAAGTTGCAACAGTAAATGTAAATAAAAACGAAAGTACCAAAGCAAAAAACATTCTTAATACGCTGCGCAACGCATAATAAGGTAAATAACTAGGATCCAAGGAAATCGGAATGGGTTGGCCAATCACATAGGGAGTAGTCATTTCACGAGTGCCAAAAGCAAGCAGAGAAAGAATCGAGAAAATTAAAATGAGTGCCACTAAATCCCAACGATTTAAAGGCGTCATGGAGAGTTTATTTTTGGAAAAGTAGAATTCAAACTTCTTAGCCATATCACACCTATTATGAACACGGTTACTTTTCAGACTGAAATGGAGAGTACTCCAAAAAGGTTATTGTTTCAATAACAGGACTTACGAAAAACCCTGTTACTATGGTCAATGGATCACATGAACTATGGCGAAAAGTTGCTATGCTAAGTGAAGAAAGGTGTAGCATCTCCAGTTAAAATAAGATTTTTTAGCAATAAATAATAACGGAGAGTCTGCACCATGAAAGATTATACTGGAAAAATAGTGTATGTTGGAATTGATGTACATAAAAAAACTTATGCGGTCACATGTATCAGTGAAAATGTTGTAGTGAAACGTGACACATTGCAAGCAATCCCTAAAATTTTAGTTGAGTACCTAAAGAAATATTTTAAAGGAGCACAGATAAAGACAGGCTATGAAGCGGGATTTTCTGGATTTGTATTACATCGTTATTTAGTTGAAAAAGGAATTGGCAGTATAGTGGTGCATGCAGCCAGTGTAGAAATATCAGCAAGAGATCGGGTAAAAACAGATAAACGAGATTCTTTAAAGATAGCAACACAACTTTCGCATGGAAGATTAAAATGTATTTATATACCAACAGAAGAACGGGAAGCGTACCGAGAATTGAGTTGCATGCGAGAGAAATTGACAAAAGATAAACGAAGAATTGGCAATCGTCTTAAGAGTTTATTAATGAGGCAAGGATTACTAGATGCAGATGATGATAAAAAAATAAGTCTAAAATGGTTAAAAAAAATAGAAGCGTTGCCGTGTCATGAAACAATTAAATTTACCATCCAAGTCTGCATAAATGAATGGCATTCATTAAGGGAACAACTAAAATCGATAGACGTTAAACTGGCAAAACAAGCCAAGGCAGACGAAAGAGTAGAAAGGATTTATCAAAGTGCCCCTGGAATAGGTAAAGTCCATGCTAGAGTATTATCAAATGAGTTGTCGGATATGAGCCAATTTGCAAATGAGAAACGTTTATTTAGTTTTACAGGTTTAACACCGTGTGAATATTCTTCAGGTGAACATAAACGACAAGGGCATATTAGTCGCCAGGGCCGTTCAGTGTTACGAAAGGTATTGATAGAAGCAGCGTGGTCGGCCATTGCGCACGATACCTCATTGTTGTTAATTTATGAAAGACTGTCACAGAAGAGTGGAAAAAAGCGTGCTATTGTAGGAGTGGCCAGACGATTAATTGGCCGGATACGCAGTTGTTTCGTAAATAATAGCTTGTATCATATGCATAGAAAATTTGATTCTAAAACTGATGAGATCTCACAGGTAGTAGTCGCTTAATTCATGAGTGACATTTGAAGTTGAATGATTGGAAGCTGATTGAGTTTTGACTGTGATAAATGTTGATAGGATTTTATTTTTACGTTAGAGGTAAGATGTAACTATTTTCTGTGACCTTGTTTGTGATCTTGTGCTGCCATTATGGCAAACACGGCGAAAAGTTTAGGGTGCAGATCTTATTAAGTTCGAAAGACCAACTTGTGGCGATTTTAGGGAGTTGACCACGGATAGCAGATTGTGTAAATAAGACACTTCAAAGTTACAATTATTTTTAACAGAAAATAAAATCTAATGAAATGACAGAAGGGATTAATAATAAATATTAATTTGCTGGAGAGTATTGCCTAAATACCTTGACAACTTACATAGCAGATCACAAAAGAATTTGTTTGCATAAGGTATTATACAAGCAAGTTAACCAGCCATTCATCAACCTCATGTCTAGGCCCAAGAAATCTTTTAATCAAACAGACTACTGTCAATATCTTATCAGCAGTCAAACTAATTACACTTTAACTAATTATGCAGAACATGTAAAAAATGTGAGTCATCGAATTGCAAACTTATTTTTTTACCGGCATATTCACCCGATTTGAATCCAATTGAACATGAATGGTTTCCTATCAAAAATAAAATAAGGCAATGTCTGGATCAAGGCGAAGTTATTGACATAGCAGCAGAAAAGATTTTGAAAGAAAGAACTGAATCTATATGTTAGATGCTATAACATCTTTATAAACAACCAACAGCATTACGTATGGTCAGTAAACGAAACTAACAACATTAATCAATTCGGCTCTTTTTATAATGAGATTAGCTGCTATTTTTGTTGCTGATGGGCATCATAGAATCGCAGCCATAAAAAAAATTTAATGCCCATTTTTTAGCTAATTTTTAAAATGATGACCAAATTAAGTTAAAAAGCTATAATAATGTATTATTATCCTGCTTTTTTTGAAAAATACCCTGCCGATGCTAGATTCTTTCATTGAGGACATAATCAGTAAAGTAGATAGCGGAACTTATGATGCTTAGGTGGGTTTCTGGCGATTGTTAATTGAAGAGATCTATTCAAAACAAGCAATATTTCCGCTCAATACAACATGGTTTGAACCCAAGATACCAGATGGACTTATAAAGTTAAAACTCAATTTATAGACTATCAACAGCTGTTTTATGCCTTGTAATTATATCAATTAAAATTGCATAAAATGCCTTTTGATGCTGTTGAATATAAAAATGGTCTCCTTGAAATATATGCAAGTCAACTTTTTTGCTGCTATAGAATTCCCACTCCTTCAAAGTGGCTGCATTGACCGCAACATCATCTTTTCCCCCTAATACCGTAAAATAGCAATCTAAAGGACGTTCTTGATAATATTCATACGTATCACCTAATGTAAAATCTGCTCGCAAACGCGGCAACGCGATGTCAATCAATTCTTGATTAAGTAAGGCCTCATTGGGTATTCCTCCTAGAGTTTTCATATATTTTAAGAATTCGTAATTAGATAAATTAATTTTATCTTCGAATGATGTCTCAAGATGCGGAGGATTAGCAGCGGACAAAATTAAATGTTTTATATTTCGATGGTTTCGACGCCGCAACTCCCTAGCAACTTCCAATCCAATTAGTGCCCCTAAGCTATGTCCAAAAACGATATCAGTTTTTTCTGGTAGAATAAATATTTCATCACACAATAATTTAACTAGAGAATCAAAATTAGTAGCAAATGGCATCGCATAAAGATCATCACGTCCTGGCAATTGTGCAACTATTAACTCGACACAATCTGGCAAAAAATTTAACCATGAGTTAAAAATACTGGCGGCACCACCCGCATAAGGAAAACAGATAACTCTAATTGAATTTTCGGGAGCAGTTTTCATGCACCTTAATAACGCTTGCTTATTCATAATTTTTGTATAAAATTTTGGGTGTTATATACATAACTAGCCAACGAAATTAAAAAGTTTTGATTTTAAACTTTCTAGGTTCTTCATCTCGCATTCCCACACCACCGATAAGGTTCTAAACCATGTTTTATTTCATCAATTAATGCAATACCATTATCCAATTTTGTTTCATTCTGAAGTATTGCTGCTAATAACCGACGGATACCTAATCCCCTTCTTCTCAGAGGGATCTCTCCATCATGTAAAGCGACATAGCCAGCATGCATGTTAATTTTTTGTGAATCAATTTTAGCCAGATATTTATTTGTTTTAGTAACACCAATTTTTCTACCTAAATTTTCTACTTTTGTAACTGTATCATGCAAATTTGGTAGCTGTTTTTCAGAATCAAGAGCTTTTCGAGCCTCTCTTGATATTTCTGTAAGCACGCTTTTAACTTCCTTATTTTTAAGTATAAGCTGAAGAAGAACAGAACCCTTGCTACAGCTTAGGTGTTGATCTACCATAGTGCCTAAGCGGGTTGTTTTAATCTTCTCTCGATCTTTCCACGATATTTTTTTTCCTTCTGGTATTCTTTCATTTATTACAGTCCAAGTGGGATCCAAGGTTGAATCAACGACTAGTTGTATTGAAAGAACAGGCTCCTCATCATCAGAGGGTTCTTCAGAAATTTGATTCTCTTTCCAATAACGTGCATGAAGGCCATATTTTGCATCGCTTAAAAAATTTTGAGGTAAATTGCCGCCAATACTGACAGTAATCTTTATAGGTTCAGATATGTCTGCATTGTAAAAATCAGTGTCATCAAAACCAACGTTCCAGTATGGATAGAGTGTCAATTCAATTGCATCAAGAATAGTTAATTTTGTCGAATCTCCTGAGCCTATTAAACAGATAAAATCGCCATTAATGTTCCAATCTAGTTTTTGAATGCCCCTGAATCTTTCAATGCTTATATGTCGAACCTTCATCCCTATGACCTTAATTCTATATGTATCAATGGAAGCTACTTTATAATGCTATAAGATTAATATTACAAGATGTAAATTTATAGCTGGATAGAATTCGAGCCGATAATTTAATAACAACACTTCCAAATTTCCATATTGATAAGGTAAAATACATTAAAAGCCAATTCAGAAAAGAAAGTTTTAGTCCTTCTTACAGCGCTTCCCAAAAATATTGATCTAGTATCCGGCATGTTTGAACCAACCTAATAAATCTGATTGTGATATGCTGTAAAACGCTTTTTTGATCGCTTGTTTAAAAGTTCGTAAATCTCTTGCTGCCAATTTTCGTAGTATGCTTTTTATTTTTGACCACATTTCTTCAATCGGATTAAGCTCTGGATGATAAGGCGGAAGATATATCACTTTTGCTCCAACTGGGCCTATGAGCTCACTGATTTTCTCTGACTTGTGAAAACTGACATTGTCCATAACAATTACGTGTTCTGGTTTTAATATTGGTAACAAATTTTTTTCTATAAAATGGGTGAAGATTTCGCTATTAGCTGCCCACTGGCCATACATAGCAGTCTCTACTCTATGAATGCTTATAGCACCTAGCACCGTAATTAGATTTCCACGTTGATAGGGAGCTGAAATGACAGCCCTTTCTCTTCCATAAGCTCTTCCATAACGAGGGGCCATTTGTAAATTAGCCCCTGATTCATCAATGAAAATAAGGTCTTTTACAGCGATATTACTTATCTCTGATAAGTACAATTCTTTTTTTTTTGACTTCAGGTGTATCTTTTTCAATAGATCGCAAGCTTAATTTTTTATATCGTAAATTAAGTCATTGTAAAGCCCTGCCTAATACAGAACGGCCTGCTGTAATTTGATATTTTTTATTTATTTGTTCTGATAGTTCGCCTAAAGTAATACTTGGATTTTCTTTCACTAATCGTTGTATCATCTCAAGATGAAGATTATCTAATGTTTTTGGCCGGCCTTTCCCTGGGACGATTGGTTCTAAGAGTCCCCAGTCACGTTTCTTTTTAACCAACGTTTAAATGTGCTTATACTAATTTGAAAATAATTAGCGATCTCTTCTTGCGTACCTTCACAACACGTACGCCATTATCAGCAATCAACAGGCGGTGTGTTATTGCTAGATGACACTATCTCAGAAAAAAACTACACCGATGAAAATGCTGTTAATTGTTGGCATTATTCGCATGCAAAACATCGGCATGTCAAAGGCATTAACTTGCTTTCCTGTTTGGTGCGTTACGGTGATATTGCTTTGCCTATTGGGTACGAAACTGTAACAAAAGATTTGCTCTATTCCGATTTACAGACGCAAAAGCAAAAAAGAAAAGCAAGCGTTAGCAAAAATGATTTATTTCGCAGCCTGATCCAGCCGGCCATTAATAATCAGGTGTTATTTGATTACGTGCTTGCAGATAATTGGTTTGGTTCGAAGGCCAATATGGTATTTATCCAGGAAAAATTGAAAAAATTCTTTATTTTTGGCATTGAGTCAAATCGTTGTATTGCGATGACACTTGAAGGCGCCAAATGCGGTCATTTTCAACAGGCCAATTCACTGGACTGGAAGGACGGTGATAGCAACACCGTCTATCTTAAAGATCTAGCGACCAATGATTTATCCATTGATGCTGACCGCACCTAAGAAGTCTACCAAAAATGGTGGGGAATTGAAGAGTTTCATAAATCTATCAAACAAAATGCCAGCTTATCTAAGTCTCCAACTAAAACTGTTCGGACTCAATGTAATCATCTCTTTGCTGCATTTATTGCATTTTGTAAACTGGAATTGCTTAAGGTAAAAATATCCATGAACCATTTCGCTATTAAATACAAATTACTATTGAAGGCCAATCAAATTATGCTTAAAGAACTACGCCTCTTGTCTGGCGCTGCGTAAGGTGAGTTATTTATATTATATTGCACTTCACAGTTGAATCTGCCACACATATTTTCTATTTGATACTAAAACAAAAATTTATTTTTAGTGCGTTGTAGGTTTGAGTTCTTTCTTTAGTTTGTTGATTTCGTCAACAGTAAGCGTTGTATATTTACTAATGGTTTCTATGGGCATTTTATCGAGTAACATTGATTTTGCAATCATGAGCTTTTCTTGCTGAATACCTTGTTGTATACCTTCTTGCTTTAATTGTTGTGAAAGTGTCATCACTGCATCTCCAGTCGTTTTCGTCACCATCTGTGCGACAGTTTCAATAATTCGGTTTGCATTGCCGTATTCGGCTCTGCTTAATATGAATTTTAGCATAGCTAGGATTAGATTTGAACCTACATGCATATCAATGTATAAAAATTGGGGCTGTAATGCTATCAACTTGTTAGTAATGTCTCGTGCAAAAGCCAATTGATAAACCATAGACAAAGTGCCTGCCAAAGGGTGCTGGTGTAGTTCTTCTTGGGTAGCGCCTACCACATGCGCAACCCGAAATGGATGGGTCAGAATGGATTTAGCCAATTCTTTGTTATCACCAAAACCATCATAAAAATCAGTGGAATAGCGATAAGGGGCTTTACCCACGTAAAAAACCAAAGGATAGATAACAGGAAAGATGTCGGTATTGAATTGTTTCTTGTGATGCTCGATGATACGCAACACATATTGCATAATCCGGAAAGGCATGTCTTTGTCAGCTTCGGTCTGCTGTTCCGTAAGCAAATATACATAACCTATTTTGTCGTCAAAAGTGGTTTGGTACAGTACATCAATATGCTTATGCTTTAATTTATTGTCAACAAAGGTTTGTGGACATAACAATAATTTCGACAAATCAATGTGCTGGATAATATCCGGCGGCAAATGCATGGCCATGAAATCACGGGCATTGTGAACATCTGACATGAAAACTTTGAATAAGGAATCAAAAGGGTTATGCACATCATGGTTTTCTTCTTCAATGCCTTCGCTTTTGTCATCCCCATTGCTGTATGTTGTCATTATTTTCCTACAGTATATTTAACCTAGATACTAAACTGCGCATGTTTAAAATTTAACTTTATCCTTGATGGATTCTGACCATTTAAACTACGCAGCTATTTCTTTTTGAACAACAGCAAGTTTTTTTGATGAAACTGTGTTTTGTTTTTTTGCTGCTGGTTTTTTAGTTGGAGCCGATTTCTTTGCGCTACTTTTTTTGACACTTGATTTATGCGCTGCAGAAAAATGTTTTTTCATGTCCTTACACGCCATCAACTGTGTTTGCAATACAGCATGTTCGCCTTTAGCAGATTCAACTGACTTGGCAATGTCTGAAACTACGTTTTCAACTTTCTTAACGGCAGCTTGCGTCAACTGGTTAGGTTTAGCTTTGTGTTTCAAAAGCGCTGCTTTATGAGCGATATTTGATTTTTTAAGTTGCTCAATGGACTTAGTTACTTTTGCTTTCGCTGCGGTCACTAATTTTTCTAATTTGGCAGGAATCGCATCCAATAAATTTTTTAATTTTATTTCATTCAATTCAATAAAATCTAAAATATCATCAATCGGTTGTAAATGATTGATGGCCGCCTTTTTGCTTGGGGATTTTTTAACAGGCTTTGCAGATTTTTTTAAGTTTGTTTTTTTCATGTGAGTGCCTTTAAATAATAAATTAATGGATAGTTTATCATGCATTAAATCATATGCCTATGTTAAGGACGCGAACTACTTAAAGTAATCCGCGTTCAATAAACGATACATGGTTGTTGGTGCTGCTGCCAACGACGTACAAAATGAGTTGTATAGCCTGTATCATGAATGTCTCAAAACCAGGCTATTTTTTATCATTACAATGTTTGGTTCAATAAGGCTGCTAATTGATAACCGGCTAGGGCGAGTTGTGTTGTTGCTAATTGTTGCCCCCGACGATAGTAAGTAGGTGTTGGTTTTTCACCTTGCGCTAAACTATCAATAAACCCTGCGTCACCATAACTTCGTTTTGCCCAATCCATAGGATTATTATCATTCAGTTGTAACGCAAATTCAGTTTTCGGATAGCGTTGCTCTAATTGATAAGCTGCTGCAGCAATGTTCATTTTAGGTTTAATAAAACCAACACCATTGTCCCATAGACTGTGCAGGCTCTTAGTGCATCGGTCTTTTTTATTCATTCTCAAACAAAAGTCATTGCCCCCTTTATCACTTTGGCACTCATGGTTCACATTAGTGAAAGTGTGTAAGGGCTGGTTAACATCTCCGACATAATGTTCTTCGAGTGTCATTAATACCGCCTCAGCCTGTGGATTTCTGGTATTCGATAAATCTGTCTTGAGGGTATTAATTGCCCATACGACATTATAAGGTTGAATCGTACTGCAATTGTTATTGGCTGGATAGGCAGCGGCAATATAATGCCAAGGTTGAGTGGATTGGTTGGCATCAGAAATTAAATTAGTTGGTAAAGGCGCATCAAATTTATTAAAAATAGTTTTTACTTTCCATTTTCGCCAAACATCCGGCAGCATCGCAATTTTGGCAAACGTTGATGCTGAAGCATATTTTTGGTTAAGTTTTTCCTGTTCGACGTTAGGTAATTGGTTAAACATAATATCAGCTAATGCCTTGGCTTTTTGTTTGACAGCGGGTATTAAATTATCATAAGCAATTTGGGCGATGAGTACATGACCCGTGAAACTCCAAGCATTAGCAACTGTTGTGTAACCCATGAAAACCAAAAAACTGAGCATTAATCGTTTTTTTAACATACTACAATTTCCATCATAAAATTCAAAATCATTCAGGTTCTTTTCGTTTGGTAACCAGTGATTGGGTCACCTTAACATGCTTGGGTGCATGAATATTAAAGAAGACTTCACCTAAAATGCCTTTGTTAATTAACAAAGCAATTTTTTCTCATTGAGAAGAATAATATCACCAAATTGCACGTTAAGCACTTCGTCATACTGTTGAATGTATTGAGCAAACAGCTCTAACCGCAAAATGGATATT
>JBGSLN010000094.1:0-10216 GCA_041740675.1 Gammaproteobacteria bacterium | reverse complement strand
TCCTGAAAACGCTACTGGAAATTGGGTTAAGGTTACTCAACGTTTTCCTGTTAAAGTTATTATTCGTGATCCTGCATCGCAATTTCCATTGCGCGTAGGCGCTAGTGCTACTGTGACAATTAATACTGCATCATGAATCAATTAGACTATCCTGCTCCTTTTGAACGCTGGATGATAACTCTCACAATCATGTTAGTAGCTGTAATTGAAGTACTAGACATGACTATTGTCAATGTCGCTTTACCACCCATGATGGGGGCCCTTGGCACGACTTCTGACAAGATCACTTGGGTGCTCACTTCTTATATCGTCACTTCAGCCATCGTCATGTTATTTACCGGATTTATTGACACACGAATTGGCAGGCAACGCTTATTATTAATCAGTATTCTAGGTTTTATTATTTCATCTGCACTGTGTGGTGCTTCCAATAATCTCACTGAAATTGTAATTTTCCGTTCCTTCCAAGGTATATTCGGTGCAAGTTTAGTCCCCTTATCACAAACTATCTTACGAACCACTTTTCCTTTAAAAGAACAAGGTAAAGCAATGGCAATTTGGGGGATTGGTATCATGGTTGCACCTGTGCTCGGCCCAACTTTAGGTGGTTATATTACAGAATATGCTAATTGGCGCTGGGTTTTTTATATTAACGTACCTGTTTGTACCATTTCTTTTCTTATGACATTACGGTTTATTAAAAATACTGAAAAAATTATAAATAAAGTAGATTGGCAAGGAGCACTATTGATAGCTCTCGGTGTCGGCGCTTTACAAATCTTTTTGGATCAAGGCAATACTAAAGGTTGGTTTCAGTCTGATTTTATTATTATGCTTGCATTAATTTCTGCGATTTCTCTTATAATTTTTATAATTCGCGGTATAAAAAAACCGGATAACATTATAAATCTTCAATTATTTAAAGATCGAAACTTCGCTTTTTCAACATTTATGCTGACAGTTTTTAGTATAGGAGTATTAGGAGTAATCGCCATTCAACCCATTTTATTAGAAAATTACTTTAATTATCCTACAGAATTTACAGGCCTAGTGATGGCGCCTCGTGGTCTAGCCGCCGCCATAGGGATGGTTTTTGTTGGAGGTTTAATTAATAAAATTGACCCTCGCAAAATGATGTTTTGCGCGCTGGCGATTACGATTTTTGGATGCTTTATGATGAGCGGTTATGATCTGGATACCAGCCCATATTACTGGATAATGTCAGGGGCTGTGCAAGGCTTAGGTATGGGGATGTTTATGGTTCCTTTAGCAACTATCAGCTTGAGTACGCTTAAAGAAAAAGATACGGCTGAAGCTTCTGGATTATTTAGTTTTGGTCGAAATTTAGGTAGTTCAATTGGTATTTCGCTTTTAAGCACTATCGTCACTCGTGAAACCCAAATTAATTGGAACCGGTTGGGTAGTAATATAAATCCTTACAATCAAAATTTACAGTTATGGCTCAATCATCAAGGTTGGCAATTACATAGTCCAATTGCACTGACACAGTTACAGCAAAGTGTTGCGTCACAAGCTGGAATGATCGCATTCATCGATAGTTTTTGGGCTATTAGCATTTCTTTGATTTTTCTCTTGCCGTTTGTGTTTTTTATTAAACGTCCAAAATTAACTAAAAGCAAAACAATGATGCATTAGGAACTGTTGATATTTCGCAAGGCTGTGACAGAAATCATTAAATTGTGAAGGTTTAATCAGGTTGAACTGCATCACCCACATCAGCCTTCCTTGACCTCAATAAAAAAGGAAAAATTGAGAAAATAGCTAATCCACCAATTAATACTGATTCAAATAAAAAAACTTCATTATGTTGAATTATAATGGTAGGAGGAGAAAATCCTGCAATAAAAATGCATAAACAAGTAATCCAACCTATTGAAGGTAATACTATTGCACCGAGTAATTTTCCTGGAATTTTAAAAGGCCGATGAATATTTTTATATTTAAAACGCAAAACAATCACGCTTGAAAAAACTAATAACCACATTAACAAAGTAAATTGTGCAGTCAGATCAGACAATAGCCAATAAGCACTATTGACATTGCTCATTAATAAATAAACCATGCCTAGAATACTACTGATAATGGCTTGTAATGTTAGTACGCCCACTGGTATGCCCTTAGCATTAGTTTTTTTCAAAAAATCAGGTAAAAACCCAGTTTCTGTTGATGCTAACAACCCTTTGCTTGGACCGATCAACCATGCATTAATTTCAGAAAGTACTCCAATACCCACCAAAACTGCAATTAATGGGGTAAAAAATTCTAAATGAAAACTTGATAGAAATGTTTGAAACGATTCAACTAGCCCACCAATTAAACTGAGCGATTGTTGTGGTAATACCACACACATTGCCAGGGTTCCAAAAATCGCTAAAGCTAATAAAATCATTACAATATTAAAAATCGCCTTTTTATAGGTTGTTTCTGGTTTTTCGGTATGATTTGCATGAAATGCAATGATTTGAATTCCAGAAAATCCATTAATGACTACTACTAAAAATGCAATATTCGCTAAATGAAAATGTGGCATTAATCCTATTAATGTAAATTGAATATTAGACGGTTTTCCAGAAACTATCCAATAAACACCTAATGCGATTACTAAAGCAACAGGAATAAAAACACCGATGGTTACACAAAAACTGGTAAATCGGCTTGAAGTTTTAATGCCAAAAAAATTAATAATAGTTAATCCCCACAATACTGCGAGAAAAATTAAAAATTCAAAAACTTTATTTTGCACCACCAAATGGGCAAATGGATAAATTAATGTGAAAATAACAAAAGTTATCATTGCTGGAAATGCCACGATAGTATTGATCCATTCTAACCAAATAGCTAAAAATCCTAAACGTTTGCCATAAGCTAATTTTACCCATGAATATAACCCGCCTGAACTTGGCCAAGTGGTTGCAAGCTCAGTACAAACTAATGCGCTTGGAATTAAAAACAATAGTGCGGCTAGAACATAATAAGTAATCGATGCTTCACCATAAACGGCTGTCATTGACAAACTACGAATTGCAAAAATTGCAGCAACACCCATCATAGTCAATTGAAACGTTTTCAATACACGTAAAGATTGATTGTGCATTACTGTGTTTTCCATTTGATGTTACAACCTTGGCTCGGTCTTTGATTGGCTAACACCGGCAAACCTGCAAGGTGATGATCTAAAGCAGTCCGAATATCTTCTCCGCTGACAGGAATATTATTACCAGGTCGAGATGCATCTAATTGCCCGCGATAAATACATTTTAATTGTTGATCAAATACATAAAAATCTGGTGTGCACGCCGCCATATAAGCCTTAGCAACAGCTTGACTAGCATCATAAAGATAAGGAAATGGATAACCATGCAATAAAGCCTCTTGCTTCATTTTCTCTGGCGCATCTTCAGGATATTCAACAATATCATTTGAACAAATCGCAATAAAACTTACTGATTTTGCTAAGTAATCGTTTGCAAGTTTTGTTAAAGCAGAATTGATATGTTTTACAAATGGACAATGATTACAAATAAACATAATAACAGTGGCTTTTGCGCCTTTTAAATCACTTAAGGCAAGATTTTTCCCACTAACAACATCTGGTAAAGTAAATGAAGGAGCTACTGTGCCTAAAGGCAACATATTCGATGGAGTTAAGGACATAATTCTTTCCAAAAATTTAAAGTAAACTATTTTACCTTAATCACCGAGAAGTTTCCACGTCGCGCAGTAACTTGGCCAAGTGAAATTAATCTCGCCCCGGATACTATTCACGATGAAATTAAACTCTATGGTGAATGGGTTTTGAAATAACTATCGTGGATCAAACTTAAATTTCTCTGCCATCTGCTGATAAAACTTTTCTTTTTCTTCAGTATCAATAGGAGGATTCATAATCATCAATTGAAAATAAAAATCACCCGGAGGATCATCTGGCATCCCTTTACCTGCTAACCGCAACTTCTTGCCACTTTGTGAGTTTTTTGGAATCTTTACATTTATTTTACCTGCAAGTGTTTCTACAGCTACAGTTGAGCCTAAAGCCGCTTCCCACGGTGTGATGGACAATGAATAAGTAAGGTCTTTGCCTTCTAAGTGATAATGCGGATGTTTGCTATAAGTAATTTCTAAGATTAAATCACCTGCTTCTGCTATTCCCACTGCAGGTCCTCCCTTCCCTTTTAAACGAATTTTTTTACCGGGTAAAATACCTTTAGGAATTTTTACATTGATACTTGTTAATTTCATTTCGACATGGCCATAAACATTTCTTTCAGGTACCCGCAATTGAATAGCTTTAGTTGAACCGTGATAGGCATCTTCCAAATCAACAGCTAATGTCGCACTAATATCTTCCCCTCGTTGTCCTCGTGGTTGTTGTGATTGAGGTCGTTGTCGGGTTTGTTGACGAGAAAATCCAGCGCCAAACAATGACTCAAAAAAATCACTAAAATCACCCGCCCCTCTAAAACCACCTTGACTATCAGCAAAACCGCCAGCTCCTCCTCCCGTGAAATTCTCCCAACCTGGTGGTGGCCGGAAATCCTGTCCATCTTTCCAATTTGGTCCTAATTGATCGTAAGCTGCGCGCTTTTCTTTATCTTTTAAAACTTCATATGCTTCACCAAGTTGTTTAAATTTTTCTTCAGCATCTTTTTCTTTACTAACGTCAGGATGATATTTACGCGCTAGTTTGCGATAGGCTTTTTTGATATCAGCTTCAGTGGCATTGCGATCGACACCTAAAATTTTGTAGTAATCTTGATACTGCATATTTTCTCTTTATTATTATTTGGCTTTTTGTACCACTATCTATAGTGTTCAAACTCAATATGATTAGTATAGTTTACCTTAATTTTATCGCCAGGAATAAACTTACCAGACAAAATTGCTTGTGCTAATGGATTTTCAATATATTGTTGAATAGCGCGTTTTAAAGGTCGAGCGCCAAAGAGGGGATCAAACCCAGCTTTTGCCAAAAAATCTAATGCAGTTTCACTAATGATTAACTCCATCTCTTTTTGTACCAAGCGTTTACGTAAATAATCAATTTGAATATTAGCGATTGTTCTAATTTGTTCTTGAGCCAAACCATGAAACACCACAATCTCATCAACACGATTAATGAATTCTGGGCGAAAATGCTTTCCAACTATATCCATAACTGCGGCTTTTATTTTTGCTTGAGGTTCAGCTGCTAATTCTTGAATTAACACCGAGCCTAAATTTGATGTCATCACTACTACAGTATTTCGAAAATCGACAGTTCGTCCTTGACCATCAGTCAAACGACCATCATCTAGTACTTGTAATAAAATATTAAAAACATCAACGTGAGCTTTTTCCACTTCATCTAACAAAATAACCGAATAAGGCTTGCGTCGAACTATTTCAGTTAAATATCCACCTTCTTCATAACCCACATAACCTGGAGGTGCCCCTATTAAACGGGCTACTGAATGTTTTTCCATAAACTCAGACATATCAATTCGCACCATAGCATCTTGACTATCAAACAGGAACTCAGCCAATGCTTTACATAATTCAGTTTTACCCACTCTTGTCGGTCCTAAGAATAAGAATGATCCTATCGGTCGATTTGGATCTGCCAACCCAGCGCGTGAGCGACGAATCGCATTAGCAACAACTGCAATTGCTTCATCTTGACCAACTACCCGTTTATGCAACGCTGTTTCCATCATTAATAATTTTTCACGTTCACCTTCCAGCATTTTTGAAACTGGAATATGTGTCCATTTAGAAACTACTTCAGCAATTTCTTCCTCAGTTACTTTATTGCGTAATAAATGCGTTTCTTTCTTTGACATTTCTTCTGCAGCTTTAAGCTTTTTTTCAAGCTCAGGAAGTCTTCCATACTGTAACTCTGACATTTTTGCCAAATCATTGGTACGACTAGCTGCTTCCATTTCAATCTTTGCTTTTTCTAATTCTTCTTTAATTTGTTGGGTACCTTGTAATATAGCTTTTTCTTGTTTCCATACTTCTTCTAAATCCGCATATTCTTTCCCTAAATTTTTTATTTGTTGCTCTAGATCATGTAAGCGTTTCTTCGATGCTTCATCATGTTCTTTTTTTAAAGCTTCGCGTTCAATTTTTAATTGAATTAATCTACGATCTAATATATCCATCGCTTCTGGTTTAGAATCAATTTCCATCCGAATCCGACTGCCTGCTTCATCAATTAAATCTATCGCTTTATCAGGCAAATTACGATCGGTAATATAACGATGTGACAAAGTTGCTGCAGCTACAATGGCAGGATCAGTAATCGTTACACCATGGTGTACTTCATATTTTTCTTTTAGCCCACGTAAAATCGCAATCGTGCCTTCGACACTAGGTTCTTCCACTAATACTTTTTGAAAGCGACGCTCTAAAGCTGCATCTTTTTCAATATATTTTCGATATTCATCTAGTGTAGTTGCACCTAGGCAATGTAATTCCCCGCGAGCTAATGCTGGTTTTAACATATTGCCTGCATCCATTGCTCCCTCGGCTTTTCCAGCTCCAACCATGGTATGAATTTCATCGATGAATAATATTATTTTGCCTTCTTGTTTGGCTAAATCTTTTAACACCGCTTTCAATCGTTCTTCAAATTCACCTCGGAATTTAGCTCCCGCAATTAATGCACTGATATCTAATGCTAATAAATGTTTTCCCTTCAAACCTTCTGGAACTTCCCCGTTTATAATACGCTGTGCTAAACCTTCAACAATGGCTGTTTTACCAACACCTGGTTCACCGATTAAGACTGGATTATTTTTCGTGCGTCGCTGCAGTACTTGAATACAACGGCGAATTTCATCATCTCGACCAATCACGGGGTCTAATTTTCCTTGTTCTGCTCTAGCTGTTAAATCGATAGTATATTTTTCTAAAGCTTGTCGTTGCTCTTCTGCCCCAGGATCTTTTATACTTTGGCCACCACGAATAGACATGATTGCTTTTTCTATCGCTTGTTTTGAAGCTCCACATGTTTTTAAAATATCAGTTAATTGCCCTTTATCTTCCAGTGCTGCTTGAATAAAAGTTTCCGAAGAAATATATTGATCTTGATTTTGTTGTGCAATTTTATCAGTAATATTGAAAAATTTATTTAATTCATTAGAAACATGTACCTCTCCAGCAGCTCCTTGTACTTTCGGTAAGTTTTGAATGGCTGTATTTAATTTCTCTTTCAATAATTTAGTGTTGACTCCTGTTTGAGCAAGTAAGGGTAAGGCACTACTTCCTTCTTGTTGTAACATCGCTAGCATTACATGCACTGGTTCAATAAATTGATTATCATTGCCAACCGCTAAAGATTGAGCGTCTGCTAATGCCATTTGAAATTTTGTGGTTAATTTGTCCATTCTCATGTTTATTGCTCTTTATTTATTGCTTAACTCAAATATTGTGGTTATTAAAAGGAATTTCAAGTTGTAGTGAAATGTGAGTGAAATTGTTCAGTATTCTAATAACGATTGTCTTTATAGTATCGCAAATAGTTGCTTGTCCTTCCATATAATACCCATTACAATTAGTTAACTTTAAAGAATCAGCAAAAATCATCATGAGTAATTTAGAAATTAACACCCAAGCTGCGTTAGAACAACTATTATTAGAAAATCTCAAAGAGAATCGTCGCAAACGACGCTGGGGAATTTTTTTCAAATTTGTTTTTATTCTTTATTTAGTAATTCTTGCTTTTATTTTCTTTATACCCGATATGAAATATTCAGCGAAAATTAATAAACCTCATACCAGTATCATTGATATTTCAGGTGAGATTATGCCTGATTCTTTAACCGATGCTGATAATATCACCACTAGCTTAGCTAAAGCATTCAAAGATCCTAATACTAAAGGCATTATTTTAAGAATTGATAGTCCTGGCGGAAGTCCAGTACAAGCTGCTTATATTTATAATAATATCATGTATCTTCGAAAAAAATATCCACATATTAAAATTTATGGTGTTTGTAGCGATGCCTGTGCTTCGGCTGCTTACTATATCGCTTCAGCCACTAATGACATTTATGCTAATCCAGCGAGTTTGGTTGGATCCATCGGAGTATTAATGGATGGTTTTGGTTTTAATGATGCTATGCAAAAATTAGGTATCAGTAGGCGACTCCTAACGGCTGGTTCGGAAAAAGGAATTATGGATCCTTTTTCTCCAATGAAACCTGAAGATAAAACTTATGTTGAAAAAATGCTAGAAATTGTACATCAGCAATTTATCAATGCTGTCAAACAAGGACGCGGTGATCGTTTAAATACTAAAGATCCTCTAATATTCTCTGGTTTAATTTGGACTGGCGCACAAGCAAAATCTCTGGGTTTAATTGATGGATTTGGAAGTGCGGGCGATGTGGCACGAAATGTAATAAAATATCCTAGCATGGTGAATTACTCCCCAAAACAAAATATTTTTTCACGTCTAAGTAAAGGAGTAGGTGAAAGCTTTACGAATGGAGTATTGTCAGAGTTTTTGGGAAATAAATTTTTTTAAAAATATAGCCGTAGACACGCAGCGAGTGCGGCTAGGCTTTATATACAAGGAATACCGTAATGAATTTAAAAATTTCAAACTTTGACCTCATTGGTTTCTCTTTATTAGAAATCCTAATTGTCATCGTCATTTTAAGTATTATCGCAAGCATTGCTATTCCTGTTTATAGACATGAAGTTGTCAAAGCAAGACGAAATGATGCGCAGGTAGCGCTATTGAATTTAGCAACTTTGATGGAGCGCTATTATATTGAAAATCATACTTATCAAGGTGCAACCATTGGTAATAACGGCACAATTTTAATAGTTCCCACTAGTGCTAATGGCTATTATAATTTAAGTATTCATACTCCAAAATCAACAAACTATACACTCACTGCAAATCCAATAAGTACTCAATTAGCTGACGATACTCAATGTGGTACATTGAGTATCAATCAGCTAGGCGTTAAGATGATTTCTGGAACAGGAACAGTCAACCAATGTTGGCAATAATTGATAGATTAGTTTTTTTCTAAATTACTCGAATAATTTCCCACTGCAGCTGCTGCGTTTAGTTTTGCACGTTTATACAAAGCTTTTTGTGCGGCATCAACATTTTCTGGTTTTCCAGCCCAGGTTTTTAATGCTGGATCTTGCAATGCCCGTCCATAGGAAAAACTTAAATTCCATGGTAAATTTGGGAATTGCTTATTCATTGAATCTAAATGCGCTGTAGCAACTTCTGCACTTTGACCACCTGACAAGAAATTAATACTAGGCACAGCAGCTGGCACAGTTCGTAATAAAGTTTGAATTGTTAAACGTGCTACAGTTTCAACATCAGCTTGTTTGGTACATGATTTACCACTGATTATCATACTTGGTTTTAAAATCATATGCTCTAACGTGACTTTATGTAAATTCAAAGCACGAAAAACGGCGTTGAATACTCTCAATGAAACTTCTTCACAACGCTCAATGGTATGTTCACCATCCATTAATAATTCAGGTTCAACTATAGGAACTATCCCTTGGTTTTGGCAAATTGCCGCATAACGCGCTAAAATTTGTGCGTTCGTTTTTATTGCTAACATTGTTGGTCGTATTGCATCAATGTCAAACACTGCACGCCATTTTGCAAAACGAGCACCTTGATCTTTATATTTTGCTAATCGTTCTGGTAACCCATCTAAACCTTGCGTCACTTTTTCATTAGCACTGTTAACCAATGGAATTAAACCTAAATCAACTTTAATACCTGGCACCATTTTTTGTTCTTCTAAAAGTTTTGCAAATGATTTACCGTTTTTTGTGCTTTGCCCCAAAGTTTCTTCATATAAAATAACACCATTAACAAATTCACCTAATCCTATGGTAGTAAATAACATTTCGCGATAAGCACGACGACTTTCTTCTGTTGATTCTAAATTAATGCTTTCAAAACGTTTTTTAATAGTAGCTGAGCTCTCATCTGCGGCAAGAATTCCACGGCCAGCTTCAGCCATCTGTTGAATAGTTTGTTCAAGTTGTTGTTTCATATTTCCCTCTTTAGGTTTATTCAAAATTTATAGGACCCTTTAATATATCTTGCATTTAATTCGCAGGCTTTACGCCAGAATTTATAGCCCAGACTTCCGGTCTGGGTCAAATATATCTTTCATTCTCTCTCAACGTATTATTCACCAATAACGAATCGTAATAAGCA
>JBGSLN010000093.1:0-4806 GCA_041740675.1 Gammaproteobacteria bacterium | reverse complement strand
CTGCTAAATGCAAAGCTGTCAAAATATGGCATTCTGCTTTTACTCGTCTTGAAAAAGAAGAACCAATTTCAATTATTTTATTGTTCAAACTATCATTATCATCTAATGCATCCACAGCAATTAGAACACGCTCATAGGATTCTGAAAAGGGCTTTTTCACAACCCAGACTGGACAATGGGCCTTGCGTATCAAAGAAAGCACGAGCGAACCCAAAAAATACTTTTTTAAACCATGAGGTGTAGTAGGTTCAAGAACTAATAAATCTAAATTATTTTGGTAAGCATAGTGCGTAACTTCAACAACGGGTTTACCGGTCAAAATCGTAAACTTAAATTCATGGCTAATTTTCTCCTCAAGATAAGTTTTCAGTTTATCAGTTTGAATTGAAATGGAAGACAGACATAGAACATAGAGCGACGCTGCATTTTCACGAGCTAAATCAATGGCATGTTCAATTGACAAAGTATTATTTCTTTCTAGATCTAAAATAACACCAATTTTTTTAAAACGTTTCATTTTTATCCAGATTATGTTAGCAATGAGTTGCATATTAGTATAATTTATTTTGAGAAAAATACGAATAATTTTAATCTCGCCATTAATTTAATTTTTGTCTTGCTCTATCGAGGAAGCAGTTTGAACATAGGATAATTCAAGATAGAAATTATGAAAAAATCGTTGCACTACAAAATTAGAATGTAATTTATTTTAATACAGTACCAGAGAGTAACGACAACCCTTTAAGCATATCTTGTCGCTTTTAATAATAATTTTTTTAAAGCAAAAAGATAATTAAATTGATTTTAAATAATTTTAGTTAGAAACTTATGCTATTAATGTATCCTACTCTGAGCGAAAATTAATGTGTTGTTGCCAAAATAGAGGTCATAAATGTTAAAAAAGTTTCTAAGTTTAGTTCTTTGGATTATTATTTTTCAAGTGGTTGGTTATTTGATAGGCCAAATGACTCAGTCAAATATCGTAACATGGTATCAAACTTTGAATAAATCTGCTTTTAACCCGCCTCAATTAGTCTTTCCTATCGTTTGGGGAATATTATATCTGATGCTGGCAGTGGCAGGTTGGTCGTTATGGGAACAACGTAAAAAAGCGAGAGCAAAGCTTGCACTATTATTTTATGGAATACAACTATTAATGAATTGGACATGGACACCCCTATTTTTTCAATTTCATCTAATACAGCTCAGTTTTTACTGGATCATCGGTATTATCGTACTGACACTGGTAACCATTTTTTTTACGTGGAATAAATTTAAGCTTGCTACAGTGATGCTTGTTCCGTATTGGTTTTGGCTGTTATTTGCTAGTTATTTAAATGCTGTGATTTGGATAAAAAATTAATTACACATTTAGTTTTCGATACTGTTGCAGCAAAATGATTATTTATCATATCGATGATAAACTGAGAAAGTTAATAATCAATTACTCACAGAGATGCTCTTATCTATTTAAATTTTTTTACTCACTCGATTTCCTCTTGAATTGAGTTTATCCATACTTATGGCATTGGGTAAGTTTAATTCATAAAAATTAGTTTATGATTTTAATAAAAACTATTAATTTTTACTTATCAACAAACTTCGATATACTCTTTGCGTATATTGAATTGATATCTAAACCATAAATGAGGAATAAACTATGACTGCTAAAACCCCTATCACTGTCGCTTTCGGAGATGGTATTGGTCCAGAAATCATGAAAGCCACCTTGGAAATCATTCATGCGGCAGGCGCACAACTCGCGATTGATGTTATTCAAATAGGCGAAGAGGTTTATAACTGTGGTTTTAGCGCTGGAATTGAGTCAAACACGTGGGAAATCTTGAGAAGAAATAAAATTTTTCTTAAAGCACCTATTACAACACCTCAAGGCAGTGGGTTTAAAAGTCTTAATGTAACCGTGCGAAAAACATTAGGGCTATTTGCAAACGTTCGTCCTTGTGTCTCTTATTCTCCTTTTGTCCAAACTAAACATCCCATTATGGATGTCGTGATCGTTCGTGAAAATGAAGAAGATCTTTATGCTGGCATTGAACATCGTCAAACAGAAGAAGTTTATCAATGCTTAAAGTTAATCACCGTTCCTGGTTGTGAACGAATAGTACGATATGCTTTTGAATATGCCAAACGGAACCATCGTAAAAAGGTTACCTGTTTTACTAAAGATAATATTATGAAACTTACCGATGGTCTATTTCATAAAACCTTCGATCGTATTTCCAAGGAATATAGTGATATTATTTCAGAACATTGGATAGTCGATATTGGGGCTGCTAAATTAGCGGATACGCCTGAACAGTTCGATGTGATAGTGATGCCTAACCTTTATGGTGACATTCTTTCAGATGTGGCTGCCCAAATAACAGGTTCAGTTGGCCTTGCAGGCTCTGCAAATATTGGTGACCAATGTGCCATGTTTGAAGCGATCCATGGCTCAGCACCTAAGCATGCAGGGAAAAATATGGCAAATCCTTCTGGGTTATTGTTAGCCGCTGTCATGATGCTTGTGCATATTGGCCAACCTGAGATTGCTCAAAGAGTCCATAATGCGTGGCTTAGGACACTTGAAGAAGGCATCCACACTTATGATATTTATAAGGAAAATACCAGTCGGCTCAAAGTAGGTACCCAAGAGTTTGCTGCGGCTGTCATAGAACGTTTAGGTAAAATGCCTGATCATTTTCCTCCTGTGAGTTATCATACAGAAAAAATGCCTTTGCAAATTAACTATGTTCCGCAAGCAAAAAGTAAACGAGAACTAGTAGGTGTAGATATCTTTCTCAATCATTCCCCCGAACACTCAATAGAACGTTTAGCGGAGAAACTCAAAGAGTCAGCAGGCAAAGAATTCACATTAAGTTTAATCACTAACCGCGGTGTAAAAGTATGGCCGGAAGGATTACCTGAGACATTTTGTACCGATCACTGGCGTTGTCGTTTTAAATCATTACAAGGGCCCATTTCTAATAATTCTGTTATTCAACTCTTGCAGCGTATTTCAGCACAACAGTTAGATTTCATTAAGACTGAACATCTGTATAATTTTAACGGCGAAGCTGGCTATTCGTTAGGCCAAGGTGAATGAAAAACATTAATAAATAATTATAAGCAATATGTTGTTAGAATATTGTTCGGTTTAATTTTCAGGCCTTCTTTGAAATTTATCTTCTTAATTTTAGAGATACAAATGGACATTTTAAAGAAGGCCTTTGTCATAGCTTCTAAAACAGAGAATTTATTTCAGTTTAGTAACTGAGTTAGTTCATTGTTGAACAACCTATTTCTGATTGCTCAAAAGTTCTAAGAAATTCATTACAATCGGAGAAAGCCTTTTTCCTTTTAAGTGTACGGCATACCAGTAATGTCGTAGTGGGAACCCTTGAATATCAAGGACCACTAGTTTTTTTAAAAAAAGTTCTTGTTCCAGGCTCATTTTAGAAAGTATTGATAAACCAAATCCTGCGATTACGGCTTGTTTAATAGCACTACTACTGCCTAACTCCATTACAATGTTTGGCTTTAATCGTTTTTTTCTAAATAAATGTTCCATCACCATTCTTGTGCCAGAACCCACTTCTCTAATAATAACGGGTTCATTTTTCAGTTCATTGAGTGAAATTTTTTTCTTTTTCGCGAGTGGGTGCTCAGGAACAGCAGGAATGACTAGCTCATCTTCATAAATTTTTTGAGCAACAATAGGCATTTTTTCTGGTAGTTGACTCATAATGACTAAATCGTCGCTGTTGTTTTGAAGTCGTTCGAGTACTTCTCCTCGGTTCGTTACTTTTAAGCTAATTTCAACATGCGGATATTGCCGATGAAATTTACCTAAGAGACCTGGCATAAAATATTTTGCAGTAGATACAACAGCAACGCTGAGACGGCCTTTTAAACAATCTTGCATGTGTGAAAATTCCATCTCTAAATCACTTAATCGCTCCTCAGTTTCTTTCGCAATTTTGTAGAGCATTTTACCCATTTCGGTGCAATGTACTTTTTTTCCTATGATTTCAAGTAAAGCCATACCATAATAATCTTCAAGCTGTTTAACTTGGATAGAAACAGCGGGTTGCGTCATATGCAATTTCTGTGCAGCCGCAGTAATGCCTCTGTGCTCAACAACAGCTGTAAAAATTTTAAGTTGATGTAATGTTAATGCCATATAGTTTTGTTTATGTAAAACATAAAAATAATTAATTTTTAATTATAGCTTAATTAAGCTATTGTGCAATGAAAATAGCATAAAACTAGTAGTGTAAAAATACAGTGTCAATAGCTTGAAAATCATGAATGAAGATAAACAAAGTCTCGAAACTAACTTAAACAGTGCCGTAGATGCACTTCGAGAGGGTAAATTAGTGGCCTTTCCTACAGAGACCGTTTACGGTTTAGGTGCAGATGCCAAGAACGTTGATGCAGTTAATCAGATCTTTAAAGTAAAACAACGGCCTTTAAATCATCCTTTGATTATTCATTTACCAACTATTTCTCATTTTGAACATTGGGCATCAGAAATTAATACCGCCGCTTGGCAATTGGCTCAAAAGTTTTGGCCTGGCCCACTTACATTAGTTGTAAAACGTGCTTCTCATGTTTTGGACGCTGTAACAGGGGGCCAACCAACTGTTGGTTTAAGGGTACCAAACCACCCTATCGCACGAGCATTACTTCACAAATTTAATGGCGGCATTGCGGCTCCCTCTGCCAATCGTTTTGGTTACATGAGTGCAACGAATGCATTACATGTTGAAAAAGAATTAGGCACTCAGGTTGATGTGATATTAG
>JBGSLN010000092.1:0-2255 GCA_041740675.1 Gammaproteobacteria bacterium | reverse complement strand
AAATTGCAACAAATAGAACATTTCAAGTTTGTTTTGGCATTATTGTTTCATCTCTCGTGAGTAGTATTATATATATTCTTTTTGCAGGTGAGAAGAAAGTAATACAAGAGTTTTCATTTAAAATGATGGAACAGTATCAATTACTTAAAAATTTGAGGGCAGACAGCACAGTTTATGAGGCTGCCCTCAAGATTATTATTGCAACCTTGGTAACATTTTTACCATGGCTTTATTTTCAATATCCTGGAGGTTTTTGGGCAACCATTAGTTGCTTTTTTATTATTGAAGAAAGTTTTAGTCATACTAGAGAAAAAGGGTTAAATCGGTTTATTGCACATATTGCAATAGCCTTATTTGCTTTGATTACTGTTCTATTAGCGGGTGACAACTTATTGTTAGTAGGTGTAATGCTTAGTTTAGGATTGGGTATTTGTGGATATATTTTGGCACAAGATAAATCCTACAGTAGTATTGGCAATACCATGGGTATTGCTTTATGTGTGGTGTTATTGACTGATCCAGGTGTTGTAACTACAATGACGAATATATTTTCACGATTTTTTAATGTATTATTTGGTATTATGGTAGGTATTATTTTAACGTCGATACCATTCAATAAGAAAAAAAACCAAGTTAAAATGGGTTCTATTAAAATAGTTAAACTAATACGAGGCAAAAATATGTTACCACGCATCATGAAATTATTATCACTCACAACTTTTTTTTGTGTTTTCAGTTTATTTGCTTTTGCTGAGAGTACTTCAAATCTAGTAACCACAGAGCAACAACCAAGATCGATGGCACCGGAGCAAGTGTTACAGCAGCTCGAAATGGGCAATCAACGATTTTTAGCAAATAAAGGAAAAAGTTATAACTATATTAAAATTGCGTCTAAAACTGCCGAGAAAGGACAGCATCCAATAGCCATCGTATTAAACTGTATTGATTCACGTAGCGTCCCAGAAATTCTATTTGACCAAGGTGTTGGAAATATTTTTGTAACTAGAGTAGCGGGAAATGTAGTAAACAAAAAAATTCTAGGCGGTATGGAATATGCTACAAAAGTTATTGGTGCTAAATTAATTGTAGTCATGGGACACACCAATTGTGGTGCGATTAAAGGAGCATGTAGTAATGTGCAGTTGGGTCATTTGACAAATTTACTTAAAGCAATCCAACCTGCTGTAGAACAAATTAAAAAAAGTGAAAGAAGTGATTTTAATTGCGACAGTACTGTTACTATCAACGAAATTGCAACGCAAAATGTGTTAGACCAAATGCAACTTATTCAAAAAGAAAGTCCAGTAATTGCGAAGTTAGTACAAGAGAAAAAAGTCATGATTGTTGGGGCTATGCAAGATTTAGCAACAGGCAAAGTTATTTTTTTTAATATCGAAGGCAAGCAGATTTAAAATGTATATTTGAGTCGTTTCCTATTCAAAACCACCCGAAGAAGTGGCCCAATATTTTAAATTGTCAATTAGCTGCGAGGGGATTTGAAAAATTAATTGGTGCTTAATTGTGTCTTTCCAAAAATCCAAACAGGGGAAACATAAACTTCATTTGAGATAAGTATATCTATACATTAAAACGAAAATGGATCACATCTCCATCTTTAACTATATATTCTTTACCTTCTAACCGCCATTTACCATTGTCCTTTGCGCCTTGTTCACCATTGTATTTGATGAAATCATCAAAGCTAATGATTTCAGCACGAATAAAACCTTTTTCAAAATCAGTGTGAATTTTTCCTGCTGCTTGTGGTGCTGTAGAATTCTTTAGAATGGTCCAAGCGCGAACTTCTTTCACTCCCGCAGTAAAATAGGTTTCTAGATTTAATAATTGGTAACCAGCACGTATCACTCGATTTAAACCAGGTTCAGTCAGGCCCATTTCTTTTAAAAATTCTTGCTTTTCTGCGTCTGATAAATCAGATAATTCTGCTTCGATTGCAGCACAAATTGGTACAACCACAGCATTTTCTTTCGTTGCTAATTCTTGGACTTTGTCTAATAAAGGGTTATTTTCAAAGCCATCTTCACTGACATTGGCAATATATAACGTAGGTTTTTGTGTTAATAAACACAAAGGCTTAATAATTTTTTTATCTTCTTCTGATAATTCTAACGAACGAGCAAGATTGCCAGCTTCTAAGTGCTTTTGGACTTTTTCAATAATTTCTTTTTGTTTGATTTGTTCTTTATTGCCGCTTTTGGCATTTTTGTTGACGCGGTGTACTGCTTTTTCAATGG
>JBGSLN010000091.1:0-32474 GCA_041740675.1 Gammaproteobacteria bacterium | reverse complement strand
TACTCAATCTTTTGCGCACAGCTTCTTTTATAGAACAATTACAATTAGTACAAACCAGTTTCGACCTTTGCCTATTTTTGGGAACGTGATTATTAAGTTTTGGCAGCAATACTTGGATTACTACTGGGTTTTGACAGTTTGGGCAAAGTAAAGAATTGTGTGTATTAGTCATATAAGTTGTTTTATGATTAGTTTAATGAAAATTAATTTTACAGAATGGGCTTGTACCAAGCATAACAATTTCTTATTTAAGCGTTAATTAACATCTCTGCATCAGATTTATCTAAGCTAGATTAACAATTATATTATTGTTGCTGTTCATCAAATTTTTTCTATTCTAGAACACTAACTCTCTTTATGATATAACTAAATTCGGATCTGCTTAAGTCATTATCTGCATGAATTAATTCTGGTGCATCATTCTTATTCTTCTTTTCAAGTTCTTGAGAAAGCACTGAAATAAAAGTTTTTTCAATTTGAGGTCTAAGTGTGTCTAACGTTAAATCTACCTGCTGCCATTTTATTTCTATTTTGTGATCTATATTTTTATTTTTAAGTTCTTGATTAAAATATTTTATAAATCTAGGAATATCCTTTTGTTCAATGCTGCTGCAGAGTTCATTTAGCTTTGTATGTAAAGTTCCCCTAGAACTAGAAAAAGAATCTTTAACTGTATTTATATTGCCCTTACTTTTCTGAAAACTAATACGAGTATTAGCCAGAATATCAACCCAACTTTGGGCTAGCTTATGAATTTGACAATTATCGTGCCAACGTTTTTCTGCAACTTTAACTTTTTCTAGGTCTCCTGGTAATCCGAAATTATTAATTAATGCTTGAGCCAATGCAGTGGTGCACGGTAAACTTCTTTTATCAATCGGAGGAACATTTGGATCATTTCTAAAGTTAATATAGCTAGTTATAAAAGTTTTAAATGCTGTATCAACTCTGTCGTTAATTTCTTTATCCAAAGCAGAAGGTGCAACTTGACAGAATAAATAAATTGTCGCAATAGCATTAATAAAATTATTGAATTCAGTTTTATCTGATTTGCTATTTAATTTCCGTACCTGATCTCCTAATTTTTTGTTTTTTATATCCAATAATTTTTCCAAAATATACGGTAAATCATAATTAAGTGAAAAAGTACTAATATTTTCTTGTTCTATTTCAGCTACAGCGCAGACTATTTTTGCTGCACCTAAAACTTGATTTATTTCAATTCTATCCAATAATTTTTTATGGTTTTTATCAAATAAAGTGCCTAAATCTGCATTAGCAGAGGAAGCAATATCCATAGCTAGTTGACGTTGCCTGCTTCGTAGTTGATAATATTCTGTTTGATTATTGACAATATCGATATACTGCTTAAGCATAACAATAGTTTCAAACAATTTTATTTGATCATTAGATCCTAATATTGTTATTAAAGTTTTTCCAGAAGTAATAAAAGTGTTAAGATCTGTGATATCTGAATCTTTATTACATAAAGTAGTAATGAACACTTGCAGATGGACTTGTAATCGTTCTCTTAAATCTTGGTCACCTTTGTAATGATCAAGAATAAATTTTAAATCTTCGATGTCATTATCGCTCATAAAATTTTGAGAAAAATTAGCTTTATTATTTTTATAAAATTCACAAGTTTGATGCAATGCAGCAATAATTAGACTCATACTCATTATCATCATATTATTTTGTTCTTTTGCTGACCCAAAGGTCATAATTAAATCGCGGAAAGATTGATAATATTCTCCTTTCTCTTTTTCTACGATTGAGGTGATTGCAGACCGAATACTTTTATGCATAGCTTCGACTGTTTCAACAGTTTCCATTGAATTTGATTCAGCCTTAATAATTTTAATTTCATCTTTTGTAACAGCACAATTAGCATAATTTGCAGCAGGACTAGTCAATTTTCGCATTATTTCTTGATATGCAGCACAGCGTTGAACTATTTCTTTGCTACTTTCAATCATTTTGCATTGAAATAAATGTGATAAAAACACACTATTAATGTCTAGATTTATAGGGTTTTCATCACTGTGAATCAAGTATAATATGTAGGCTTTATCCTGTAATGATAATTGATTAATTATATTGTTAAAAGCTGTTATAGTCGCATCAAAATTCAGCTGCTGATAGTTAGATGTTTGAAGATAATTTAAATTTGTTAAGAAAATAGTTAAATTTACTGCATACGTAGAAAATGTTTGATGCGCTTCAGTTATATCATCGATCCTTTGATGTAAATAATCACGTATCGCTATAAGATATAGAGATAATGATTTGTCCTTAGCGCTGTGTTCACTTTTAATTGTTTGATTAAGCAATTGAGTTAATTTATTAAGCCGATCATTATCTAACCCTTTTCGTAAATATTCAAAATTTCGTGATTCAAAATTGGCTAAATTTGCACTAAATTTACCATCACAAACTGTATCATCATACTTAGTTAGCAATGTCGTTAACTTTGTATAGCTTTCATTGATATTATCAATATTAATTTTAACATAGTTAATTTCTGCTTGCGCCTCTGTGGGTAAACAGCTGACAAATTCTTCTTGTATCTCCTTAATTTTTTGTTCAATATGTTCACTTTCATTTACTTGCATAATCGATTTGGCAATCAACTTTACTGTTTGTTTTTCATGCTTTTCATTTATTTCTCTTAATAACTTGATAATGTCAGCTGTGTCATGTTGGTCGTCAATATTTTTTGCAATCTCTTTATTTTTTTGAGTAAATCGAGCCTGGTTAAGTGAAGCTATTATTTGTGCTAAATGATTAACAAATTCTTTGCCTTGTTGATCCTGGCTTGCTTTTTTCAGTCCAATTAATAAATTGCGTAAATTATCTAGACTGAATGTAGCGGCTGGGTCATTCTTAAATTCTTCAAGGCTTGCAATAAATTCTTGAGTATCCTCGAGCTTAAATTCTAATAATTCAGTTACTTTTCTAATTAGGTCGATAAATATATTTCTTAGCTGTTGATTGCTTAAGGTATTGATTTCATTAACTGAGATAATTTTTACAACTCGAGTTAATTTTTGAAAAATTAATTTAGTATGCAAATATTGCAATAGATCCGAAAGCACAGTAGGAATATTCTCACGTTTTATTTCATTTCCTTCATATATCTTGTTTAAAATAGGAATGATTTCTACTTCTAAAGAAGCATTATTAGTCAAGAGGGAAGCAAATAGTTGATGATATGGATATAACTTTGCCTTAATAATACTCAAGATTGCTTTTACTTTATTTGCTGCTGTGATGTTTGAGGACGATAAAATAGTTGCAATTGAATCTCTAATTTCAACAGTACAATCAATTTCCTTTGAAAAATCAGCAGTTATATAATTGTTAAATGCTGTTGTTATTTCGTTTTGTGATGCTGTAAAACACAAATTAATGAATTTTAAAACAAGTTCCGTTGATTTTTGTTTTAATTCAGGTAATGATTTTTTATCTGTCTTAGTTAGTAAAGCATAATATTCTTTAATAGCGGTAACATATTGACTGCGTGCTGGCTCATCTATAGGTATTAAGCGTAATAACTCTACAAGTCCTTGCGCACTGGTTAAATCAGATGCACCGCAAATGCTAATTAGATTGCGTTTAAGTTGTTCTTCACGATGTTTTAATCTCATGAATTCTTTTCGCAAATTTTGCGAAGCAAATTCTGGAATTTCCATTTCGAAGATAGTTATCAGGCTTTCAACATTTTCACGGAGTCTATTTAAATTACTTTCTGTTAAAATTTCACCGCAAATTGATTCGATCTGTTCTTGGATCGGTTCCAGCTGTTGCTGATAACCTACTAATTCTTTTACAACGTCTTTAGTAATTGCCACAATGCCAGACAATTTTCTTATATATTCTTTTTCAGTATCCTCTGATATGTCTGTAAAATTTGACCTATGCAGCTGAAATCCCTTATAAATATTTCTGACAGTTTCGTAAGCCCCCTTATTGAGGTTACTTTTTGCTGCATTAACTATAGCCACCACTTCTTTAAGTTTATGATACTCACTTATCAATTTTAACCATGTTATATAGTAGTTTTTTCCCGCTATATTTTCACCTGCAATAATAATATCACCAAATTGATGATTTTCTTCCTGATCTCCAACTGGTATTTTAGTATCGCCTAATATACCATCAGTAATTAATAGAATTGCTAAATCAAATAATTTTGATTTTGTAATAACATTAAGTTCATATTCTTGCTTATTTTTCCATAATTGTAGTAATCGTAGAATATAATCCTGAAATAAATTTTGTAGTTTTGGCTTATTTTCTTTTCCAAATATACGATCGAAATTATTATTAGTTGCGACGCTATCTTGGCCTAACAATCCCTGATATTTCAGGTATTCAGAATCAGAAAATTCTACGACATTTTTTTCTTCCGTAAATAGCTCAGTGAGTCGTTTCAAACGGTAAGCTTGTAAATATTGTCCGTTATTTACCTTAGGCTCAAATGCTTCTAATAAACGTTCAATATTAGGATTCCATGGCTGAGGATACTCTACATAATATTTGAAAATATTATTTAATGCGGTCTGATTTTCATGATTTAAAGTCAGCCCATTTAATTTTCCATTTTCATCTAATTTTCCATGTCCATCTTCTTCAAATTTTTTAATATAGGATTCTGCTAAATTATCTGTCGAACTATTAACTCTAGTAAATATATCTGCAATACGCGCCAAAATACATTTTTGCTTTGTATCTTCGTTGCCATATTTGAAGGTTAAATATTCAGTGGTGACATGGTAAGCATAACGTATATTTATTTTTTCCTCAGCTATTCCATTTGGATAGATATGCGCTAGAAATAATTCCTGTAATTCTTGGTCACTCTCTGTATGAGCCGGGAATTTTTTGTTAAATTCTGTATTAGTAAGATCTATAAATACAACGTAACTTTGCGCTCCTCTTATGTTTTTCTCTTGCAGCAAATTGGCAATTTTAGCAATGCGGATTTTATCAAAATAAAATTGTTCGCTATCAAAATGAAGCGCTATTTGCTCAACCACATGGTGGTACTGATAACGAACTTTTATCGGAGCCGCACTGCCGTCAGGCATGATTACTGCCGCGAAAAAACTATTCAATTCTTTTCGGCCTAATGCTGTTAAAGGAAATTCTTTAATAGATTTTCCGTTAAAAGTATAGGGTGGTTGTAGATCTTGAATATTTTGAATTTTAAATATAACTGATTCGATTCCCAAAACAATATCAGGATGATCTTGATAAATTGCTATCATTTCTGCCAAACGAATTTGATCGATAATTTCACCATCTTTATCAAATTCAATCGCGAGTTGGTTAATTTTTAAATTTAAATCAGTATATTTATAATCAGTAAGTGCAAAAGAAGCGCCATCAATACGGCTGAAAAATTTTTCCCGCAATTTGCTAAAGAATGCTTGTTTACCTTCTGCAGTGGCTGGAAACAGACGAAATGGAATAGCGTTCTTAACCATGTCAATAAAGCTAGTGACATCAAGCTCACCATTTAAAATCAGATCGATTTTCATTAAACGGGCTTCATCCAACCATTTTCCTGAATCATCAAAATATAATGCCAATCTTTCTGCTTTATTTAATTGATGTAATTTAGTGGTATGCTTCACTGTTGCCAATATCTCATTAATATTCTTATTATCAAGAAATTCTTGAAATATAATGTCAATATTCTCTTGAGATACTTTTATTTCGCTGCCATGCTTTTGCGTATAACGATAAAACTGATCAATTGCTGTTATATCATCTATACCACCCTCAAAAACAAATAAATTTTTATAAAGTAAAAATATAATTTGAGATTTTCGACCCTTTCGAATGTAGTTTTTACCTTCATCAGATATATAGTATTCACAAGCAAGCCTATCGATAGCTTGCCGCCAAAAATTAACTTCTTCTTTGATAAGACCTGGATATATTCCAAAAGCTTCTTGCAGTTGAGTTTCATTAAAGAAAAAATCGATGTTATTAAGCTTTTTACTATTGATATAATTAATAAATTCTTCAGCTTCATTAAGAGCAGGTTGCGCCATTCTGTCTTTATCTGCAGCTGCTATTGCTAATAATTCTTTCAAACGAATTAATGAATAACCTTGTTTATTTTTTAAATTTCCGAACGTAAATATAGTATCTGAAGTTATTGCATCATATCGATTTGTAGTTGTTGCAATAAATTCATCAATCGCTTCATAGAGTGTTCCTGCTATTATTTCTTTGTTTTCATTAATAAAAACTTTTATTTTTTCAGAAATAGTAATTTGTATTTTTTGAGGATCAAAAATAATTGAAAATATGAGTTTAGCTACCCTTTTTAATTCATCTCGAGTAAAAATTGTACTAAATACGATAGCATAATTTTCTAATACTGCTAATTCAAGATTCCCCGCTGTTTTTGCCTCTTCTAATGCTTTAAGATATGGTTGAACAATTTCAGTTCTAAGTTTTGCACTTAAAGACTTATTAAAACTTATCCAAGCTAATAGCCGCTTCATAGTGGCAATACTAGAAGCATAAAATACTTCTCCTAAATGAATATCTTCCGAAGTAGCAGCAGATTTTTCAGCTTTTTGTTTCTTGATTGATAAATTGCGTTTGAGGAAAGCAAGTGTTGGCCTAGATGTTGATGTTGAGACATATGCTTCAGTTAGATATTTATCATAATTATCAAAATTACCTACATTTGTTGATTCAGGCTTAATAGATATTAATAGGTTGCGAACTAAGCGCGGCTGTAGGTTTCCAGATTGATCAGTAGAATACAATAAGGATCTAAAATAACTTAAAGCATCGCTTGCGATCTCTTGATATTGTTTCTCAATATCTATAATACCTGTATTTTTGATGATATTAGTTAATTCAGTAACACTTGCTAAGCCATTGATGTCTGTATTGTCCTTAGTCTCTTTTTCTTTTTGAGTTAATTTTGAACCCATGAAATGATGAGATAAATGTACGCGAGAAAAACGTGTGAATAACAATCGTTCTATCGAACTGTATCCTGTATCCTGAAATTTTGTCATTGGAAGTATTTTACTAAGGTTTGTACGAGCTTCTTCTTTCAATTCTCCTGTAGTTATTGTAGTTGAATCACCTGTTTGTTCATTAGTTACTTCAACTTTTACTACTAAATATTCAGCAATAGTTTCACCATTAATAATTTTTTTGGCAAGCACTAAACCCTCAAGAAATTGTTTTCTTTCCGCTTCTTTAGTTAGATCTACCCCAATTACTGAGATTGGACATGTTCCTTGACATCCAGTTTGTTCCCATTTGTCAATGACATAAATCATCAGGTTAATATAACGTACAGCTTGTTTGATATTAGCTGGATTAACACCATGATACACAATTAGATCACTAAATCGATCATAAGCATCTTGGATACGCTCTTTCAATTGTTCTGATAAATAACGACTAGGATTATTAATATTACGCTCAAAACGTTCGAGATAATGTATAAAAGAGCGATTTCTATCAGAAATATCTATTATTGGTTTTTCCGCAAATTTTTGCTTATACCATGCAACAAATTCACTAAAATCATTATTTTTATTTATTTGATCATAAGCATTGTGACGTGCAGTTTTGTCCGTAGAAATATCAGTGTTTTCTTCAGTACAGATTAAAAAATCGTTATCATTAATGTTCTGTTTACGTTCTACTACTGGTCTAGATGCTTGAAATTGCTTATATTCTTGCACTAAATAGAGGAATCTATCTTCCACGTATTCCATATCAACTTTAATATCGACAAAGTATTCATTCAATTGTAGGTATTTATCGTCAGCATTCTTTTCATGAGCCCTTTGATATGCTTTAACAAAGTCAGAAAAATCACCATTTTTTCTAATTTGTTCATATGCTTTTTCTTTATTAATATTTTCGTTAGTATATTCTATTTTTGATTTATTGTGATTTTGTCGATATGCATTGTATACTTCAACCATTGTTGAGAAAAGCGGATCAGCAACGAATTTTTTTCTATCGCTTGATATAGTTTCTTTTGATTTGTAATAAATTCTTTCTTCGATTAACTGAACTGATATTCCAGTATGTAATGCGTGCTTTTTGTCTTTTCTGCGACGTTCATTATACTCTTTAATAAATTTTTGTTTTTCTTCAGAATCAATAACAAGTTTAATTTTGTCTGTTGAATCCTTAGTCTCTTTAGCGTCGTCTGATACTTTAGCAGCTTTTTTGAATGCTTGCATATATGTAAGCCTCTTTTGTGCCAACTGATAATCTTTTTTACCCCATAAATTTCTCGTAAAAATATTTGTTGCTTTGATTTGTTGAACTAATTCTTTTTCTTTAATTTCTAAAAATCCTATGAATTCTTTAAGATTTTTATTTTCTCCGTTGACAGTTATATCAAATAAGTTATCTATACTTAGATTAGCCTCGTTTAGTAAGCTTGGAAGAAAACTATTGTTTGAATCATTTTTTGCTTGTTCAATAAGTCCTCGTGTATCAAATGTAAAACTTTCTAAAGTATGGGTTAGCGCTTCCCAATATGCTTTTCGCCGTGTGTATTCTGCAACTGCTTCAGGTCTAAAAATACCAAATCGTGGACTTTTTAATTCTTTAAGTTGAGTGGATGTAAAATCAATAACATGATCGAGGTCCTTACATTCTAGTATATATGTAGTAAATTTGCCGTGTTTCTCAACAAAATTTGATAGTGTTTCAAAGCTTTTTATTGGAAGCATTTCTTGATCTAAAAGAGTATGTGTTAAAAGATTATAGGCTGATTGCGCTACACCTTGTTTATCCCCTTTCACTTCCTGTTCTTTTAGATATAATAATTTGCTAAAATTTCGGGTGAAGTCTCTTGTGGCAGTGCTGGCAAAGGGAAACATATACCACTGCTCAGATAAAAATCGTGTTTGTATCTGCAGTACATGTTCTAATCCCGAATTCATATTTTCATCTTCACTGCTATAAATAACTTTGATAGCAAATTCTAAATCAGGGAGAGTAACACTCGCGTACTTGTTAAAAGGGTGCGTATAAGTTGGAGAAATAGCATAATCAAATATTGCTGGATCAAAATCAACATCATCACGACTGCTAATCTGTCCATTAGTAAACTCAAGCTGCTTTGTAATGTGCACTTGGTCTTTCTGTATTTTCAAAGAGTTATATAGGGCTGCTATTGACGCAGAGAGTTTTGCAAGCTTTGAAAAGTCATGCATCTCATTGTGCGACATCGCTTTAAGATTCTCTATACTGATATTATTAGTGCGGTTTTGGCTATTGGTTTGTTGTTGCTCTATGATTTTTCCTTCCCTTACTTCAATAATTTTTTTTAATAATCTTAGCCTTGTTTCTATGTCAGCATGTAACTGTTCAATTGTTTTTAAAAAATCATTATATCCTTTTTGAGAAACATCGAACGCTGCTAAATTATTAAATGCTAGAAGCTGTTGCAGCATTAAAGCAGCATGTAATTTTCGAGCTTTTTTATTTGGTCGTAGAAAATCCCAAAAACCATCCTCAAAATAGGGTTCATAACCTTCAAGAACTTCTGTTTGAACACTGTTAACCAGAATGCTCTGTCCAAATTTAAATGGTTTAAGACTTAACATAACTTACCTCTAATCGTTTAAAAAGATGAAGGCTTTTGTCATTGCAACCTTTATTGCATATTAATAATTTTAAGACACTATATGCAGAATGATTCGAGTTACAATACCAAATAAAAGAGATCAAACAAGTAACAAAAAAGCTGTAAACTACTTGAAAAGACAATACTATTTTGAAGGGTGTACAGAATTCATCAGAATAAAATGCAGGCAATAGGATACTACTTTTAGATACTCTTCGTTCAATATAAGCGTTCTTTTTCAGATAAATCATAACTCAACGCTCCCTCTTAAATTTATAAGAGAATAACTTTTGTGAGCTTTAGTGAGAGTAATGATTAGATGTAAGTAAATCAGTTTCTCGCTAAATCACCCACATAGTTTGAATTATTAAAATATATTCTCAACCGTGTTGGATCTTAAGCGATGAACCCGTTTACTCCTTAAAACTAGATAAGATTTTTTGACTTATCAGTCCTCGAGACCTTTCTCGAGAAGACTCATTGCATTTTTAATAATATAACGAACTTTTTTAAAAGTAAAACAAAATATTATATGTGAAAAGATCTCATCTTTAAAAATTAGTGAATAACGAGCAAAAAACTGCATAATTACAGTTACTTAAAAAATTCAGCGCTTCAAGCAAAACATGCTGCGGTTGCAAGTATTGTTAAGCTAAGATATCCGCTTTTTACAGTCTTCTTTACTGCTCTTTTATTTCAATAACTTCACTTAAATTAATTGGAGGCGGTTTAACTTTAATAGGAGTGGTTATTATTAGCTTCGTTTAATATTCTGATTTTGCTGTTAGTAATCTTCAGCAATTTTAAGGATTGGTAGTCTAATTGCACTTAGCGGAAGCCGATTTAGGAAATTGATACCGCATTAAAAGATTTGCGACAGAGCAAAGTGCTGCGTTGATTCTGTTGTTTCCTCGGCGCTTAATAGCGGATTTGCACCAGCTAAAATTTCCTGTAATTTTTCTTCAGGAATCCTAAGCAAATGATTAATTTCGCCTGTTGCGCTTCTCACGATAGTTTCTACGGCAAAATTTAAGATAATATAGATTTATATCACCAAAAACTTTGGTTTCAATGTTATGTTTTCATTATGATCTAATATAATTAGGTCATTCGGAATTCTTGCACTGTGTGCAGTGAAGTCATATAGAGAACTTCGTTGGTTAATAAGTGCTGAAATTATTGTTGTTCTCTTAGCAAGTTTATTAATTGTCTGTTCCATTAAACCATTGAAAATAATGTTTGTGTTGTCATATCGACTGTTGGGCGCATTTTTTTCAGAACATGATCGTCACACGCGAAAAGGCAGCTAAATTTGACATAAAATAAGTTCTATCTTATAATTTCTCAATGCAATGAGTCTTCTCGATAGGGAATTACGAGAACTGGTAAGCTAAAATTCTTACTTAGTTTTAAAGAGTAAACGGGTTCATCGCTAAAATACAATTATATTAAGTGTTTTAGTGAGAAACGGTTTACTTAAAAACCCCAAAAAATATTTCTATTCCTTTCTTACTAAAACATAAAACTTTTTTATAAGTGAAGTTTTTATGTTTACTAGTTTTCTTTTTGATAATGAATTAGCTGCAGTTGCTGGATCAGTTAGAGGATTATTTAGGTCTGGGCAAGAAAATACGGAAAAAAAATCTTCTCAAAAGCCACGAAAAATTGCAGTGATTCCTTTCATGAAGTTAAGAATATTTTCATCAACTACTTGGATAAATAATGCCAAGAAGCCTATGCTTTTTATAAAGCTTCAAAGAGAAAAAACACACATACTATTAACAAATAGTTGGCGCAGTAAAATAGTTTTAATCACTATAATACTGACTTGAATTTTATTAATACTACCTGAGGTTTATTATGTTAACCACATTTTTTCGAACTCAACAAACTGCTCAAATCGAAACAAAAACCGAACTAGAGAACATGATTATATTGATTCCTTTTCAAGCTCTAATGGAACAAACATGTGAGGTTATTAAAAATATTGGCTCTCATGTTAAACAAATATATTTCATCAATCAACATGTTGATTCTGTTCCAAACGAAGAGAGAGAAAGATATCAAAGTTATTTCGAAGATCTCAAATCAAATAATACGCTTGATACTAAAATAAATACAACTAAAAAACTTTTGAGTATTAACAGCACAGAAAAGAAAGATACCAAAGCTGCTTTAGAAGAGCTGGAAAAATTATCTGCTGAATATTCTGAACAAGATAATCCTGTACTTATTTGCGTGATGAGTGAAAATACACAATGGTTAGCAGCGTTAATAAAAAATAGTAGAGATTATACTTGTTTTAAAATTAGAGCAATTGCACTTGATCCAGCTAAACATGCTGATGATTATTTAGCTCAAATTAAACAAGAAATAAGTGCCAAAGAAGATAAATTGTCTTTACCGTTAGTAATAAGTCAATATCGCTTGACACATACAATAGCGATAATTAATTGTCTATCGGAAAATTTATCTAATTATCTTGGCGAACAATTTTATAAATCAAATCCAGAAAATTTTTCATCTGAAGCTTTTGCTAGCGCCATAAAACAATTTTATAATCAATCACAAGATAATTCTTTATTTCCATTAGCTTTTGCTTTTTCTAATAGTAATTCTATTTGGAAAAAATTAAATCCATTATTTGAATGTTTACAAAAGTACCATAATGAGGTTGTTAAGTACTATGAAATACTTAGAAGTCCTGGTTTTGTACTTACTCCAACTATCCTATCTAGATTTATTAATCCATTAATGGAATATTTAAGAGATTTTCTTTCAGAATTCTCTTCTTTTGAAGGAAAAACAGATGATATGTTATTTCAAATGGTTAATAGAACTCAGAATCAGCTGAAGCTGTTTAAAAAAGAACTTGAAATTGAATCTAATGCACCTGAAACTGATTTAGCTATTGAAAATGAAAAAGCATACGCCCTTAATTTACTTTCTTGTCAAGAATTGCATTGGATTGATGATGAAAAATATAAAGAAATAGGGTACAAATATCTTTATGAAAGTTTGAAACAAGAAATTGAAGCTGCTAAGAAAACATATAAAGATCAAGGTAAAACTAAACCTATGGCAGAAACAATATTGCCGCAAGTATTAAGAGATTTAGATGTGAGCAACTGCCGTTACTCATATCGGGAAAAATTTTTGATATTAGGTGGAGCATTAATTAAAGAACACGATGCTAAATTGGCACACGATGAAAAAAATAAGAGTCGTCTTGAGAATCCCAGTATTCAATTAGAACTTTTCAAAGAAATAATAGAGAAATATTTTAATATTAATCCTAATCTTGCAACTATTTTTAATAATGCTTTTAAAGAGTATCAACACTATCAAAAAAAATATTTCTATAATAGATATTGCAAAATAATTGAAGAAATTAAGTCAGATGTTGAAATGGAAGATGAATCTGAAATATCAGTTTCAAGTGGCCTAACATTAGCAGTAGAAACAAATGAAGAATTAGATCGTAAAGTGCCAAAATTACTTAAAGCTGAAGATGATATTTTATCTTCCACTTTTTTTGAAGAGCGGATTAAAGAATATGTACATGATTTATTAATAAATCCAGAAACTCATAAAAATGATGATAAACTTTTTTTAAATTTAGCTTATGAATATTTATATTGGGAGTTGGAAAAAAAGATTACGGATGCACATAATAAATATAAAGCAAAACAGAAGAAATCAATAAAAGCGTTTATTATTGAAAGAATGATTAATGACTTACAAGAAGCAAAATGTTCAGATCAAGAAAAATTTTACAGACTGCTTGGTGCAGTTAATGTTCAGCGAGATAGAAAACAAGCACGGCATGACAGTCAATCAATAGCGACTATTACAAAAAGTGATCAAGTAGCTGCGTATGCAGATATTTTAAAAGCATTCCCTAATACCAAAAGTGACATTTTTACTTATAAACAATTTTATTGGTATTATGTTCGCAACATAAAAGTTTCAGAATACTTTTTGAGCAGTTTAAATCAACTATTACAGTCTAAAAAGAAAGAAAGTAGGGTGGAAGAGCAAGAAGAACAAAATGAAAAAGAATTGATTGGAGCAAGAGCTATTCCATTAATATTTATCAATTGGAGTAAAAGAGTATCTGCTGCTAATAAGACATTGGATGTTGAAAAAGTAATCCTTGAATATGCATTTGAATTACTCGAAAAACCGAGCTCTCATAAAAGTGATGATCCACGTTTTATAGATCTAGCTTATCAATTATTATTTAATGAGTTAAAAAAACAATTATATATTATTCATGATAGTGATGAAAAGATAGTAGAAATTAGTCGAAAATTAGCAGAAGTGCTAGAGAAATTAAACCAAAGAAATTATTCTGCGCAGGAAAAATTTGAAATTCTTGCAGGTGCTTTGTCGAGAGAAAATAAAAATCGTCCAAGTACTTTATTCGCAAGAGCGACTAGTGAATTAAGTGCTTCTATTCCAAATGTATCATTATTTCATGAAACAGCGAATAAAAATAAAAAAGATAGGAAAGAGAAACGAATTTATGATCCCGTCATTGAACGCTTAAAACTTTCAATCAATGCAGCTAATTATAGCCGTGCTTACAATGTTTTTAATCGAGATTTGAGGAATACATCTTATTTTATCGACAAACTAAAAATACTAGTGGATGCAGCAGCGAATAAAGAGAAAGAAAAAAATACTACGAAAAAAGCAGAGATAAAAGTAGAAGAAATAATACCTACAGTAATCAGTACTTTAAGTACTTCTAATCCTCCACCATTGCCACCAAGAAGTATCACATCGCCTAGTTCGCACGAAGTTACTCCGGCAGTAATAGTTGCTGTTCCTAATGCTACTATTTCATCTAAGGCGCCTAGTTTTCCCGCTCGTCCGCCAGCATTGAAGTTACCTCTTAAACAATTAGCATTGAGCAGTGAATTCATTCCTCAGCAATTTCAGTGCTTAATTCTTAGCAATGAAGAAGACAATAATATTTCTGAAAATGTTTATTTGAAAGCGTTGGAGAGCTATTTTAGTTATTTATCAACAATAAAAAGTACTGAAGAAGAACTTAATCAAGAGCAAGTTTCTTTTAGAAATATTACTTATGAATATAAGTTCAATGCTTTCTTATATGATATTTATGCAGCTTGTGATTCTTATGAGCGGGAATATAAAAAATTGCCGGAATCTTTTGACTTAGCAATGCTTGTTGATTTAACTAACAGTGATAAAAGCTTTGAAATAAAGTATAAAATTCTTGCTGGTGCAATAATAAAACGGTATACAGAATTATGTCAAGAAAAACCAGAAAATAATAAAATTGCAGTAGCAGGCATTCGCATATTTGGTACTACGAAACCACCTGAAAGTATAACAAAAGAAAAATATAAGGAAATAATAGAAGTTTTTGTTCCAGAAGGTTTTCGTGCAGAATGCCTCAATCTGTATGAAGAATATAAAAAGCAACAGCATTCACATACGGTAGGATGAAAGTAGTTTTTAATAAACAAATTCTGATAGTCTGTGAATTTCAAGTGTGACATTGATGCTACACGATTAAATTTGGTTATTTACCACTTCATTAAAAATGTATAATCATACTTGCGCCAACCGAGAGTATGCATAGTATTGCTATAAATAGATGCCGCATGGATTGCGGCGCAAATACCTAATGGTCCTGCACAGCCATTAATAATAAATAACAGTCATATTTTAAGATTTTAGTACCTTTAAAAATTTTTGTCTTCGTAATTCTGTAAGTAATAATACTCATTGAGGAAAAGCTATCTTGCAATAAAGACAAGATAAGTACAAAAACAATTACAGTAAAAAGCATGTTTTATGCAACTCTAAGATTCAATATTTCCGTGAAGACATCATTAAGTCTACACAATAAACCTGATTCGTAACTAATCTCAAAACCTTGATACAACAGCATTTCATTGACATCACGTAATCTCAACTCCTCAACTTAGTATTATTTTTAACCATTATAACAAATTTAACTTATTAGGTTTATAGTGCTGTCAACATACTCTTATTACATATAACAATTAGTTATACTAAAATAAAAAAACATTCATTTTTAATTATGGATTAAACTATCTATAATTAACGAATAAGTATTCTTTAAACTCACCGATTAATTATGTTTCAAGATGTCTCAAAAATCATAATCCGTTTCGCTCAGCCTAAAAGTGATTTTTATGGGTATCCGAATATAAAAAATTAAATAATCCCAAGTATGTAATATAATGACTAAAAAATTTTATTCTTTATTTAAATTTAACTCTTATCTATCTTGGTTTATTGCATCATTTTTCGCTTTTTTCCAATTTTTAGGACAAACTGCAGCTGGAATTATGGGGTCGGAATGGATAAAAGATTTTCATCTTAATGCAATCGGATTAAGTAAGTTATCTGCAGCTTTTTTTTATGCATATGTTTTATTACAAATACCTATTGGAATCCTATTTGATCGTTATTCTACTCGTTATGTTCTTGCTGTATCTGCTTTAGTTCTAATGTGCGGTAATTTTTTACTAGCATCTACACAAAGTTATCCCATTGCTGTTATAGCAAGAGGCATTATGGGAGCAGGCTCAGCATTTGGGTTTATTGGGTTACTGCATGTTAGTGCTAATTATTTCTCACCCAAACGATTTACAGCACTAGTGGCATTTTCTGAATGTCTAGTCATGCTCGGAGTCACGATTGGAGTAATTGTATTAACTTGGTTAATCGCACATCAATCTTGGAGAAATATTATTTTTGATAGTGGTTTAATTATGGGTCTGGTATGTCTAGGTGCTTTGTTTTTTGTTGGCAGTCCTGCTAGTAAACCACTTCAAAAACATTCGCAGCAAGAGTTATCATTTAAAGTTATTATGTATCAATTAAAACAAATAATTAGTCAACAGCAAGTAATTTTAAGTAGTATTATCAGTTTTTTTATTTTTTCTGCTATTAGCGCATTCGCCTCACTTTGGGGAATTATATTTTTAACTCATATATATTTTTTCAATCATCAAGCAGCAGCTAATAGAGTTGCAATGATTTTTATTGGCATTGCTGTTGGCGGGCCTATAAATGGTTGGCTAGCGAAAATAATAAATTTTAGAACTGTGTTACTATTTCTTGGTGCAGCGGTTTGGATTATAATGAGCATTACTATTTTTTTTACGTTTCTTTCACCTTTTGTTTTATATATATTATTTTTTCTTATTGGTTTCTGTGCTTCAGTGTATATTTTATATTTTACTGTAATTAAAGAAACAGTTAATTCTGATTTTCGTGCAACTGCATTAGCTACAGCTAATATGATTATTATGTCAAGCGGATCTTTAATGCAATTATTGATTGGTTGGTTGTTACAAAATCATTTTTTTAACTTAACCAGCAACATCACTACTGTGTATAGGTTATCATTAAGCGTGCTTCCTTTTGGAATGTTGGTTGCTTTTATACTAACTTTTTGGATTAAAGAACCTAGGAATCAAATGGAAGCTTAAAGTAAATTACCGAGATGCAGAAGATCTAAATATAGGCTTATAGGCTCTATTTAAAAAAAGCTTATGTTATACTTTAATCGCCTCTATTGCTAAATATGCAACTGTTACAGAGCAAACGGCCAGGACTACTCTTCAGTAATTGAACATTAAAGGGAATAATGTAATGTGGATATTTTATGCTTTTTTTGCAGCCATACTATGGGGATTAAATTATTCTTTAGCAGAAAAAATATTGCGTAGCATTTCGCCTATTACACTGTTAGCCTTTGAAATGCTAATTGGTACATTAGTATTTTTTATTCTTGGTTATGCTACTCAGCTGAAAGGTGATATAGCAATACTGGCTACTAATAGAGAACTTCGTTTGTTAGTAAGTGCTGAAATTGGTGTTGTACTCTTAGCAAGTTTATTAATTGTCTGTTCCATTCAAGCAAAGAATGCCACGGTTGCAGGTATTGTTGAACTAATATATCCCCTTTTTACAATCTTTTTTACTGCTCTTTTATTTCAAGAAAGTCACTTAAATATACCGGTATTCATTGGTGGTGGTTTAATTTTAATGGGTGTGGTTATTATTAGCTTCGCATAATATTCTGATAATGTTGATATGTAAAAATGCTCAAGCGTTATAAGCGCTTTTAAAATATGAGCTCCATGTAAACCTCAATCTGATTACTTAGATATTATAAGATTCGAAGGTTGACATAAGTTAATATTTCTATTATTCTAGAAATATGGAAATAAAACATGTACTCAAAGCCTTTATGGCTTTATCCCAAGAAACACGCCTTAATGTATTTAAGGTATTAATTGAATACGGTGAATCTGGTGTGGCCGCCGGTGAAATCAGTGAGCGCTTAGGGATTCCACAAAATACCTTATCGTTTCATCTGACTCATTTAAGTCATGCGGATTTAGTGTCCTCATGCAGAGAAGGCCGATCCATTATTTATTCTGCTAATTGCACATTGATTACTGAACTGATCGACTTTCTAAGTGAAAATTGCTGTGTTTTAGAATTCAACAAAACTAAAAGTTGTAGTAAAAAATGTTATCCCACTAAACCAAAGAAAGGAGCACTAAAATGAAACGCTTCCATATCCATATTTCAGTAGAAAGTCTTGAGCAGTCAATTTCATTCTATTCTAAGCTATTTGGAACAGAACCCACGGTGCGCAAACCGGATTATGCAAAATGGATGATCGATGATCCCAGGATTAATTTTGCCATATCGACAAAAAGTTCACACCATGGCTTGAATCATTTAGGAATACAAGTGGATTCACCAGCTGAGCTAGAAACCATGCGAAAGCAAATGAAACAAGCTGATTTGGCTTTATTCGACGAAGGCAAAACTGTCTGTTGCTATGCTAACTCAGACAAATCATGGGTAACCGATCCCAACGGCATTGCTTGGGAAACTTATCGAACTATGAAAGAAGCGGAGTTATTTAAAGAAACCGCATCAGAAACCTCAAGCGCGTGTTGCATACCTATCGCAACAGATGTTCAAACGTCTGCCTGTGGTAGCAATTGTTGCTAGAGCAGTTTATGAAAATATTATTTTTATGTGTTGCTAATTCCGCGCGCAGCCAAATGGCAGAAGGCATCGCTCGCGCAGAATTAGAAAGTGATGTAGAAGTATTAAGTGCTGGATCGCAGCCTAAAGCAGTCAACCCCTTAGCCATCGAAGTTATGCACGAAATTAGTATTGATATTAGCCATCATCATGCTAAATCAATTGAGACCATCGACCTGGCAACCATTGATATGGTTATCACGCTTTGTGCAGAAGAAATTTGCCCAGTAGTTCTAGGTATTCAACAAAAACACCATTGGCCATTGCCTGATCCGGCTAATCCCTCGTTAAGGCATGCAGAACAGGTCGTATTGTTTCGTCAGGTACGTGATGAACTAAAAAAACGTATCGCTGAACTTAAGGAAACACGGAGGTTGGAATAGGAACATTATGCAGGACACAAATAATCAGCAAAGTAATTCACTGGGGGTTTTTGATCGCTATTTATCAGCTTGGGTAGTGTTATCCATCCTCGTCGGTATTGGCGTGGGGCGCATTGTTCCGGATGTTATCCATCAGCTTGGCTCATTAGAATGGGCACATGTTAATTTGCCTGTGGCAATATTAATTTGGTTAATGATTATCCCGATGTTAGTTCGAATCGATCTGAGTGAACTTAAACAGGTTCACCGATATTGGCGAGGTTTAACCATCACAGTCATTATTAATTGGTTTATTAAACCTTTCTCAATGGCTTTTTTAGCTTGGGTCTTTATTCGTCATTGGTTTTCAGCTTGGTTGCCAGCAAGTGAAATCGATCACTACATTGCGGGATTAATTATTTTAGCCGCCGCGCCTTGTACCGCGATGGTATTTGTCTGGAGTTATCTTTGCCGTGGGGAACCGCATTTCACGCTGACGCAAATAGCACTGAACGACCTGATCATGATAGTTGCTTTTGCGCCTATTGTAGGTTTTTTGCTGGGAATCACACATATTACAGTGCCATGGCATACCTTATTTTTATCTGTAATACTTTATATTCTCATACCGTTTTTGGTTGCGCAATTCATTCGCGTCTTTGCATTACGGCGATATGGTAAACAGTCATTAGAGAAATTATTGCGGTGGTTTCATCCCGTCTCCTTAATTGCTTTGCTGTTAATGTTGGTTTTGTTGTTCAGCTTTCAAGGAGAAGCGATTTTAAATAAACCCATCATTGTATTATTGCTTGCGATCCCTATTATTGTGCAAGTTTATTTTAATTCGTTATTGGCATACTGGCTAAACAAAAAAACAAAAGAACAATTTTGTATTGCTGGGCCTTCTGCGCTTATTGGTGCAAGTAATTTTTTCGAATTAGCTGTAGCTACTGCCGTAAGTCTCTTTGGATTAAAATCGGGCGCCGCGTTAGCAACAGTAGTCGGTGTGTTAGTAGAAGTACCGGTGATGTTATCGATTGTAAAAATCGTTAACAGCACACAAATCTGGTATGAACGAAGCCAATTGGATTCAAGACCGTAAATTTTGTCACGAAATTTAATGGTTCTGTTGTCTTTGATAATATTGTACTTGAAAAAAAACATTCAAAAAAATTGCTACCTTGCATTGGCAATATCCTACTGTACTTTATTTACAACAACGTAGTTCATGTTAGAATGGGTTGTTATTATTTTGTTATTGACCTATTGAGTATTAATCTAGGAAGTATATAAACATGACTAAGCCTAAACGTATTTTCATCGTCGGACATATGGGTGCAGGTAAAGCATTACTGAGTGAAGCTTTAGCTAAAAAGCTGGGCTGGCAGTATATCGATGCCAATCCTAGTTTGGAGCGCTACATTGGGCGAAGTTTGAATGAAATTTTGGGGAAGCAGGGTGAAGAAGCATTTCATCATTGTGAAGCTGAAATAATATCTCATTTTATTGGCAAAGAGTCTGTTGTGGTAGTAATGGAAGAAGCTGTAATCGCCACAGAAGAGAATAGAAAATTGTTATCTTCAGAGTTCGTTGTTTATTTAAAAGTCTCAACGCCAGTGCAAATGGAACGGATGAAAGGCGGCAGATCCCCGCTACTCCCAATCGGTGATCTAAAAGCATTTCTAGATAAACAGCACCTTGAACGCGACAGCTTATTTGAAGAAGTAGCTACGCTAACCATAGAGTCTATTTCTATTGAGGAAGATGTTAATAAAATAATAAAAGCCCTTGAAAAATAGGTATCTTAAACTGAAACGGCGGTTGCACAACAAAATCATACATTCGGAGCTGACTTTACCATGATAAAGAGCTTATTGTTTATTATTTTATTTGTCGTAGTCACGCTTGGCAGCGTAAATGCAGATCCACAAACCTGGCAACCTTCGCCAGGCCATATTATTTATTATTGGCTGGTTTAGCCCTACTAAGGGAAAATATACCTTTATAACTTAAAAAATCATTTAAAAAAGAACCTGATAATTGGCTATTCATTGCGGGTTTATGATTTTACTTTCCTTGCTTGTTAACAGAAGCTAAACCTTGCCAGTCTTCTAATTCTTGATTAGGATTTTCTTGACGATATTTGTTATAAAGCGAAATACCAAGTTTGTCTTCGAGAATAGTAACTTCAATTCCTTTTTCCATTAATAATTTTTCATTCCCAGAAGCACTGGTGACATTGCCTACAACGACTCGATGAAATTGCCGCATATAAATCAAAGTTGCACAAACATCACAAGGGGACAGTGTGGTAAATAAGGTAGTTTGGCTAAAATCTATTCGCCCAGCATCCCTGATAGCTGAGGTTTCACCATGATTATAGGGATGATTTTCTTGAATTAAAGTATTGTGACCTTTACCAAGAATTTGTCGCGTACCTTTATCAATAATAAGTCCGCCGATAGGACAACCTTCTTCATCATAACTTTTCTGAGCTAAAAATACAGCAATACGCATAAAGTCTTCATCTCTAAGTTTGTGATAAAAATCTGGAGCAATGATTTTCTTTAAGCTTTTTGTCGGCAAGTAAGCAATCACTTGCAATAAGCTATCAGTAATAGAAGTATTTTGGTTAATAAAAAATGACATTATTTGATTCCCTATTACGAGTAAATTTTAAGATTAGTTTTTTAGCTCTCTAAACTGAATATGATTTTATGTAGAGAGCGTAGGCCAAACGAATGAAACTTTTCTCCGAATATGTCGCTCGATCCAACGGGTAAAGCCCAAGTGCTTTTCCTAGAAAAATTGAAGTAACCATAATAATTCTCCTCGATATCTATAAGTATAACAAAGTTATGACTCACTGATATTTATATGTTTAATTTCAAAGACATCGTTGTTTCCATTTTTACAAAAAGCTTTCCATTGAAATATTAACTTTGAACAAAATCATAGCCTTTTAAGAGGTTGTGAAACAATGCCAAGAATAGAGTCATTACACGAATGCTTTTTCTAAAGCTCTATTCAAATAAGACTCAGTCTTAACAGAAATCTCATCAATTGTTTTAAGTGGAATATCAGATGGCAAACCATCTGGATAAATTATTTTTGTTTTTGGAAGTGGAGAAACCATTAGATTGATATTTCTAGTTTTCGCAATATCTTCTAAGTATTTGATAATCTTCTTAAAAGCCTTCTCATCATAGCCGAAAGCATTTCCATAAATATTTTTTACATCGTGATAGGTCGCAATAATAATTTTTGGTATTTCTTCTTTGTCATCGACATACTTATCAATATTATCAAATAATATTTTACAACTTTCAAAATTAAGTTTAATCGCGCTCACTGCAAAAGTGGATCTAAAATCTGCCATACGAACAACACGAGGATCAGCACCATGTTCTAGACAAAATTTTACTACCTTAGAAGCGTTGATTTGGCATAGATAAGCAAGACAAGGTCCCGCGGTTGAACCTCCGATGGTAAATTGACCTTGGGCAAAATTAAGCAAGCTTTTTGCTTTATGAGTACAATTCTCGAAAAATCTTTTTGCTAAGGTCAAATTATAATCTTCAACTAAAAGAAAAGGTGCAATAGCTATGTAACCTCTTTTATCCCTAATGAAAGGATTTGCTCTTGCTTGTAATAACAAAACCATTTCTTCTTCGCGATTATCTAAACAGGCTTGCATTAATAAAGTAATTCCTTTTTCACCAAATCTAATATCGACAACAGCATGATGTTCCAACAATAATTTAAACATTTTTAAGTTCTTAACATCATAACTATATTTCAGCAGAGTTGTATCAGTATTGGGTATTGCGAGATTAACATTAAGTGGATATTTATTTAATAATATTACCAATAGTTCTGGTTTATTATTTTTCACACACATTATGGCAATTTGATCGGGGATAATATCTATCAACTCTAATAGTGCAATAAAATCTTGCCTAACTTGATTTGATGGCGAGTCAATAAGTAAATCATCATTACCAGTGCATACCTGAGCAATTACCTCTCTTAATGCATCACGTTTTAAATTTTCCATTGCTTTAATGGCATTTAATGCCTCATTATCATTTCCTATTTTGAATATTTGTTCATATAACGCATATTTTTTAATTATTTTTATCAAAACATCAATTTTTTCACTTTCAATTATTTCTAATTCACATTCAATCTCTGCCACACGTATTTGGTTTGAAACATGTTCGGTTTTTTTCGTAATAGGCGTACTTGGGATTTCTGCTGTAGGTTTTGCTTGCTCGATTTGTTGAGCTATTTTTAAAAAACTATTTACTGTTACTGGTTCATGCACATTGGTAGTAGAAGCAAGTTTTTTTGATAATGCATCAAAAAATGTTAATAATTCAGTATCAGCATCGGGTGTATTTTTTCTCCATTTCCTTATAAGTACAATGAGATATTTTATTGTTTCAAGATATTTCTTCTTGTTGTCATGATTAGTTAAATCTTTACTAAGTTCACACATCTTTCCAAGCAAATCGTCTCTGGTATCTTGATATTGTTTTTGACATTTTGCAAAGATAACATTTTTTAAATTAATAAACGCTGTTTGGTATAAATTAACAATCTGTTTGATACTATCAGAATTTAAAATGATTTGTTTTTCTTGTTGATTAGTGCAGGTAACAAACAAGCGTTTATCATTACTATCAAAATAGGCTCTTACAATAATGATTTCTTCAAAACCAGCAATATGCAATGTTATGTGATAACTTTCGTTGGAATTTATGGGGCTTTCAAAAACTGTGATATGCATTTCATCAAGCTGACAAGAATTATTATCAACAAATATTGTTTGATCCACAGATTGAAATTTATTAAGCCTAAATAAATAATATGGCTCATTTACGTCAGAAGTATATTTGAGCTCAATGGAATAGTTTAAATTTCTAAATTGATCAAAATTATTCTCTATTAATGAAAACAACGGATTTGGCATGGCAAATTAAATATCTTACAACAAACAAATAATTAGATAGATATACATTATAGCATACAATCTACAAAACTAAATGAAATCCATAATGGTGGTAATTCATCAATAGATTTATTGCACTATAAAGGTGATTTATCTTGCCGGGTTGTGTATTACGATTAATTAGATTGGTTTGTAGCAAAAGCAATTTCTACAACACCATTCGAATCAAACATCGATTTAAAATGATTGAACATTACTGACCTGACCTGATTATTTTTAACATGTGAAAGTAGGTCAGATGCATATACTGCTATATCTTCAATAATACGTTCAAGTCTGTAATAGGACAGAATAGTTATGTCGATATCAGTCTTGCCATAACCTTGGTAGAAATAACTGATTTCATGTGGCTTATTCCACACATTACCGACTCCAGCACCAATGAACATGAGATCACGCTCTTTTGGCGCCATCATTGGCTCATCCCAATCTATAATGTAAATTGATTCATTAGCGAGTAATACATTGCCCGCATGGATATCTGAGTGGCACAGTACATATTTCTCTGGATCTGGCTGAATTTTTCGAGATAGATCATCTGCAGATTTAACTAATTGGTGAATTATATCAATATTTTTATTAAAAAAAGATTTGAAGTCAGCTGTTATTTGATCATCTGATTCATCAGGATCGATTTGGGTAAAAAACGACTTAACGCTGTTGCGCCATTTAGTTAAGTAAGTTTCTTTTCTTAATTGCTGCTGAATTGATAGAGGAACAGATGTTGAGTGGACATTTTTTAAAGCATGACCAAGCTGTTTCCATTGTTTTTCTGTTAAAACTTGTGTGAAGCCATTTGGAGCATCAATAAATGGGTATACAATTATTTTAACATTACCAATCTGTTCAAATAATTTCCCATTAAGAGAATAGATAGGAAAAAGAATCTCATTTATTCCTGAATTATGCAGAAGACGGATAATTGATAAATTAATTTCATCATGAAGTCCATGTTTCAACTTAATGAAATATGAATTAGATTTTGCATCTGCTTTATATACTGAAGCATTCATATCCGCGCCACCGGGGAGGAATTCAGCGACTTGAACATCAATTCCATAATAAATTTGTAAAAGTTCAACGATCTGATGTTCTTGAATTGGTTGTTTTAGCATAAAAGTCAGTTAATAATTTTAGAAAAACAAATATTAAAACAAAAGTGAACGATATGATAGAGTCAACATGTTGATTAATCTGAGGTCGGGTCGGAATCCAGGTGAAAAAGACTCAAATCTTCAGTTTTTCATTTGGCTTTGCATGCTTAAGTTTATTAAATGGAACCACTTCTCTGAATTCTGTAAAATTCAGTTCTAATACATCATAATCGAGTTCGATAATGAAAAAAGCAGAATATTTTATTGATCGGGCAGTGGAGGACAGCGTACTATGAAAAAACTCTTAATATTAATTTTACTAATATTGGTTCAACCAAGTTATGCTAATGATTTGGCACTTGCCTCTATTAAACTTCCTCTTGGATTTCATATCTCAATTTATGCACAAGCTGTACCCTATGCACGACAATTAGCTTTAGCACCCGATGGTACAGTATTTGTGGGTACGCGAAAAAATATTGTCTATGCACTTTTGCATCAAAGCAACAATTTTGATCATGCAAGTGAGGTGCTAACCATTGCTCAAAATTTAAATGCTCCGAATGGAGTTGCATTTTATAATGGCGCTATATATGTTGCTGAAACAAATAAAGTGCTTAAATTTCCTAATATTTTACATACTCTACCCAAAATTCCAAAATCCATCATTATTAATAGTCAATTGCCTGAAGAAAGTTGGCATGGCTATCGTTACATTAAATTTGGTTCTGATGGTTGGTTATATATGGCTATTGGCATGCCATGTAATATTTGTCAAATGTCAAACCCTATCTTTGGAACAATCATACGGATGCATGCGAATGGTTCTGATATGCAAATCTATGCAACTGGTATTCGAAATAGCATGGGATTTGCTTGGGATCCAATCAGCAAACAACTTTGGTTTACCGACAATGGCCGAGATTGGCTAGGAGATAACTCGCCACCCGATGAATTAAATTATGCTCCACAAGCAAATATGAATTTCGGGTTTCCTTATGTTTATGGCAATAATATACCTGATCCCAATTTTGAAAATAAAATACCAATAAACGACAATTTTATACCACCTGCGTGGAATCTACCTGCACATGTAGCACCGTTAGGCATGATTTTTTATACCGGACATATGTTTCCTAAAAAATATTGGAATCAAATTTTCATTGCAGAACACGGTTCATGGAACCGAACTCAAAAAATAGGTTATCAAATTATTTTAGTGAAAGTTAACAATAGTAAAGCCATCTCGGCCACACCATTTGCTACGGGTTGGTTACAAGGCCAAAAATTTTGGGGACGTCCTGTCGATTTATTAGTTTTACCGGATGGATCTCTATTAATTTCTGATGATGAAGCAGGCGTGATTTATCGTATTAGCTACCATTAAGTTGAAAATTATGTGCATCAATTAGAAATTATCTTATCTAAAAAGAGTGCGTGAGTTATTCTAATAGTTTGAAATTCATTGCACTCTAACTAAGAAATTTAATTTTATTTATTTTTCTAATTTCTTGGAGAGTTGAAAGCAAATAATCCATGTGTTGCTCTTCATGTGAGGCAGTGATAGAAATTCTAATTCTTCCTAATCCTTCTGCTACAGAAGGAAAACAAACTCCTTGGGCATAAATTCCTTTTTCTTTAAGCATATTAGTAAGATGGTGAGTGTCTTGGCTACTTCCCACCATAATTGGGAATATATGCGATTTGCTATCAAGAAAATTAAAATTATTTTCTAAGAGTTTGTTTCTAAAATAATTCGAATTTTCCTTTATTTTATTTCTTAAATGATCAGTCGTGGTACATATTTTAAGTGCTTCTAAACTAGCATTTAGGATAACATCAGGAAGTGATATCGTAAAAATGAAGGCGTTTGATCGGTTTTTTAAAAGTACATCTAAAGGATCTGCTAAACAAATGTAGCCACCTAGAGAACCTAACCCTTTTGATGTTCCCCCCATAATAAAATCTATATCTGAAGCTATTCCTAGTTGACTACATACACCACTCCCATTGTTTCCATATACTCCTATAGCGTGAATCTCATCTACATATAATAAACAATTATATTGCTTCGCAAGTTTCACTAAGCCTTCAATTGGAGCAAAATCTCCATCCATGCTATATAAACTTTCGCATATAATAAATTTATTGTTATCAGAAGGATGAGCCTTAAGTTTTTCCTCCAAGTCATTCAAATCATTATGTTTCCATATCACTTTATTTGCCTTACTCAGCCTAATACCATCTATAATACTTGCATGGTTTTGTTCATCAGAGAAGATGATATCTTCCTTTTGTACCAGACAGCTGATAGCGCCTAAATTTGCAGTATATCCTGTATTGTAAAGAACGCATTTTTCTTTACCATGAAATTTCGAAATTTGCTTTTCTAGTAAATTATGTAATTTATGAGTACCACCAATATATCTTGAACCACCTGTACCGCTTCCATAATTATCGAGTATTTTTTTTGAGGAGGTGATAATTGTCTTATTTGATGATAATCCCAAATAGTTGCAGGTTGAAAATTGTATACACTCGATACCATCAATATTAATCCACGGAAAACCTTTTTCAGAGGGATTTATTTCTTGATATTCTCGTATTAATCTCTTCTGTTTTATTATTGAAATTCTATTGAGAAATTTAGAATATTTTGCTTGTGATAAACGACTTAGATTTACATTATTACTCATGTTTACTCTCTACAATTTACATCTTTACTATTACTATCTGTTTATCAATAGTATAATACAAAAAATCAAACTCTTCATTATACTAAAAGCTACTGAGTAGTATAACAATTGATAGGAGAACATTAGAAGCACTTAATGATTAGGGGAAAGTAAACGAAAGGTTAGGTTAGGAGTGTGGGCTCATTATTTTAAACCCGATAAATTATATTATCGGGAGTTAGTTCGTAAGGGTAGTTAACGTAGAGGCGATTGGCTACTTAAGATCACTGAAACTAAGCTAAAACGTTCTTATTTGTTGCATATTAATGATGATATTCTAGGTAACTTCGAGTTTGCCTGCAAAATTGCGGGTGCAAAGCTCATCATAATACTTGGGCACAAAATATTAAGAGAGCTTATAGACACCAAGGGTATTGGTTTGATTGATGCGCTTTATGACATAAAAACTGGCAAAGTCGAATTTAATGATGATTGGCCTGGTACTATTGCAAAAACAGAATTTGTTTGATAATTTCTGAATTTAAAATGGGAAATCAAAACTGAAGAATTGATCCCATTATTGGCCGGGCAAGGAGCTATCGAAAAATATTATCGATTTCTTAGTTTTTGTGAAGCCATGCTAATTTTATAAGTTAAAAAAAATGGAGGCTGTGCCTATGGCATCGAGGCATTACGAGGCATTAAAAGAATACAGAGAAGGATCACAATCTATGAAGAAAATTTTAGTGGGTATCATTATGGGATCACAAAGTCATATTAAGATAGTAGATACAAACTTAGAACGTTATCAAAAAAATAAACGGGCGCTGTCCAAAATTGCCTTCAAGGACGGACCCCGGAGAAAAAGCACATGACAACAATCAGTGAATGGTGGATGTGGGTAGGCTTTTCAGTTTTTGTGGCTATTATGCTTGCTGTCGATCTATTTTTGTTGGGTGGTCGAAAAGCCCATCGTATTTCGACGAAAGAAGCGTTGTCCTGGACAATCGTGTGGTTCAGCTTATCACTCATCTTTAATCTGGTTTTGTGGTGCTATCTTCTTCATACTTCTGGCGCACCAATTGCTAATGAAAAAGCTTTAGAGTTTTTCACCGGTTACCTCATCGAAAAATCTCTATCCATCGATAATGTTTTCGTTATTCTCATGATATTTAATTATTTCGCTATTCCTGCAGAATATCAGCACCGTGTTCTAATATATGGTGTACTCGGCGCCATCATTATGCGCTTAATTTTTATCTTGCTGGGCATATTAATGGTCAGTAAATTTCACTGGATACTCTATATTTTCGGATTTTTCCTGCTGGTTACAGGCATTAAGATGTTTATCTTTGCCGAACACAAACCTGATCTTGCAAAAAATCCTGTGCTCAGCTGGATGCGTAATCACCTGCGGATTACCAATGAGCTACATGGCGAACGTTTTTTTATCTTCCGTAACAAATTATTGTATGTTACACCACTTTTTTTGGTATTGATTCTTGTTGAAGTGAGCGATCTTATTTTTGCAGTCGATAGCATTCCTGCTATTTTTGCAGTAACAAATGATCCCTTTATTGTTTTTACCTCCAATATTTTTGCAATCCTAGGATTGCGTGCCTTGTATTTTTTATTAGTCAATATGCACAGTCGTTTTCATCTGCTCAAATATGGACTTGCCTTTATTTTGGTTTTTATAGGCTTCAAAATGCTGATTGCATACTGGTTCCACATCCCTGTCTTCATTGCCTTAGGTATTGTGGTGCTCACCTTGGTTTTCTCCATCGCGCTAAGCATCTATCAAACATCTTTATTGGCAAAGAAAAAGCGATAACACAACATCGGGGATCTTTATATGGGGGAGTTTCGAGCAGTCCCTCTAAAGTATATAGGGGTTGTGTGGAAGAATCTCCAAAAGTGGTCGGGTTTTAATTTACCACACAAAATCCAGAAGGATGCTCTAGCGCTCCGCACAGTACTTGCATTACATTGAGCCGATTCTTGATGCTCAATCCCAAATACAGATTTGGGGGAAATGTGTAATTTGGCCCAATATTTTTATGACAAAAGATGATTGGGCATTACAGTTACATGTATCCCATCACACGAGAAAACACGTGGCTTGGGGGTTGGGATGGGGATTGCAGACAGATAATGAAGGTAACCCAGTTCGAGCCTATCATTCTGGCCATATGAATCATTGGCGTGCGTGGGTCGCAATAAATTTAGAGGATAAATCGGCCTTAGTGTTTTTTACTAACGGCTCTAATGGACACATGCTAGCTGATAGCATCCTATCGGCTCATATTGAATTAGCCCATGCCATGGATTGTTTTTTCTCCAAATACAGTTTTGCTAGAAAAGTGGAAGAAAACTGGCAACCTTTGGAACAAGCACGGTTTCAACATATTGGAGAATATTTAAAATCACTTGATAATCCAATGTAAGTTGTCAAGGTATTTAGGCAATACTCTCCAGCGAATTAATATTTATTATTAATCCCTTCTATCATTGCATTAGATTTTATTTTCTGTTAAAAATAATTGTAACTTTGAAGTGTCTTATTTACACAATCTGCTATCCGTGGTCAACTCGCTAAAATCGCCACAAGTTGTTCTTTCGAATTTAATAAGATCTGCACCCTAAACTTTTCGCCGTGTTTGCCATAATGGCAGCACAAGATCACAAACAAGGTCACAGAAAATAGTTACATCTCACCTCTAACGTAAAAATAAAATCCTATCAACATTTATCACAGTCAAAACTCAATCTGCCTTAGCTTGTTTTGCCAGTTTAACGTCTATCGATTTTAGTTGTTCCCTTAATGAATGCTATTCATTTATACAGACTTGGATGGTAAATTTAATTGTTTCATAACACGGCAACGCTTCTATATTTTTAACCATTTTAGACTTATTTTTTTATCATCATCTGCATCTAGTAATCCTTGTCTCATTAATAAACTCTTAAGACTTAAAACAAGCCAATAGCAGCAAATCATGATACTATTCTTGATTTAAGAATAATAAAAAGGCAGATTGTATGTTTAAATTTTGGAAAACGTTTCCAGGTTCTAGAAAATCAAAAAGCGCAAATAAAAGTGCGGCCATAGGAAAAGAGAGGTCTGCATCGGGAGCACTTGTTGTTCCAGTTAGTCCCCCTTTATCAGAAAATAAAAGCATTCACGAAACAAGCACTGAAAAAGCAGAAAAAGAATTCATTAAGCAATCCACAAAAAATAGCATTGCATTAGCAGAAGGGGCGAGTGCTACATTTGATTATGAGAGACTGCATGAAATTCTAAATTCAGAATTTTCTGAATCAAGAAAAAGAGAAGATTCTGATAAGAAATTTTTACGAAATGATACCATTTATCAACAACAACTTACGAAGTTGTTCGCAACTTCTTCATTGTCTGCTATGATATTTGATTCTATGACGCAAGCTTTTATTTTTTATTTAAGGGATGAGCTTAATGGCAACAAACTTGAGCAACTACTGCAAGAATATTATAAAAAACTAGAAAGCGACCTTTTAATACAAAGATATGTTTTTGAAATTAGCAGTTTAAAATTTTCAAATCCAGAAATCCAGTCTAACATGATTCGTTCATTGTTTTATCTAATACCATCGCCACAATTATGTTTACAGACTTTCATTAAATCATTGCCCGTTGAGTTAACCGCAAAAGCAATTACCTTTGCAGCAAAAATGCAGCAATTTTTCTTATTGACTGCGGCATCCAAAGAAGAAAATAATTTTAAAATTTTAGGCATAGATGCTAAAAAAACAAAGGAACTTATTACTCGAGAGCAAGTGTTTGTGAAGTCGCTTTTTTCCCAATATGGGGAAAAATTTGAAGATACATTTACGTTGGATATTACTAATCATGCAGATCCAGAAATAAGTTTAAAAAACGATTTAGTAGAAAACAGTGAAGATTTTGAAAAAGAAGAACAAGAAGAACAAACCGAATTAACAGACAGTAACATTACTGTTTTTGAACCTGTCACTTCAACGAAATCAGTGCGTTCTCTAAAAAATAAAAAGATTGGTGAATTAATACAATTTTTTAATGATGGGGCACCATGTGGTATTTATAGTACTGATGATCCAATATCAGTTAACCACCCTGCAAAGATAAACCCTTAATTTTTGTATAGTTTTAGGCAGCTCCAACGCACCAACTTAGGATTAATATAAAATCAATAAGTTAGCGCATTGCCAAAAAGATTTCGTCGCGTTAAACTATGAACATTAATCCAACATCTATCGTCGAAAATGCTTATCCTCTTTATTCATCTTACCTTCATGTTCGGATTGATAAATGTCAATGAATGATAGAAGAATAGAGTAGTTTATTTTCAAGTGGCTGTTGTCGATGCTGTACTAATAATTGCTGCCATTCAGCTAAAAACTCTCGGGTTTGCCGTTGGAATACAAAAGAAAGTCACTGATATTTTTTATCGTTGAGTTCAATCAATGCACCCTCTATTGCTTCCGCTTGCCGATGAATATCTGACACTAGCGCTTGCCAGGCTGGCAGTATTTTTTAAATCCATACGAATCGATGCTACATTGAGTGATTGCTTTAAAAAAACAAGCAAT
>JBGSLN010000090.1:0-5791 GCA_041740675.1 Gammaproteobacteria bacterium | reverse complement strand
GTGATTATAATGTCAGCGTAGTTTCTATGGGTAATCCACACTGTATTTTTGAAGTTGATAATGTTAATGATATTGATTTAGAAGAAATTGGTAAGCCATTCTCAGTGCACCCACAATTTCCACAACGTACTAACGTAGAATTCATGCAAATTATTTCTCCAGAAAACATTCGGTTGCGCATTTACGAACGCGGCGTAGGTGAAACCGAAGCTTGTGGTAGCGGAGCCTGCGCAGCAGTTGTTTCGGGCATCTTACAAAATAGGTTAGCCAGTAAAGTTAAAGTCACTATGCCTGGTGGTGATTTAACAATTGAATGGAATGGTAACAATGAACCTGTTTGGATGACAGGCCCTGCAGAAGAAGTTTTTGAAGGAATAATTGCTATTTAATGGTTTGATTTAGCCTGGAGGAGCGAAAGCAAGTCCTGAAAAATATTTCGACGTGACCTACTCTTGTTTCCTACTATCTTGGTTGCAATTTTGATTGCGGTTGATGTTGCTCCTGGAATTCAAAGTTTTGTGCTTTTAATCTTCTTACGGCGCGTGCCCCAGCATGAATTACATTTGACAAAATTTGCCATTCTGGCCAATTGAATAAATCAGGATAAGCGCAATGATTCCAAACGGGGATAGTAATTGAACCGGGCTGTTGATCCCCTAGGCGAAATAAATTTTGCAGCTGTTCATTATTCAATGTTTCTTTTGTTAAAATATGATCTTGTTCTAAAGTCTTTCGCAATTGTTGTTCTAGATCAGGGTTAATTTTTTTTAATAAATTCTCAAATTCATAACAAGTAACTTTATCAGAACATTTAATTCCATACTGTTCAGCTGCGATATGTACTGATTTTATGAATGCCTGTGAGTATTCTGGTTGGTGAAAATAAAAATAAATATATTCAATCAAAGAGGGGGTATAAGGATGTAAATGTCTATAACCATACTCTTGATTGCGCATACTCAAGATGAGTTCTAATGTTTGTGGCATTGTTTCTACCACTTCAGTATCAACCACGATTAAAATAAAACTTTTGGTAACTGATCCCATTTCATTACTAGCTGTGATAGTAAATTTAAAACGTTTGTTATAAGGAACTCTAGGTGCGATCCCATGAAGTACTCCTAGATGCTGCTCTAAATGCAACCAAGATAATGACTTTTCTTTGATGTAAAAGTTTAATGTTCCATCATCAGGTTTAAACAATATTGCAATATTGATATTGAAAGCTTTTTCTTGCACCACTGAATAGTTTTGCACGTCATGAATAATTCCCGGACAAGTAGTGGCTTGACTCATTTATCTAACAGCCTTCTTGAAGTAATTAAGATATTATACCATAATTATAAATTAGAATAATGACAATAATAATTTGTAGGCACGCTATGCTTAATTTCGTTCTTATCTGTTGTCTTTTTGCTCTAGTTATCATTCTGTTTGCACAATTGAGTGGAGTGAAATCTCGTTTGCGCGTAATAGAATCTTTATTAGCAAAGCAATTAAAGACTAAAGCTGAAGAAGTACATCCTCTTGAATCTCCCACGGTAAAATCTGTAATGCCTGAAGCTATTATTCAGCCATCGACTGGAGGAATGATTAAACCAAATGTGGTTACTGGAGCTGCGGTTAATTCAGCGTCCTCAACACAACAAAGTTTTTTTACTTCCTTATTTGATGCACTTTATAATTTCTTTACTGGTGGAAATAGTTTTGTTCGAATCGGGATGTTAGTTTTATTTATTGGTATCGCATTTTTATTGAAATATGCTGCACAAATTGGCTATTTTCCTGTCGAAGTTCGTTTGAGTGCAGTGGCAATTCTCGCTATCGGCTTATTTGTGACTGGGTTTTTGCTGGAGAAAAAACGTTTTGTTTATGCAATCACGTTAGAAGGTGGTGGATTTGCTATTTTATATTTAGTCTGTTTTGCAAGTTATTATCACTATCGTGTATTAACTGCTGATATTACTTTTGCAATTTTAGTTTTAATTACAGCATTAACTATTATCTGGGCTATCAAACGTAACGTGAAAACGTTAGCTGTGATGGGAATTATTGGGGGTTTTATTGCGCCTTTATTAATAAATACCAGCCAGCCAAACGCGGTGATTTTATTTGGTTATTATTTGATTTTGAATATTGGGATTTTCATTACAGCTTGGTTTCGAAATTGGCGACCACTCAATATATTAGGTTTTATCTTTACTTTTGTCATAACGGCTCTGTGGTATTGGCACGGCTATTCTGAACATGATTTTTATGTTGCAGAAGTCTTTCTTTTCATTTTCTTCGCTTTTTATTTGATAGTCGCATTATTGACTGCATTTAAACAGCCACCTAATTTACAAGGCTTCATTGAGGGCAGCTTAGTTTTTGGCTTGCCAGCCGTTACATTTGCTTTACAAGCTAATTTATTTAATTATCATGCCTATCCACTGGCTATAACCGCTATTAGTTTAGGCTGTTTATATGCAACATTAAGTATTGCTTTATTTTATTTCGCAAACAAAGCATTATCTATTTTAGCTTATGCTTTTGCTGCGATTGCCATCGTATTTTTCACAGCTGCAATTCCACTATTACTCTCAGGCGAATGGACTTCTTCTATTTGGGCACTAGAAGCAACAGCCTTAATTTGGGTGGGCATCAAACAACAACGTTATTTAGTTCGTTTAGGTGGAATTATTATTGGTTTTCTCGCTAACCTTTATTTTATGATTGATTACCCCGTCATCAATCATCTGTCTTGGTTTAGCAATGAAGTATTAAATAATATCTTGCTTACAGTTACTAATTTACTCAGCGCCTATTTCTTATTTTTTTCATCAACTAGTATAAAACAATCAGAACGCGTTGTTACTAAAATATTTTTTACCTTAGGTGCATTGTGGTGGTTAGCAGCCATTTATCATGCTGCACTTTTTTATTTTTCATCAGAGTATCAAGACAGTGGATTGTTACTGTTAACTTCCATTTCTGCACTGCTTGCTTTAGCTCTTGAAAAACGCAGTGGTTGGGCTTGGTATAAAATTATTAGCTTCAGTTTATTACCTATTATGATTTTGTTAGCGATCAACCAACATTTTTTCTATGGCTGGATCTCAACAGATCAATCAATAGGCTGGTATTGGTGTATTGGATTTTTGGTCTGGTATTTTATTTTATGGATCCATCGCAATACTGATTCTCAATATCTCAACTTTGGCCATGTTGGTAGTTACGTGCTAATGACCTGGTTAATCTCATGGTATAGCAGTCAATCATTTTTGAATTCTCACTACTATAGTGACACTTGGGTTTGGTGTGTTTGGGGTGTTGTTCCAAGTTTATTTTTATTAGTCATTCATTTTCTACTTGGTTTTATCAAGCAATTCTTTATAAAATTTTTCTCGAATTACAGCGAAATATTATCGATTGGTTTTGTAATTTATATTCTTTTTTGGGTGATATCAGGAAATTTACAATTAGAAGGAACTGCTACTCCTTGGCAGTATTTATTATTACTAAATCCATTGGATTTAAGTTGTATTATTGCTTTAGTGATCGTCACTCTTCGTTGTTTTCAAGGTTCACTTTCATTAGTTAAAACCAATAAATTCGAAATCGCTATTCCTTGTTATGCTATTGCAATCATTAGTTTTATTTGGGCTAATGCAATGATCTTGCGATTTTTACATTTTAATTATGCTGTGCCATTTAGTACAGAAGGTTTCTTAACTTCACAATTAACACAAGTAGTGCTTTCATTGTTCTGGGGAGTTATTGCATTAATTACTACTATTCTTGCAAATCAAAAGCAATGGCGACCAATATGGTTTGTTGGAGCCGTAATGATTGCGATAACGATTTTGAAATTATTTATTATTGATTTAAGTAATTCTGGAACTTTAGAGCGCATTATTGCTTTCATCAGCGTTGGAATAATTTTGTTATTGATTGGTTATTTTGCGCCTTTGCCGCCGAAAAGCACCAATAATTAAGACTAAATTGGAATACTTTGCGTTTTAGTATTGAATAAATAGTATAAATATTACATCCACAAGATCAAATAATTATGAAACCGCTATAAACATCCTGTTCTTAAAAACAATATTCAGATCATGTCAGTAAATGATTTTTTGGAAAATTTGTTTTTATAACTTTATAAATCTGTATATATTTCTTTTCGATACTTTATTGCGATTATCACAACTTCTTTTTTTTCAGAATTCTAGTTTTCATAGTCTTTAGCAAGTTAGATATGTCTTCTCAGCGTTGTTAAAAATCTTCTCTTATCCAACTCGCTTTTCTCATTGCATAAATCAAAAAAGGCATGATGCAGAATATTAGGCAGCCTAAAATTAAAATACTTTCATATCGAACTAAGCTGCCCGTTTGAATATTTGGCGGTGGCAAAAAACCAAAAAAGATCACAGCAATACTTGTTACAGTTCCTGCACCAGCAACTATCCACATTACAAAATTTCCACCTGGAATTCTAAAAGCTCGATGTTTATCAGGTTTTGAATAACGCAATTTTATTGCGGCAGCAAACAAAAACACATAAAACAATAAACCTAATTGAGAGGTTAATGCCGACAAAATCCAATAGGAAGTATTCACCGACGGCATAAATAAAAAGATAGTAGATAACAAAGTTACAATAATTGCTTGTGTGATTAATAATCGATTCGGTGCATGATGTTGATTACGTTTTTGAAAATAAGGCGGAATGCTGCCATCTTCACTCGCAACCAATAAGCCTTTGGTTGGACCTATGATCCAAGAAGAAACTCCACTTAGGCCGCCTAAAACCACTAAAATGACTAATATGGGAATTAACCAAGTTAGATGAAACCTATCGAAAAAAATGGTGAATGCTTGCAACATTGCGGTAACTAAACTGAGCTTACCTTGCGGTACAACAATAGCAATCGCAATTCCAGCAAAAATCAATGTCACTAAAATAATCACGGTTGAATAGAGCACTGCACGAGGATAATCACGTTGTGGATTTTTCACTTCTTCAGCATGGACTGCAGACATTTCCATGCCGATAAGACCAAAAAGTACTGCCACTAAAAAAGACAAATTATTAAAATTAGATAGATCAGGTAAAAAAGACTTCCAATTCATGTTGATTTGACTAACATGACCAAATGAAAGCCACACAATCCCAAGAATAGAAATAAATACCATCGGTAAAATGGTTCCTATGACTGCGCCGACATTGCTTAAGATGCTGGATGCTTTCATGCCAAAACTATTTAAATAGGTCGCTAACCAATATAAAACTAAGATAACTATCAACATATAATATTTATTTTCAGCTAATGCCGGATCAAATAAATATGCGAGCATGCCAGCCAAAAATGCCATCATGGTTGGATACCAAACAACGTTATAAATCCATTGTAGCCAAATCGCCAAAAAAGCGCAGCGCTTACCAAAAGCTTCCCTCACCCATACATAGACGCCACCCGTTTGGGGCCAGCCCGTTGCTAATTCAGCTGCGATTAATGCGGTCGGAATAAAAAATAGTAATCCGGCTAATATATAATAGAAAACGAGGGAAAAACCATATTCAGCTGCTATGGGCAAACTTCGCAAATTATCAACTGCAATGATATTGATCATCGCTAAAGAAAATACGCTTAAAACTCGTTTATTTTTCATTGTTGTCTCTGTACTTAAATATTTATTAGCTCAATATAATTGTGTGCCAGAACTATCTATTTATACTAGCAAGCTTTTCACCGAACAAGCAATGCTGTCCCGCAATTAAATTTGAATTAGAAAAAGTAAGGCTTTTAGG
>JBGSLN010000089.1:0-5960 GCA_041740675.1 Gammaproteobacteria bacterium | reverse complement strand
CCATGCTTATACTGAAGATACCTCCATTGATTTTTCTGCCACCCCCAATTTTTTAGCGGAAGTTGCACGTGCTTGGGAAAAAGCTACCTGGGTTTCTTTATCATCTAACACACGCATCGTTAATTTACGTTTTGGAGTAGTATTAGGAAAAAATGGTGGTGCATTAGCAAAAATGGCTTTACCATTTCATTTTGGCTTAGGTGGAACAATAGGTTCAGGTAATCAAATCTTATCATGGGTACATATTAATGATTTAATAGCTGCTATTGAATTCATCTTTACTCATTCCAATATCGTGGGTCCTGTTAATATCGTTTCTCCAGAAACTATTTCACAAAAGACTTTTGCCAAAACCTTAGCTAAAGTTTTACAACGACCTGCATTGATAAAAACACCTGCTTTTATGCTCAAATTAATCTTTGGTGAAATGGCTGAAGAATTATTATTAAAAGGACAACATGTTTATCCTAAAAAATTAGTTGATGCGGGATTTCAATTTAATTATGCAAAGTTAGAAGATGCATTAAAAGAAATTTTTTGTTGAAACACGAAAACTTAAATGCGAAGAGTATCAATATAATCAAAAAATTTCCCAGCAATATTAATACCAGATACTGCTTCAATTTCACGAAGACAGGTTGGGCTGGTAACATTAATCTCTGTTAAATAATCTCCTATGACATCTATTCCAACAAAAATTAAACCTTTTTGTTGTAAAATTGGCGCAACTTGCTCACAAATCCAATAATCTCTTTCTGTTAATTCGACTACTTTGCCTGTACCACCTGCAGCTAAATTTCCTCGTGTATCACCACTGACGGGTATTCTTGCTAACGCATATGGCACAGGTTCACCATTGATTAATAAAATTCGTTTATCACCATATGTAATTTCTGGAATGTATCGTTGTGCAGTAATCATTTCAGAATAATTTTTGGTGAGCGTTTCTAGAATAACATTCAAATTAGGCTCTTCTGTTTTCACCACAAAAACTGATTTCCCACCCATCCCATCCAAAGGTTTTAATACAACATGTTTTTCTATTTTAATAAACTCTTTTATGAAATCTCGATCCATCGAAAAAATGGTTGGTACTGCACATTGAGGAAAATGGGAAAGAAAAATCTTTTCATTAGCATCTCTTATAGATTGAGGTTTATTTAACACTAACACGCCAGCTTTTTCTGCTAGATCTAATACATAAGTACTGTGTAAATAATCTGAATTTACCGGAGGGTCTATACGCATGAGTATAACTGAAAACTCTGTAAGTTTTTTTGGAGCTCTCTCAGAAACCTCATACGATGGCATTGCATCAAAATTAAGTTTGATTTTTCTAGCGCTTGCAAATGCTTGACCATTCACAATATATAAATCATTTTGCAGGATAATAAATACATCCCGGCTTCGATTCTGTGCTTCAAGCATCATTGCGAGTGAGCTATCTTTTTTGAAATTTAATTTTTCTATAGGATCAATAACAAAAGCAATTTTATTTGATCTCATAATTTTCTCTTGCTGCTGCTAATAATGCCAATCGCGCAATTACACCGTAAGTATAAAACCGATTAATATCACACTCTTTTGTTTGTTTTGGATCAGGCATATTACATGGTTCAACAAACGCTAGCGATTCGAAATGCATCCCTGGAGCATTCAAATTTTCATTGGCTTGTTTATCTTTGTGAATTCGATAAAATCCACCAATCACGTGTTTTCCTATCATATAAATTACCGGCTCAGCCACATGATTATTTACAGTTTCCACACTAAAAACACCTTCTTGAATAATCACTTTATTGATTGCTTTCCCACCCTTAGTTGCAGTCATTTTCTTTCGTTGCTTTCGATTTAAATCATACATTTGTTTTGGATCATCAATCATCATAATTCCCATGCCATAGGTTCCTGCATCTGCCTTTATCACAATGAATGGCTTTTGTTCGATTTTATATTCATCATATTTTGCCTGGATTTGTGCAAATAATTCTGTTGCATGCTTTTCCAGACATTGCTCGCCACCTCGCTCCATAAAATTAACTTCTTCACAACGACGATAGAATGGATTAATCCACCAAGAATCAATACTAATTAACGAAGCGAACTCTTCACATACTTCTTGATAAATTCGAAAATGTTCAGACTTCAAACGATTTGCCCAACCCAAGGATAAAGGCGGCAATAACTTTTGTTTAATACCTTTCAATATTTCAGGAACCCCTTCAGATAAATCATGATTTAATAGAATAAAACACGGTTTATAGTCACTCAAATGCACATGATCATCAGTTCTTTGAATTTGTTCAAATTTTAAAATTACACCAGAAGGTAACTCAATCTCATCTACCACATCATCTTTTTCAGGCAATCTACCTAATCTCACTTCATACCCTGCCATTTCTAAAATATTTTTGACCGCAGCTACATTTTCAAAATAAAACATATTACGACTATGATTCTCAGGTACTAATAAAATTTTAGAACAAACTGGCATTAAGCGTTCTATAGTTTCTTGTGCGGCTTGAACACATAAAGGTAAAAATTCTTTACTAATATTATTAAATCCCGCTGGAAATAAATTGGTATCAACGGGAGCCACTTTATACCCTGCATTACGCAAATCTACAGAGCAATAAAATGGTGGTGGAGATTTTTGCCATTGATTTCGAAACCAAGCTTCGATTTTAATTTGATTACATAAAATATTTTTCTCTAAAGCCTGTAATGGCCCCTTAGCAGCAATCTTCAAATGAGGAATAGTAGCAATAGACATTTTGATCTCCAACATGAAAGAAAATAAAAAATCAATGTGAATAGACTCGTCGCACACTAAAGTTTGTAGGTATTCAAATTAATAAAAGGAAGCCCCTCGTCGCTAGCGCATCTTAGGGTTTAAGAAAATACGTTCCTCTGAGAGCAGCTATGCTAATTTTTTCTGGGTCATTTTTTCTAATACTCGTAAGGGGGATAACTCACTATTTGCCATTCCTTCTACAGGTAAATAAAATGTTTGTTCTAATAAAAATTGTCCTGCTGTTGCTGCATGTGACACATGATCAGTTTTTACTATCCATGTTGAACCTGGTGGAAAACAAACCGTAACTTGCTCAACTTCTTTTTGATAATCTAAATCTTTTTTCATACGATCATGCAATTGCAACATTATATGATCATAGTGGGTGCGTAAACTTTTTGTCACTTTCAGCATACGTAATAACTTGCCGTTGATGATTGGTTTTTTAATTTGAGGCAAAAATCTTTTTACAACCTGTGCAAAAGGTTCTCCAATCTTCCAAATACGATCTTGTCCATTTGGGTTTATATTAGAAAAAACTCGTAATATTCGTTTCCCTTGATTAGGGCTAGATGAAAATGCATCCACATGCAATCGTGTGTCATCTTTCTTATAAGAAGTTTTCCTACCTATAATCTCGACTGGCCGATAACTTGTTCTTGCAACTTGCAAATGAGGTACATATTCTGGTAATAATTGTGATATTAATAACGTGGCATTTTTATTAAATCGCTGCATCATTGCACTTAACAATTTTTCTTCTTCAGGAGAACAATTAACCCCACGTAACTTATTTGTTTTTATATCGTAGCTAATATTTTTAGATTTTCCATCTGAATATTTATCAGATAAAAAAACTTTCTCTGTAGGAAGCAAGTCAAACGCAAGCTTTGGATAAAAAATCAATCTGCCGTTTTCTAAAGCGTTCATCGCTTTATTACAATCAGCTTCTGTATACGTTTGTTCCCATTGTTTCCATGCAAGTTCTTGAATAATATCCATTACTCTTCTCATTTCATTTTTATTTATAAACAAAGAGATAATTCAAACTGCTACAAGTATATATTGATACGCAGTAAACTTAGCTACTTCTCGGAAAACTCATATGCGTAAAGTATCATTCTCGTATCAGCCACCCCGCGTTTGTTTTTCTTTGATTTCATCAAGAGTTTTACAATCAATACACATTTCTGCAGTAGGACGTGCTTCTAAACGACGAATACCTATTTCAATACCACACGCATCACAATAGCCATAATCATCTTGATCAATCCGTTCTAAAGCTTCATCAATTTTCTTGATTAATTTACGCTCACGATCACGCGTACGTAATTCCAAACTAAACTCTTCTTCTTGAGTAGCGTTATCACTTGGGTCTGGATGACGAGTAGCACCATCTTGTTGCATATGTGTTTTAGTTCTATCAACTTCTTCCATTAACTCCTTTTTCCAACGCTGCAAAATTTCTCTAAAATGATTCTTTTGCGCTTCATTCATATATTCTTCACCAGGGTTTTCTTCATAAGGCAGTACGCCAAATAATCCTGCTGCTGATGGTTTAAATGGTTTTACTTCTAACGACTCCATAATTCTTTTCTTTACACCTTTTTCTATTGATTCTATATTTGCAGTTGTCTTTGATTTTTCTGCCGCTTTATGTGTTGTTATAATTTTTGTACTTGGCTGTATCTTTTCTTTATTACTAACGACAATTTTTAAATTTGGTTTTTTCTCTACTGGTTTTTTTGCACTTGTTTTTGTAGTTGTAGTAACTGCTTTTTTCGTAGCGACTATAGCTTTTTTAGGAGCTACTGTTTTTTTTACGATTGGACTTTTTTTAGCAGTGGCAATTTTAGTAGATGCATTAATTTTTTTAACAATCGTTGCTTTTTTAGCAATAGGCTTTTTTGCAGTTACACTTTTTTTCACTGGCGCTGCTTTTTTAAGCACGACTTTTTTTGTCACAGCTGTTTTTTTTGCTGCTGGTTTAGTTGTTTTTGCAACCTTCTTTTTTGCTGATGCAGCTTTTACGGCAACTTTTTTAGCTGGACTAGATTTTTTAACTGGACTTTTTTTAACTTTAGTTTGTGCTTTTTTGATTTTGGTCGCCATCATAAATCTCCATAAATGAGAGTGATTGAGAGATTTTATCTTAAGATCAGATTATATCAAGAAAAATGTGTCTGCGCAGTTATTACCCTTGTTAAATTTGAATAATCCCTAGTTGATATGATTTGTTGATAACCTTCTTTTTCCAGCAATTGTTGAATTGCCTCTGCTTGCCGGTAGCCATGTTCAAACACTAAATAACCCACAGATTTCAAATATATTTTTGCTGTTTTAGCAATTGTCTCAATACATTCCAATCCTGTCTTGCCAGAAATAAGCGCAATCTTAGGTTCAAACTTCCGAACATTTTCAACCAACTCTGCATCATTTTCAGCAATGTAAGGAGGGTTTGCTACGATACCATCGTATGTTTTTTTTTCTAATGGTTCAAACCAACTTCCATGTAGAAATCTAATTGTTTTTACGCCTAAAATAATAGCATTTTCTTTCGCTACTGCAAGCGCTGCTTCAGAAATATCAACCGCAGTTATCTGCCATAAGGGCCTTTCAAGTGCCAATGCAATTGCAATCGCACCCGATCCGGTTCCTAAATCAACCACTTGGCAAACTTGATCACTTGGCAATAATCTTAAAATTGCTTCAATCACGAATTCTGTTTCTGGTCGAGGAATTAATACATCAGGGGTGACCTTTAATTCAAAGGTCCAAAACGCTTGTTTGCCTACAATATAAGCTATAGGTTTTCCTTGTAACCGTTGCTGCAGTAAATTCTGAAAAATGCTTATCTCGGCTGTACTTAGCCTATAATTTGGATCAGTATATAAAAATATTTTTGATTTATTCAACACATGGCATAACAATAACTCACCATCAAGTCGCGGTGAGTCTGAGATATTTTCAAGCTGTAGCAATGCCTGAGCAAGAAGTTTTTTTATTTTCATTCTGTGTTAAGGTGATTACCAAATGGTCAGGACAATAGCGAGCTGGATACCAGTTCTGAGTATATTACATTGTTATCAAAATAACAACTTGTAGTTAACTGATCGTTCAATTAATTATAATATTGTCACTACATAGAAAATATCAATTAAAAAAA
>JBGSLN010000088.1:0-19111 GCA_041740675.1 Gammaproteobacteria bacterium | reverse complement strand
CTCGCTCAGTTTCATACCACTGTTTAATGGCATCCTCTGACAACCAAATGGTGATATCACCACGCCGTTTGAGTGATTTATTATAGCTTGGCCAATCTCGATTTTTGTTAGGCGATTTTGGAATGTGATGACGACGTGACTGATTATATTTATGAGGCATGGTGGTTTCCCTTTACCATTTAACTATCTATTTTGTTCAAGATCATATCATTTTAAGGGGTTAAGAAACAACGCCCATCAACGTCATCAATCGCTATTTCAGCGAATTTTACAATCATAGAATTTTATCTAATTTTCGAGATGGTTTCTAACATAGAATAATCGGCATCATCATTAACTGTATTCATGAGTGTCGTAGATTGATATACATTTTTGCTCAGTATTTAGTTATTTTCCTTATTAGGACATTAATTCAGTGGTTAAAGAATGTACTACTTGAATCAACGTTCCTAATTCACGAATAATAATCATTTTATTATTAAGATCCATTTTTTCCCAAAGAGTTTCTAAAAGGATACCGTCTAGCTGATTCATTATAATATAGGGCCAATCGTCAATTTTTCCTTCGTATTCGATATTCGGAGTGTTTATTGAAAGTTTTCTTTGCAAGTGTTTTAAAACTAATCGTTCACTATTAAATTGCTCTAGATGATAAGGAGGAAATATTTTAATTACTTTACAATTATCATAGGCAAAAACAATATTAGTGCCTTCAGAAAAAAGTAAAAGTGGTTTTTCAGGTAGTTGAAGTTGTTGAATTAATTTTTTTGCTGCCTTTTTAAGAATATCGATATTCAGTTTGAATTTTTCATATTCTTCAAATGAATTAATAAGTGGAAGCATATCATTTGATTTTGAGTTTTTTATAAATTACTACCTCTAGCGTAAATACGAAATCCTCGTTTTCCGCTTCGCCTACTCCATTTGTTGAAAACATATTTTTATCAAGTAGGACAAATTTTGGAAATATGAATTAGCCAAACTCTTTGTTGACGTTCAACTTGTACAGCACCAAACATAGAAGCTTGGTCAAATTGATAGTTCAAGTTTAACCAAACCTACATTATTGATACCTAGTGTTATTTTTTTAAGCATAACATTGAAACTCGTACAAAAGATATAAAAAGTTCTTACCGCTATATTAGCAATCTTATTGCCGATAGAAATAAGAATGTGAGTGGTAAGGGTTTTATAAAAATACAATAACAGCTAAAGGTAGTTATGCGAAATAATTAGTCATTCTATATTAATTTAGACAATAATTTGATTTGAAGATGTCTCAATAACTTGCTAATCTGATAAAAGTTCAATAATTATTTTAAATTTGATTTTAGTAGAATAAAATTTATAGATAAATATTTTTATAAATTTGAGTTAATATGCGATATTAAATCTGAGGGAAAAATAATGGAAAAAAGTAAAAATTCAACCAACTCAGCATACAATGTTAACAAGGAAAACTCGTGTCCATTTACGACGGGTACTCTTAAGCATGGAGCCGGTGCAGGCACTTCAAATCGTGACTGGTGGCCAAATAAATTGCATTTGAATATTCTTCGACAACATTCTTCTAAATCTAATCCAATGGGAGCAAAATTCAATTACGCCGAGGAATTTAAGAAACTCGATTTGAAAGCAGTAAAACAAGATCTTTACGATTTGATGACTGATTCTCAAGAATGGTGGCCAGCGGATTTCGGCCATTATGGGCCATTCTTCATTCGTATGGCATGGCACAGTGCAGGAACTTACCGAATTGCAGACGGTCGTGGCGGCGCTGGTACTGGCGCTCAACGTTTTGAACCGCTCAACAGTTGGCCTGATAATGTTAATCTAGACAAAGCACGCAGGTTGCTTTGGCCGATTAAACAGAAATATGGAAAGAGTATTTCGTGGGCAGACCTGATAATCCTTGCCGGTAACTGTTCTCTCGAATCTATGGGCTTCAAGACATTTGGTTTTGGCGGCGGACGGGAAGATGTTTGGGAACCTTTGGAAGACATCTATTGGGGTTCAGAAAACGAGTGGCTTGGAGACAAGCGTTATACTGGCGATCGTGAACTCGAAAATCCGCTAGCTGCTGTTCAAATGGGACTAATTTACGTGAATCCAGAAGGTCCAAACGGAAATCCCGATCCGCTCAAGGCAGCTCAAGACATTCGTGAAAGTTTTGGTCGTATGGCAATGAATGACTATGAAACTGTCGCATTAATTGCAGGTGGTCACACATTTGGTAAAACACATGGTGCTGCTGATCCAGCTAAATATGTTGGTCCTGAACCCGCTGCTGCAAGTATTGAGGAACAAGGTTTCGGTTGGAAGAATAGTTTTGGCAGTGGTAAAGGCGATGACACAATTGGTGGTGGTCCAGAAGTTATTTGGTCTTCAACACCAACAAAGTGGAGCAATAATTTCTTCGAGAATCTGTTTGGTTACGAATGGGAATTAACAAAGAGTCCGGCAGGTGCTAAACAGTGGGTAGCAAAGAATGGTGCTGGTGCCGGTACAATTCCCGATGCTCACGATCCATCAAAAAAACATCCCCCGACTATGCTTACTACTGACCTCTCTTTGAGATTTGATCCGGCTTATGAGAAAATTTCAAGACACTTCTATGAGCATCCAGATGAATTCGCAGAAGCGTTCTCCCGAGCGTGGTTCAAACTGACTCACCGCGATATGGGTCCACGCGCACGTTACCTAGGACCAGAAGTGCCTAAGGAAGATTTGCTCTGGCAGGATCCTATTCCAGCTGTTACCCATAAATTAATTGACGAGAAAGATATCGCAGCACTAAAAAACCAAATACTTGCTTCAGGCTTATCTGTAATACAATTAGTATCTACTGCCTGGGCATCAGCATCAACTTTCCGCGGTTCAGATAAGCGCGGCGGTGCTAATGGTGCACGTATACGATTAGCGCCACAAAAGAGTTGGGAAGTCAACAATCCGACTCAACTGGCAAAAGTGCTGCAAGTTCTCGAGGGTATACAAAAAGAATTTAATAGTGTTGAGTCTTCTGGTAAAAAGGTATCGCTTGCAGACCTGATCGTTCTGGGTGGATGTACAGGTGTCGAAAAGGCTGCAAGTAATGCTGGACACAGTATCACAGTTCCATTTACTCCAGGACGCTGCGATGCATTGCAAGAGCAAACCGATCTTGAAGCGTTTGCAGTCCTTGAGCCGGCTGCAGATGGATTTCGTAACTATAAGATGAATAAAACTGCTTATAGTATATCCGAAGAAGAGATGTTGGTTGACCGTGCACAACTTTTGACACTTACTGCTCCCGAAATGACAGTTCTGCTCGGCGGTATGCGTGTCCTTAATATAAACTTTGATGGATCTCAACATGGTGTTTTCACTAAACGACCAGAAGTACTCACCAATGACTTCTTCGTTAATCTGCTCGATTCGAGTACGACGTGGAAAGCAACTGCAAAGTCCAAAGATGTTTTTGAAGGCTATGATCGTAAAACAGGCGCACTAAAGTGGACTGGCACACGTGCCGATCTTATTTTTGGTTCTAATTCAGAGCTTCGAGCCTTTGCTGAGGTTTATGCTTGCGAAGATGCTAAAGATAAGTTTCTGCGGGACTTTGTAGCTGTTTGGAATAAAGTAATGAACCTTGACCGCTTTGATTTGTAAGCGCCACATCAACTCCATACGTTCGGCAATAAAAATTGGCCAAGCTATAATAAAGGATTAAAACGTCGTGGTGATATTACAGTTTGGTTAAATGAAATTAACTATATGTTAAAAAAATTAATTGTTTGTATTACTTCTTCAATATTTTTAGTTTCAGTAGCGTATGCAACAACCCCGTTTGTTATTGGGAAACCTTTACCTCATTGGAAGCAAGGTGAGTTAGATATTTATCATATACATGAAGGTGCAGGTAATTCTACTTTTATGATTTTTCCAGATGGAACTACACTGCTTTATGATTTGGGTGATATGGTAATAAAGCCACAAAAAAACACAGCGCTTCCTGAGGAGTCCTCTGTTTTGCCGAACAATAGCAAAACACCGTATGAGTGGGTTGCTCATTTTATTAGAGAATTCTCACCTCATCCTGATGTTTTAAATTATGTTGTTATTTCTCATTATCATTTTGATCATATTGGTGAATGGAATCCGAATAGAAAAACTGAGCCACATGGAAATTATAAACTTATAGGTGTTACTGGATTGGCGGATGAGATTCATATAGAAACTTTAATCGATCGCAGTTATCCTAATTATGAGCATCATGGTGATTTCCCTAACATTTTAAGAACTCATTTACATTCAATAAATGAGTATGGAAAATTAATTGCTTTAACAATGCAAAATTATCAACGTTTTGTGCAATATCAAATTAAAAAAAATCATCTTAATGTCGAAAAATTTCAAGTCGGCAGCAACCAACAAATTCATTTAATCTATCATCCTTATCCTAACTTTAAAGTACAAAACATTATTGGTGACGGTTATGTTTGGACAGGAAAAGGAAATGGCACTTACCATTTTTTCCCTCACGCTGAAAATGATTTAATGGGAAATGCTGAGCCAGAAAATGATTTGTCTAATGGATTTCGAATTGATGACGGTGTTTTTCGTTATTTTATTGGTGGCGATATGACAGGACGTGAATTATCGGGAAAAGATGTCAGCACTTCTGCTGAAGCAATGGCGGCACCTGTCATCGGTCTTGTTGACGTTGCAACGATGGATCATCACGGATTTGATGATGCACAAAGCAATATTTTTGTTAAAACACTCAGACCACTTGTTTGGGTTCAACAAAACTGGGCCGTATCACAAACTACTTTCGATATGTTACTCAGAACAACTGATTTACATAACTACAATTATTCACGTGATTTATTTGCCGTGCAATATTTTAAATTAAATGATTTATCTCTACCTGCATTTGGCGGGTCAGGTCAACATACTATCGAACATTATTATAAAAACACAAATGGACATATTGTGATACGTGTTATGCCAGGTGGAAAAGAATTTTGGGTAATTATGTTAACAAGTGATACAGAAAATCCAGTTATAAAAGCATTTTATGGGCCCTATAAAAGCCTGAGTAAAAATAACAGTTAAAATAATTTTGAAAACCTAATGTGAAGGTTTTGTAAATTCAATTTTGACAATGATGAGTGGCCCAGGACTACCGAAGCAGCGACCAAGCGCCACTTCAGAATATTATATGTAGTAATTTATACTGGAGCTCATCCGCCAACGGCAATGGTAATATGGGGATCTATGAAACACCCTTTAAATAGTAGTTTATGAGATAACCCATATTTTAAACGAAATTTTACTAAATCTTGGGATATCACTTTTAAAACATAGTATTTTTTTCCTTGCAAATATGCTTTAAATAATCCATCGATTTCAAATGAAAATAAGTTATCTATTTCCTCTGGATTAATGCTAACCCGTTCTTCTGGATAGATAATACTAATATGCGCACCTATATAATTTTTTTCTTCATTAAAGGGCGCTAGGGTACGGAACGTGTGTTTTGCCGCCACTTGTTCAATTGATATGCAATAATCAAACTAACTCTTATTTTTTTCATCAGATCAACACGCATCCATGTGAGATACAGCATCAACGATTAAAGATATATTGGAGTAATTTTTAAGCTAATATATTAAGTTCGCTGTTTTTGTTCTCTTCTCGGGTCCTTCTTAACAGTTTGTTCATTGGCTCCGAAAAAAATCGGGCAACAAAATCGCCTAGTAATCCTGATAATAAAATGATTATCGCAAAAGAAATAATAATTATCGATGCTGAAAGTAATTCCTTAGCAATTATTGAGTTAAAAAATACTGTTACTACAAACATATGCGTTAAATAGACTTCATAACTATTTTTGCCATACCAACGAAATGGTAGAGTCATTATTTTCTGCCATTTGTTATATTCAGATAACTTGAAATGAAAAAAGATTAATAGTAATGCGGTACCAATTTCTAACAAAGTAACATTTAAACCAACTGCGCATAGTCCTATATCAGCGATAAATTTTCGAAAGATAAAAATTAGTGTAAATAAAACTAATCCTACAACAAAACAAATTTTTGTTGCTTGTTTTGTAAGTGTGGCTTTATTCATAAGCAACGCAGCTAAACACCCAAATACAATCCCATCCATACACGATAAATAAGACTTGTCACTCCATATATCATTTCCGATAAGAACCCTCGCACATGGGCCAGCTATAATGAATATTAAACAAACCATAGCAATCAAAAATTTATTTCTTACTAATAGAAAAATTAATGGGAAAAACAGATAAAAAGTTTCCTCAATGGATAATGACCACATGACGTCCCAAGGACCAGGCAAATAGCCTGTTTTTGCTTCAAGCCAATTAATATGAAATGTTAGTGCGGCAAATATAGCGTGTTTTAAGTAAACGCTCGGATAATTACCTCTTTTAATTTTGATAAAAAATATTCATGCTTGGGTATCTAATTAGTGGGAGGTTGTTAGCATGAAAGAAAATTTTAAAGAGCGATATGTACATTGGCAAAAAGTGATGGACTAGTTTGAGGGAAGCAGGCTGACGCAAGCTAAGTTTTGTGAGCTACATAAACATGAATTACATCGGTTTAAATATTATCGGCAGTATTTGAAGACCAATCCAATCAATGGGCCCAAACAAGCAGAATTTATGACTGTGAAGGTGCAAACAACAGAACCCAATGTTGTTAGTCCATGAATGCTACCAATAGCATCGCATTATAAAATCAGCCTGCCTAACGGAATTAAATTAGAACTTCCCGTCCAGTATCACAAAGCCTCTTTGCAAGGATTGCTGGGGGTATTGTGCCAATGTTAATGATACCTGAAACGAGCAAAATTTATTTGAAGACGGAACCGACCGACATGCGTAAATCGATTGATGAGTTGGTTATCATGGTGGTTGACCTATTGAAACAGGACCCACAATCCGGACACTTATTTTTATTTCGGAACCGCAGTGGGAACAAATTGAAAGCGCTGCATTATGAACAAAATTGTTTTACGCTTTGGTATCGGCGACTAGAGAAAGGCAAATACATATTTCCGAAGAACGCGCTGGGCGAGATAGAATTAGATAAGGCGCATTTAAAATGGATATTAGCCAGTGACAAATATTCTCAGATGGATGCATTAATGCCCGTCGATTACCAGACGTATTTTTGACCGAGATTTTATAAAGAAATATGTAAGCAATGTGAATTTTTACTCTACAAAAATAGGGTTTTTTGATATAATGTTGGGATGAAATCATCGTCAGAAATTTTGCCTGATGACATCGATGAATTGAAAAACATGGTGTTAAATTGGCAAGAGAACATCAGCATTGCGTCCATGCCTAAGTTGTTTTTACCCAAGAGCATTGCAGCGCCAAGTTTAGTCGCCTTTACAGTCACCAGCAAATATATTGACCATTTGCCTCTGTATCGACAAGAAGCGATGTGGGAACGCTATGGAATTAAACTGCCTCGCAATACCACCTGTGGTTGGTTAATGAAGGCGTATGAAAAAATGTTACCCTTATTGCCTTTATTAAAGGCCGATATTATTGCCTCAGGTTATATTCAAGCGGATGAAACGCCGGTACAGGTGATGCGAGAACCCAGACGGCGAAACCAACAAAAGAGTTACATGTGGATTTATCGCGGCAATGCTCCGAATCGTACTGCTGTTTATTATGAGTACCAAGAAACCGAGCCGCAGAACATCCCAAGGAATTCCTTGGTGGTTTTCAAGGTTATTTACAAACAGACGGCTATGGAGGTTATGATTGGGTGGATAAAATGCAAAGCATTATTCACTTAGGTTGCATGACCCATGCTAGGCGGCCCTTTGCAAAATTAATCAAACTAGCCAAGAGCAAGGGACAAGCAGACGTAGCGCTCAAATGGATTGCGCAGTTATATGCGGTCGAAGCTGAAGCACGCGAAAACAACAGGTCATTCGAGCAGCGTTTTGAATTACGACAAACTAAATCGGTGCCCGTATTGCTGCAACTAAAAAGCTGGCTTGAGAAAATTAAACTCTCTACATCGCCGCAAGGCCTATTAGGCAAAGGCATTGAGTATATGTTAGAGCGCTGGGATGAGTTAAACCATTATTTGCTCGATGGTCGATTAGAAATTGATAATAATTGGGTTGAAAACGATATTCGCCCTTTTGCAGTGGGCAAATATTACCTTACAACATTGATTTAAACTTATTAAAATAAATTTTCATAAAATTAAAAAATCTTTAACCTATGTAATTAGCCGAACGTTTACGATCCGAATTCAGCAAAATAATCGAAAATTAGAATATCAAGAACTCATGATTAATAAGAAATCGATGACGACAGAATTATTTATTGATAATATTTGTGTGTAACAATTTAGTGCGATCATTATGAGTCAATGACTACTATAAGATAGTGTTATTTTCTAATGAGGCAATGCGCCGGCAAAGCTAATTGTCATTTAATACTGTATAAATTGATCCTTTAGCCAACACCGGTGCAGCAACTATCATCATAATAAAGAAAACACTTCCAGATAGTAGTTTAAAGTAGGTTTTCATCGTAGGCTCTTTTTCAATGTAGATATAATTTATTGTAGTTGAATTTTAGAGTTTGTCGTAATTTAAGTTAAGATAGATCTCGCAACCAATGAATGTTTACCTTGAAAAAAGCATGCGCTAATGTTCCAAGAATACCCGTCACAAAAATAAGCGGAATACCATAAATTGCCCAGTACCAAGTATACAAATGCTCGGTTCCATAATGGAGATAACAACCGATACCCCATAGTAATCCTACTACGATACTAAGACTAATACCTAGTGTATTTGTTTTTTTCCAATAAAATCCTGCTAATAAAGCAAAAGATAAAGCAACGACTGGAATGTTGACCAGTATCATCTTATTAAATACTTGATCGACAAATAGGTTAGCCAATAAATAAGATAATAACGCACAAAGCCCCGTCACAAAAATACTCCAATATAATTTGTTTTTTGCGTTTGTTAATGGTCTAAAGTTTATTAATAGCGTTACCATTGCTCCCCACATACCTGTTAAAGTAGTAGCGGCTGTGAGAAAAAGAACTGCATAACCTAATCCTTGCCAACCCGAAGGTAGAACATATCTAATCGCATAAGGTAATGCTTGTTGTGGATCGCCCAATTGTAACCCTTTATTAGCAAGGATTGTGGTAATAGCAATGCCTAAACCATAGAGAATAAAAATGAAAATAGCAGCTATAGCCACCGCAAGACTTGCAATTGCTGGCGTTTGAGCAGATATCACTTTTTGCCCATACCATGGCGCTAAAATATAACTAAACATAGTGAGAACGATAAGAGAGATCACAAATTTAAACGGTAATGCCTGTTGCATTTGAGAGAGAGAGAAATGCTTCATGTTGTCAGAGAAAGCATGAATGTGATGACAATAAAATAAAAGAACTGGGAAAAATATGATGACTATCAGAAAACTAAGGATGTCGGTTCGTATAATCGCACTTAACCCCCCGCGCCAAGTGATGCAGAGTATAAGTGCAACTAAACCACTACTGACTAACCAGGGGTTTACTCCCAAAAATATTGGATTGAAAATTAGGGTCAATGCTTTCACATAAGTAGCACTAAAGCCCGCCATTGCAGCAAATAAAATAACCCCAGTAAATACTCCCATCCGTCGACCATAACGTTCTGCAAAATAGTGAGCCACAGAAACTCCATTAAAAGACTTCCATTTTCTTGCAACAACTAAGGAATAAAACATTAAGCCAAATAAAAATACAAACGGCAAAGATAAAGCCCACCATCGTGCATAATATCCGGCAGAAGAAAAAGCGACTAACGTGCCGGTATTAAACTCGGTCATAACCAGTGTTGCAATCAGTGGAAATAGTTTTGTTTTTCGACCTGCGAAGAGATAGTAATTTTCAGTTTTCACCTGAAAAGCGCTGCGAATACCTAGTAATAAAATGAGCGCTATTAAAGTCGTAAAAATAAAAAGATCTAGAAATTCCAATGTAAGCTTCTTATGTTTAAAATAATTATCTTATTCTAGCTGTCTCTTAGGGTATTTCAGTATAGATCTAAAAACCAATAACCATTTTTTAGAACATGTTCTCTTTCTTCTAGGCACAACGGTTTAGTAAAAATAGGACCATCTAAAACTACAGTATGATATTCCCCTTTTTCACCCGCTGGATCGATCCCTTGTTCGATAAATTCAGCAATCAAGTTTTTATCTAGAATTCTTCCTAGGTAATCTTTATTCAAAAGATCTGCTTTGATAGAAATAATTTTAGCTACGAATCCTGCATCAAGAAAATTTTGCAATAAGGTTTCGACGCCATCTTCCCATAGTGGTTCATAAGCAAGGATATTAGCTTTATCACAAACATGTTCAGCCCATTGCCGATGAGCAAGCCACTCTGGCTTATCAGGAATTTTAATATCTCCAAATACCCCCATTTCTATACCTTCTTTCTTTAAATCATATAACGCATTGATAAATACAGATTCATAATCATTCCAAGCAGCGGCATAAAAATTAATAGGTATCTGTAGTAAATGGGCTTGTTTTTCAATGACTGTTTTTGCAAGACCATGAGACCTACTTCTATAGCCATCTTCTGTCAGCATATTGATAAGGTATTTAGGTTTTCCATATTTTTGTATAGTACGAAAAAGCGCTAAACAAGAATCTTTTCCGCCACTCCACGAAACAAAATAAGCGCTAGTATTTGAAGATGGACTCAACGTAGGTTTAAGCATATTAGTTCTTTTTTAATAAAAATATTCTTGGAAACTATATCACAAATTTTTCAACGTCAGAATAATCAGGATACACTCGCTCAGGACTATCTCATTAAAATAGCTGGATAGTCATTTACTCGCTGTTGGAGAATGCTGAGTTTTTTTAATGAGATAGCCCCGTGCCCTCACTAACCTCCAATAAAATTGTAGTGCATGAAAATCATTCTCTTGATCTATCCGGTATTTCTGTTACCATACCAAATAAAGAATGCCTGCCTAAAAAAAGGTGGGTTCGCTAAGTTGAGGGGGTATAGTGTCAAACGCTAAACAAATATTCAGTGCTTTTGAATCAAACGGCTCAAAAGCTTTAGATATTATTCGCAAACGTGCTTTCACACCAGAACTAGAAAAAAAATTAAGAAGCTGGGGTGTTAATGACGTTTGTAAAATGATTGGCCGCTCTCGAAAAACATTAGCAGATGCTGAGAAAGACAATAAAGTTCCATTGCCACAAATTGATGCTGTATCAAAGAAAAAACTTTATACTCTTGATCATATTAATTTATTAAGAAATTATTTTGGAACTCGACCTACTAAACCAAGCCATGCAGACGCTGCAATAATTGCTGTAGCTAACTTTAAGGGTGGCGTTTGGAAAACCTCAACAACCATTCATGCAGCCCAATATTTTGCCTTAAAAGGATATCGCGTATTAATTATTGACAAAGACAGTCAAGGTTCTGTTACTCAGTGTTTTGGTTATATTCCAGATCGAGATATTGGAGAAAATGAAACGCTACTCCCCTATTTACTTGGCGAAGCTACGAATATTGAACCCATCATACGAAAAACTTATTGGCCTGGATTAGATCTCATTCCAGCTAATTTAGCGCTTTATAATGCTGAATTTGTTCTTCCAGTACAAAATTCCCAAAAACGTGCATCGGGTGAAAAATTTGAATTTTACAAAATTCTTAAAAACGGCCTCGCTTCTGTTCAAAAAAATTATGATATTATTCTCATTGATTGCCCTCCGAGTATGGGCATGCTTAGTATCAATGCTCTTTATGCTGCCAATGCTCTTTTGATTCCGATTCCCCCTTCTATGCTTGATTTTTCCAGCACTATTCAATTTTTTGGAATGTTAAATGACGTTGTGAGTAGCTTAGGCGACATTAACTATAATTTTATTCGGTTATTAATCACTAAATTTGAAAAATCAGATAATGCGAAAATGTTAGTCGATATTATTCGACAATTATACGGTAATTATGTGCAATTATCAGTTTCACCTAATAGTGAGGCTGTAAAAAAAGCAGGAACAGAACTTCGATCGATTTATGAAGTTGAAAAATATGCCGGTTCAAAGAAAACCCTTGATCGAATTATTCAAGCGATGGATCAAGTGAATGCAGAAATTGAAGAGTTGGTTGTGCATACTTGGGAAAAAGGACCTGATCTTAAATCTGAATTTGCGGTGGAGTTAACCAAAGATGACTAAGACAAAAGACCGAGCCAGTGCTGCAATTGTTGGGCTACTCGATGCGATCAAATTAGAAGGAATAAAACCTATTGATCATGATCCTACATTGCCTATAGAAACTAGCGCTGTCGCCAATAATAATCATCTATCACTTAAAACAAATATTGATGAAGTTCCAAAATTTACCATCATCGAAGTCGATACTGATAAAGTCAGTCCCTGGTATATGGCAAATCGATTAAATGACTATATAACAGAAAGTTCTTGTGAAGAGTTGATAGAAAGTATAAAAAATGTTGGGCAACAAATTCCGGCATTACTTCGAAAAACAAAGAACAAAGATCATTATGAACTTATTTGTGGTGCAAGAAGGCTATTTGCATGCAAGATACTGGGACTGAAATTATTAGCCGCAGTAGTTGATCTTTCGGATAAGGAAGCGTTGCTGGCAATGGATGCTGAAAATAGACCAAGAAATGATATTAGTGCTTATGAAAGAGCATTGGATTACAAAAATTGGATTGAAAAAGGGATTTACAAAAACCAAGCAGATATTTGTAAGACCATTGGGATGAAAAAATCTTTATTTACGCAAATTTTTTCTTTATCTGAAATAGACGAAGCTATTGTACGAGCATTTGGTCATCCGAATAATTTAAGTATTCGATGGGGATATCAACTAGCGAAGGCCTGTAAAAATTCTGCCAAACGAAAAGTATTATTAGCTAAAGCAGCTGAAATCACAAAATTAGATTTAAAACCGACGGCAGCGTATGCAGCTTTATTCACTGTAATCAAAGCAGATGCTTCTCAAAAGAAAAGTAATTCCCGTAGAACGTACATTAATAAAACTAGCGATGTTAATTTGCAAATACACTACGGTAAGACTGCAAATACCATTCAAATTAAAACTTTGGATGACAATAAAGAACTAGATCGTGTTCTTAAATTTTTAATAAAGGAATTAAATTTGGTTTTAGTGGATCAGGAAAAAGTTTAACGCGTTAAACTTTTTGCAACTTACCGAAATTAAGGTGAACGATGATGACATAATTTATTTTTTAATAAAAAAAACCCCTACAAGTAGGGGTCTTCATAAACCATTACTATGAAACTTCATAGCAAACATTTATCTAGCACATCAAATGTAGCAATAAAAAGTTTCTTAGTCAAATGGAATGGAGTTTTTTTACCAAAATTTTGGCTATGGAGATAAAAATGAATAATAATTGTTGCTCCGCTGAAGATATTTTTCGACTCAATAACTCGAAAGAATATGTTTTACTATCACAACAGATTTTAGAATTAGTCGTAACCGATCACAGATTACACGCTCAAGCAGCCAAATTATGGCAGTTTTTATATTCAAAAGCCAAATTTGATCAACAACTTGCTATTACTGTGAGCTACCCTGAATTAGCCAACATTTTTGGGAAATCAGTGCGCACCATTGCACGCTACGTTGCAAATTTAGTAGAACAAGGTTATTTAGCAATCGATGCAAATTTTGCCAACAGTGGATCTCGTTTAGCGAATACGTTGTTTGTAAGAATTCCAACAAACTCCCTCGAAAGTATATATGCATGCAAAGATAGACAAGGAAGGTCTGCAGAAAAACCAACTGCAGTTAAGACCTATGACAAAATTGTCAGTAGCTCTCCTGACAATTCTGTCATAACAAATAATAATATTAAAACAAATACTAATAACAACACAGAAATTGTTGTTGCTTTATCTTTGCAACCTATAAAGAAAGAAAACGTGTTTCACGTAGAACAATCTGTTTTAGAAACAGAACAAGATCTCGAAAAAGATAATCAGTTAACAGATATACAGCTACAAATCGACCAGTTAGGCACACACTGCAAAATACTAAACGAGCGATTTAAATCGAGTACATCTGAAAATCAGCTAAAATTATTACCGCAATTAACCCAACTCGAAGGAAGAAAGCAAGCCTTAGAATTATTCTATACTCAACAACTACGTTGTTTACAAAAGACCAGAGCTGTTGAAAAGCAGAAACACTGCCTCAATCAAGAAATGAATTTTATTTCAGAAAAAACTAAGGAAAGGTCATTTAATCAATTTGAAATCCATCGATTAAAACAAGGACTACACTCTTTTTGTAGCATCGAAACAATTCCAAGGTTATTAAATGAAATAACCTATGCTATCCGCTTTGGAGATTTACGTGTTAAGCAATCAAACAACGAAGTTTTAAGCATCCATCACGCAATCAGTATTGCATTGAAATTAGTGAGGGAAGGGCGATGGGAAACCCCTAGAGGGATAGATAAAGGTAAAACCAAAGGTTGATTTTACAGAGATTTTAACAACTATTCATCGACAAAATGCAGCTATTTGTTTAAAGTCGCTATAATAGGACTTGTGAAAATTCCTTGGCATGTCATCCCGAACGACGAAGTGAGGGATCATTATAAAACACGAGCAACCGGGATGAGATCCTTCACTGCGCTCAGGATAATAGGTACTTTAACAAACAGAGGATGTTTAAAACTGTGATAAAATTTCGGACCCTACTTTTTACAATAGTCTCTATTGTCGCAACACTTTTTATAAGTGGATGTAACTTAGTGGTGCTTGAACCTAAAGGGATGATTGCCGCTGCTGAAAAAGACTTATTGATTACTTCCGTATTATTGATGCTTATTGTGGTTATTCCTGTCATCATTTTGTCGCTTGTGTTTACCTGGAGATACAGAGAGAATAATCATAAAGCAAAATATTCTCCTGATTGGTCACACAATACATTATTAGAAGCTATTTGCTGGATTATTCCATGCATTATTATTGCTATCTTAGCAGTAATGGCTTGGATTAGTTCACATCAGTTAGATCCTTATAAGCCTTTAAACAATGGAGAGAAACCTCTGACGATAGAAGTTATTGCTCTCAATTGGAAATGGCTATTTATTTATCCAGAACAGCATATTGCTACAGTAAATTTTCTTGCACTTCCAGTCAATATCCCCATTCAATTTTTAATTACTGCAGATGCACCTATGAACTCATTTCAAATCCCACAACTTGCAGGGCAAATTTATGCAATGGCAGGTATGCAGACTAAATTGAATTTGATAGCGAATGCAACCGGCAATTTTCGCGGGCTTTCTACTAATTTCAGCGGTGATGGTTTTTCTGATATGAATTTTGATGTTAAGGTTAGTTCTCAACAAAACTTTACTAAATGGGTAGAATCTGTTCAACAAATGCCAGCTAAACTGACGCTAGAAACATATGACCAATTAGCACAACCGGGCGTAATTAAGGAGATTCAATATTTTTCTTATATCAAGAAAGATTTATTTAATACGATTGTGATGAAGTCGATGATACCCATGTCACCCACGGCATTAGTACCTAAGTAGAATCATACGGTCTACTAGAATTTAATAAAAAAAATTAGTAAGGGTTCCAGTTATGCTTGAGAAAATATTATTAGGGAAATTAACACTTTCCGCAATTCCTTACCATAACCCAATTGTCATGGGCGCTGCGGCCTTTATGGGTTTGGCAGCAGTTACTGTGATAGGTTCATTATTTTATTTTAAAAAATGGAAATGGCTTTGGAATGAATGGCTTACAACTGTTGATCATAAAAAAATTGGCATTATGTATATCATTCTCGCATTTATAATGTTGCTACGAGGTTTTTCAGACGCTATTATGATGAGGTTGCAACAAGCGTTAGCAGTGAGCCCTTCAATGGGATATCTCCCACCCGATCATTATAATCAAGTATTTACCGCTCATGGTGTGATCATGATCTTTTTCATGGCGATGCCATTTATGTTTGGACTGATGAACCTTGCTGTCCCATTACAAATCGGTGCTCGCGACGTCGCTTTTCCTTATCTGAATTCATTGAGTTTGTGGTTAACCATTGTGGGTGCTGCATTAATCAATCTTTCATTGATAGTTGGTGATTTTGCCAAAACAGGTTGGTTGGCTTATCCACCACTTTCTGAATTAGCTTATAGTCCAGATGTAGGTGTCGATTATTATATTTGGGCTTTGCAGATATCAGGAATTGGCAGTTTATTATCAGGAATTAATTTTTTTGTTACTATCCTTAAAATGCGTTGTCCTGGGATGAATTTAATGAGAATGCCAATATTTAGTTGGACAGCATTATGTACTATGATTTTAGTAATTTTAGCATTTCCTGTTTTAACAGTTACGCTAGGACTGCTGTTTTTAGATCGCTATTTCGGTATGCATTTTTTCACAGTGGATTTTGGCGGAAATGCGATGCTGTATGTCAATATGATTTGGATCTGGGGACATCCAGAAGTCTATATTTTAATTTTACCAGCGTTTGGTGTTTTCTCAGAAGTGGTAGCAACTTTTTCTAAAAAGCCATTGTTTGGTTATACCACCATGGTATGGGCAACCGTTGTCATTACTATTTTATCTTTTATTGTCTGGTTGCATCACTTTTTCACTATGGGAGCTGGAGCCAATGTAAATGCTTTTTTTGGCATAGCCACTATGATTATTGCCATTCCAACGGGAGTTAAAGTCTTTAACTGGCTCTTCACCATGTATAGAGGAAAGATTTCCTTAACTACACCCATGTTATGGACCATAGGATTCATAACTACCTTTACTATTGGTGGAATGTCTGGTGTCTTAATGTCAGTTCCTGCAGTTGATTTTCAACTTCATAATAGCTTATTTTTAGTGGCACACTTTCATAACGTAATTATTGGCGGTGTTGTTTTTGGCTATTTAGCGGGATTTACTTATTGGTTTCCCAAAGCATTTGGTTTTAAATTAAATGAAACACTTGGAAAATGTGCTTTCTGGTGTTGGCTGATCGGATTTTACGTTGCCTTTATGCCATTATACGTTCTTGGTTTAATGGGAATGACAAGACGATTAAATCATTATGCAGCGGCTACTGGTTGGCATCCATACTTAGTTGTTGCAGCCATTGGATCAGCCATCATTGCTTGCGGCATCCTGTTCCAGTTTCTCCAATTAATTGTTAGCATTAAAAATCGTAATAATCCTGCATACAAAGATACTACAGGTGATCCATGGGATGGTCGAACATTGGAATGGTCAATTCCATCTCCAGCTCCTTTTTATAATTTTGCAGTTATTCCGATTGTAGAGGGGAGAGATGCTTTTTGGGCAACTAAGCAAAACAATCAAACTCCTAAAACAAAGCCAAATTATAAAGATTTTCATATGCCTAAAAATACCAGTGTGGGTTTTATTTTAGCGATGATTTCCGGTGCATTAGGTTTTGGTTTTGTTTGGCATATCACCTGGCTAATCTTGGCAAGTTTTATTGCGATTATTGTTTGCGTAATTGCACGCACCTATAATCAACAAATTGATTATTACGTCAAAGCTAATGAAGTCGAACAATATGAGGCACAATTTTTGAATAGGGCAACATCATGACGATACAGACTATAGAACATCAGCACAGTGCAGATGCTACAGACATCTTCGGATTCTGGATTTATATTTTGAGCGACTGCATTTTGTTTGCCTGTCTTTTTGCTGTTTTTGCTGTGCTTCATACCAATACTTTTGGCGGTATTGGTATGAAACAAATTACTGAGTTGCCCTACATTTTTATTGAGACGATGGTTTTATTAATCAGTAGTTTTACTTATGGGCTTTCTATTTTAGCTCTTTACAATGGCCAAAAGAATAGAGTGTTGGCTTGGTTGATGGTCACGTTTTTATTTGGACTCATGTTTGTGATCATGGAAGTCAATAAATTTATCCATTTATATTTGGAAGGGCATAGTTGGCAGAGCAGTGCGGCACTATCTGCATTCTTTACCCTCGTGGGTACACATGGATTGCACGTTAGCTTTGGCCTACTATGGATGTTGGTGTTGATGTTTCAAATCCAAAAGTATGGCCTCACATCGTTTATGAATAGAAGAATAACTTACCTCGGTTTATTCTGGGCCTTTCTTGATATTGTATGGATTTTCGTGTTTACGGTTGTTTATCTAATGGGAGTGATTTAATGTCCGAACATCTTGAATTCGACAGCCGCAGTCAGAAAACATTTAAATCGTACGTAACAGGTTTTATTTTAAGTATTATTTTAACTGTTTTGGCATTTGTGTTAGTAAAGCAACGGTTTCTGTCTGATAGCTTGCTTTATTTTTCACTGGCTTTATTAGCCATTATGCAATTAATTGTTCAGTCAATTTGTTTCTTGCGCTTGAATAGTGGTGTTGAAGGCCGCTGGAGTTTAATGCCATTTTTATTTGCTATTTTTGTAATAGTCATTCTTGTGGGGGGCTCCTTGTGGATTATGTACAACTTAAATTATAATATGATGCATTGAAACTTTTTGTTTGTAATGGCTTTTACAAATGCAGAAGCTAATCTTAACAATTTCTTAACTACAGAGGTCAAGCAAAAATGAGAACAGGCAGATGCCAATGTGGTGAGGTTTGCTATGAAAGTGTAGGGGAACCACTTGCACTCTATATTTGTCATTGTCGGGAATGTCAAAAACAATCCGCTTCAGCATTTGGCATAACGGTTAATGTTCAACTAGCGGGTTTTCGTGTAACACACGGTACTCCGAAATATTGGAGTCGTTCTACGGATAGCGGACGAAGGCTTAAGTGTGCTTTCTGTCCAACATGTGGTTCACGACTTTGGCACGAACATGATCAAGCGTCCGAAACAGTATCAATTAAAGGTGGATCACTTGATGAACCTATTGATGTTTCCAATGCAATTCATGTCTGGGTTAGCCGTAAACTCCCAGGCATTATCATACCTGATGGCGCTAAGCAATTTCCCGAGGATTGATTGTGCTTTCTACATAAAAACTTCGCGTTG
>JBGSLN010000087.1:0-4496 GCA_041740675.1 Gammaproteobacteria bacterium | reverse complement strand
ATTGAAGGGTTACGCTTACAAAATGGTCTCCGGAAGCTATTTTCTGGTCTGTTTTCCCTTGGCTATAGTTGGGTTGGAAGCGGCCCCGGGACGGGCTATTTTGATGAAAAAATAGCTATTTTGGTCTAAAACCAAGGTGTTTTGTTACAAATAGAAAAAATTAACACCTCCGCCTTCAAAAAATAATTATTGCTGGTAGAATAGTAATTAGATACTTATTAACTGTTTAAATGTGGAGGCAACGTTATGAAAACGTTAAAAACACTTTCTTTAGCATTGTTATTTTCTATAGGTTTGGGGTCGAGTACCCTGAGATCGGCTGGTGAAATCACTGGATCGCAAATAGTTCAAGGTGCGCGTAATATTTTTGCAATTATTGGTTTAGATTCACCAGATATCAATTTAGGTGAGATATACTTGCCTTTTGTAGAAGAGAGATATAAAGAGAATGAAATTTACGATCAAATGGATGCAATGGATTATTTAAAAGAGCTGTTAAAAGATAATGGATTTACTCAGCCGGAGGCAATGAGAACCGTTGTTCGACTTATTGAATCAGCATCGCAAGAAAAAGTAGTTTCATTACCAAATGAATCTGTGGCGCGGGTAGCCAACAACAATAACAATAATAACAATAATAATAACAGCAACAGAGCCAATCAGATTTATGGTTTAGCGATTAATAATCAAAGGCATGCTACTAATAATAACAACAGTAGGGCCAATCAAACTATGCCGGAAAATAGTAGTAACAATAACAACAATAATAACCATTCATCATCTCAACAAAGAGGGGTTTCTGTGCCCAGGACATCAATAATAATTAATAATAATAACTATAATAACGTTATTAATAACCCCCTTAACTCTGTTATTAATAACCTTGATTCGATGATTGAAGAACTTAAAGAGAGGAATAGAAAAATTGAAGACAATGTTAAACAACGTCAAGAAATGCTTGAAAAATTAAAATCTTCAACCTCAAATAAAAGCCAGGAAAAACCAAAATCTCCTCAAGAAATATATAATGAAAAGAGAGAATTTGAAGTTAAGAAGGCAATAGCAGAAAAAATGGAGTGTCCTATATGCTTCAACATTCTAGCGCTGGAACATGGTGAGATTTCTTCAGTAGAATGTAAGCATGTATTGTGCAGAGATTGTAAAAAAGCAATTCTTGGTTCGCCCTCAAAATTATGCCCGATATGTAGAGGAGGAATGGATAAATTTTTTAGAAATTAAAGCAATTTTTCACTTGGTTAAAAATAAAATAATAAAATAAATGTAGAGGATACATATGAAAACGTTTAAAACAATTTCTTTAGCACTATTACTTTCTATAGGTATGGCTACAGCCCTGAAAGCAGGTGGTGGCGAAATTACTGGGCAGCAGGCAATTCAAGGTGCACGTACCGTTTTTGCAATTGTAGGTTTAGATTCACCTATTAATTTAGGTGAGATATACCTACCCTTGCTAGAAGAGAGATTTAAAGAAGATGAGATTTATGAGCAGCAAGATGTAATTGCTTATTTAAAGGAACTTTTAAAAGATAATGGCTTTAATCACCCAGAGGCCTTGGAAGCGGTTGAGCGAATTATCAAATCAGCATCACAAGAAAAAGTGATTCCAGCGTCAAGTGTATTACCACATACGCAGGTAAGTAACAATAACAATAATAGAGGCAACAATAATAGAAATAACAATAATAATAGAATTGATGACTCAGTAATTCAAGAGATGGTTATTAAGCTTTCAAATGAATACAATGCAAGCATAAAAAAGACAAATACAAGCAACGAAGAACCTTCAAAAAAACAAGAAAAAGAGCTTGATATATCAACGTTGCATATAAATTCGCCGCAGGAAGAATATAATGCAATGAGAACATTAGCTCTTAAAGAGGCAGAAGAAACAAAAACTGAATGCCCAGTATGTTTAGGAGAAAATCCTGTTGATGAGATCTGCTCAGTAAAATGCATGCATGTAATATGTGCGGAGTGTAAAAAGGGTGTACTTGGTGCGCATATCTCTTATCGTGAGGAGTCAGAATGCCCGGTATGTAGAGAACCAATGGATAAATTTTTTAGTAATTAAAGAAATATATAAATAATAAAAGAGCGGTGGTTACCACCGCTCTTTTATTATTTAAAGGAGAGGTTTTAATATGAAATATATGATAAAAGGATTGCTTGTTTTTGGAATGTTAGGTACTGCTTCGCTAGCATTTGCTATGAATCCCAAAATGGATTTAAACAATAACAATAATAATGTTAAAACCAATTTGATGCCGAGTGAATGCATACAAGAGCAATTAGATTTGTTAAAAAAAGACCCGAATAATCTACCAGGCCTGCTCACACCAAAAGGAATGCGATTTTTAATGGAGTGGATGCCATTGGATCTTCAAAGAGTTATTGTGCGTGATGTGCTCAGATCATTACCTATTTATAATAAGATACTGCAGAAAATAAAATTGAATTGTAAAAAATTTAAAGGTCATTCCGATATTATTATTTGTGAAGCGTTTAGTCCTGATGGAAAATATGTCTTGACCGGTTCATATGATAAGACAGCGCATTTATGGGATGTTAAGTCTGGAAAGATAGTTCATAAATTTAAAGGACATACTGATAATATCCTTTCAGTAGCATTTAGTCCTGATGGTAAACATGTTTTGACTGGCTCACTGGATAATACAGCACGGTTGTGGAACGTTGAGACTCGAAAGATGGTATATGAGTTCGGGCATACAGATGGAATTGGGCCAGCAGTATTTAGTCCTGATGGTAAGCATATTTTGACTGGCTCAGATGATAATACAGCACGCCTATGGAATGTTAAATCTGGAAAAATGGTACATGAGTTTACAGGGCATACAGATGGTATTAAGTCAGTAGCGTTTAGCCCTGATGGTAAGTACATTGTAACTGGATCGGGCTTTAGAGATAATACAGCACGCATATGGGATGTTGAGTCTGGAAAGATGGTACATGAGATTAGAGAGCATACTGACTATATTAATTTAGTAGCATTCAGTCCTGATGGTAAACATGTTTTGACTGGATCACGTGATGGTAGCGTATGCTTGTGGGATGTTGAAACTGGAGTGATGGTGCATAAATTTTTTACAGGGCATATTGGTATTAGTTGGCTTAGTTCAGTATTCAGCCCTAATGGAAAGTATGTTTTGATTGGTTTATGGGATACAGCTCGCTTATGGGATGTTGAGACAGGAGAGATAGTGCAGGAGTTTAAAGGATATACTGATGCTAATACTACTAATCCTTTTGCTTCAGTGGCATTCAGTCCTGATGGTAAGTATATTGTAACTGGATCAGGGGATAAGACAGTTCGTTTGTGGAACGTTGAAACTGGAGGGATGGTACATAAATTTACAGGGCATACCAATTTTATTACTTCAGTAACATTTAGCCCTGATGGTAAGTATATTTTGGTTAGTTCATGCGATAAAATAGAGTGGTTGTGGGATATAAGTGAGGTTAGAAGGATTGATGATCTTTTGAATAAGATCACTATATCACAACTCTATCTTTTAATGCTGATTGATGATGCATTGAAAAAGGATAAAAGGTGTGAAATTATTCCGAGTATGGAACCTACATTCAATTCATTTGATCCAAAGATTAAAAAGATACTTGGTAAACTAGTACAAGAGTCTGAAAGCTGCACGATTGTATAACTAAAAAAATAACAAAACGAGAGGTTTTATTATGAAACGTACGATAAAAGGGTTACTTGTTTTTGGAATGCTAGGTACTGCTTCGCTAGTATTTAGTATGACCAACGTAGATTTAAACAATAGCAATTCTGTTCCAACCAATCTAATGTCGAGTGAATACATACAAGAGCAATTAGATTTGTTAAAAAAAGATCCGAAGAATAATTTACCAAGGCTGCTCACGGAAGAAGGAATACAATTTTTAATGGAATGGATGCCATTGGATCTTCAAAAAGAGATTGCTCGAAAAGTGCTCAGATCATTGCCGATTTATAGCAAGATGCTGCAAAAAATAGAGGTGGGATTTAAAAAGTTTATCGGGCATGCAAATTGGGTTACTTCAGTAGCACTCAGCCCTGATGGAAAGTATATTATGACGGGATCATGGGATAAGACAGCATGTCTATGGAATATTAGGACTGGAAAGATAGTTCATGAGTTTACAGGACATACAGATAAAGTTTTTTCAGTAGCATTCAGTCTTGATAGTAAGTATGTTATGACGGGATCATGGGATAATACAGCACGTCTGTGGGATATTGAGACTGGAGAGATGCTGCGTGAATTTACCGGACATACAAAAGGTATTACTTTAGTATCATTCAGCCCTGATGGTAGGTATGTTTTTACTGGTTCATATGATAAGACAACACGTCAGTGGGATATTGAGAGCGGGGCGATGGTGCATGAGTTTACAGAAAATACTGATACTATTAATTCGAAAGCATTTAGTCTTGATGGTAGGTATATGGTAAATAT
>JBGSLN010000086.1:0-18690 GCA_041740675.1 Gammaproteobacteria bacterium | reverse complement strand
ACAATGCCACATTTAAAACCCATAATAATCCTCAAAAATTCGAAAGTGTAAGTTTAGCAGTTATAAAAAACTCCAATTTTGGTCATCTTTGTCGTTTTTTAAAGTCCTGAAATTTTAACATGCTAGAATGACATCGACTAGAATAAAGTTTTGTTATAACATCATTGATCAATTGAACAGATAGTAGCTACAAGTGAATAATGAGATCAGGCAACAATTTTCTACGGGCACAATTTGGGAAGAAATAGCAGGATTTTCAAGAGCTATTCGTATAGGGAAGCAAATTTTAGTCGCAGGAACAACAGCAACTACCAAAAATGAAATTGTTGGAAAAGATGATCCGGCATTGCAAATGCGGTTTATTTTGGAAAGAATTGAACAAGCAATACAAGCCTTAGGCGGTACATTGAATGATGTTGTGCGCACGAGAATTTTTGTAAATGACATTAATGATTGGGAAGTTGTTGCAAAAATTCATGGTGAAAAATTCATTAAAATCAAACCAGTATGCACGTTGGTGCAGGCTAAGCTTGTTGGTGACTGTCTTGTCGAAGTAGAGGCTGAGGCATTCATAAGAGAATAAAATATAGTTCTAACGAATGAGTCTTAGAAATTATAAATTGATTCTATTTTATATCCACAAATACAATTTATCTGCTACACTTAAAAGAAACCCAATAACAATAATAACATTAGGGAGTAGGTGTATGTCAAAAGGGCAAACTCTACAAGATCCTTTTTTAAACGCATTGCGTCGCGAAAAGATTCCTGTTTCTATCTATTTGGTCAATGGCATTAAGTTGCAAGGTCAAGTTGAATCTTTTGATCAATTTGTCGTTTTGCTGAAAAATTCTGTGAGTCAAATGGTTTATAAGCATGCCATTTCTACTATTGTGCCAACAAAAAATGTTAGTATCAGTGGAGAGGATATTGAGGAACCTAGTGAATAGCGCGATTCAATTATAGAGAGGATTCACGTTGTTTGAACGTCCTAAGTTTGGCGAGAACGCGATTTTAGTTCATGTTGAATTTCCTGAATATGAGAAAAAAGAATATTTAGGTGAGTTTGAAGAGCTGGCAAAATCCGCGGGTGCCAATGTACAATGTGTTGTTACTACAGCTCGTCCAGTGCCAGATGCCAAATATTTTATTGGTGGTGGTAAAGCAGAAGAACTTAGAGCTTTAGTGCAGCAATTTAAAACGCAAATCGTTATTTTTAATCATTCTTTATCTCCTGCACAAGAGCGCAATCTCGAAAGACTATTTGAATGCCGTGTGATTGATCGCACTGGCTTAATTTTAGATATTTTTGCACAACGCGCACAATCATTTGAAGGAAAACTGCAAGTTGAGTTAGCCCAACTGCAACATATGTCAACCCGTTTAGTACGGGGCTGGACTCACTTAGAACGACAGAAAGGTGGAATTGGTTTACGCGGGCCTGGAGAAACACAACTAGAAACAGATCGTAGATTATTGCGAAATCGAATTAAAAATATCAATCAGAAACTCGAGAAAGTACGTAAACAACGTGATCAAAGTCGCAGTGCTCGCAGAAAAGCATTATTACCAACAGTTTCTTTAGTAGGGTACACCAATGCAGGTAAGTCTACTTTATTTAATCTGATGACAGCTGCGAATGTTTATGTAGCAGATCAGTTATTTGCAACACTTGATCCAACATTACGACATTTAAAGTTGCCTGGCTCAGGAAAAATTATTTTAGCTGATACTGTTGGATTTATTCGACATTTACCACATGATTTAGTGGATGCATTTAGTGCAACTTTAGAAGAAACACGCGATGCAAGTTTATTACTACATGTGATGGATATTCACGATGAGGCTCATCACGAACAGGCAGAGCAAGTGCTTGATGTCTTACTGCAAATTGGTGCAAGTGAGGTACCAATTTTACAAATTTATAATAAAATTGATTTAATGGAAGGTTGGCAACCTGAAATTATCCGTGACAAACAAGGGAAGCCTATACGAGTTCATCTTTCTGCGGCAAAAAATTTAGGGATTGATTTATTAACTACAGCCATTAATGAATTAGTGTATGGTGATCCAGTACAACGAACGTTGTGTCTTTCTCCTCAAGAAGGACGTTTACGTGCCCAACTCTATGAAATGGAAGCAGTACTGCATGAACGTTTTGATGCAGAAAGCAATTGGCTTATTACTGTTAAAATGGCGAAGGATGATTTTGAACGGATGTTTAGTCATGATGTTACAAAAGAAGAATAACCATTTAATAAAATGTCAACAGACCCTAATCTTTGATTATTTAAAGTTTACGAGTGCAAATGCTTCATTGCTTTTTGCATTTCACCTACCAGTATCTCAGGCAATATTTTTATTGCATCGTGAATAGATTGAGTGATTTTCTCACTGTCATCTTTTGATGGGCGGCCCAACACATAGTCAACCACTTTATCTTTATGGCCTGGGTGATTAATCCCAATGCGTAAGCGAAAGAATTCTTTACTCGCTAATTGGTTGATGGTGTCCCGCAAACCATTATGACCACCGTGACCACCACCTTGTTTTAAACGAATAGTGCCAGCGGGTAAATCTAGTTCATCATGTGCAACTAAGATGGCTTCAACGGGTAGTTTATAGAAACTAGCAATCGCCTGGATTGCGTAGCCAGAATGATTCATGAAAGTCGTAGGAACTAATAAACGGCATTGTTGATTGTCTGCATTAGAAAAATGACCAGTTAAGCCTTTAAATTTTGATTCAGGGCGCAGAGAAACTTTAAATTTACGAGCGACTTCATCAACAAACCATACTCCGGCATTATGCCGAGTTTTTTCATAGTCAGAGCCAGGATTGCCAAGGCCAACAATGAGTTGTATAGGAATTCTATGATTCATTTTGTTTGGAAATAGAGAATGACCCATACAATAAAATATGGGTCATAAAAGGATTATTCTTCAGTTTTTTGTTCATCTCTATGAGTTGGAACTTCAGCGGGTACAGGTGCTGCTGCAGTTTCAGCTTCAACTGCGGCGCGAGGTAAGTGAATACTCGCAACAGGCTTATCATGGCCATGGCTTAATTCTGTTAATTCAACGCCTTTTGGTAGTTTTATATCAGATAAATGTACAGTTTGATCTAAATCTAAATTACTGATATCTACTTCAATAAACTCTGGAAGATCAGCAGGTAAGCAAGAAATATCTACACTGGTTTCTAAATGAGAAACAATACCGTTACGCAACTTAACACCAGGAGCTTTCTCTTCGCCCTTAAAGTGCAATGGTATATGCATCAGAATTTTTTCTTTATCAGAGATACGCAAAAAATCCATATGCATAACTTTAGGTTTGAATGGATGCCGTTGAATAGCTTTCAACACGGCTTTTTGATTTTTGCCATTTAGACTTAATGTCAAAATATGTGAATAGAATGATTCATTCTCTAAAGCCTTAATGACCTTATGATGTTCTAAAGTAATATGTTCTGGATGTTGTCCTGCACCATAGATAACAGCAGGGATTTTATTGTTAATACGCATACGGCGATTATGGCCTTTACCAAGGTCATTCCGAGTTTCTGCATGCAATTCATATGCTTGAGACATTGGAGTTCTCCAATTAAAGTGTTAAATAATATAGTACTAAAAATACTTATCGTATAAAAGGTGTCATAGTATACACTGGCTTTTGCAAAAATTGTAGCATTTATTATGGCTGATTAAGCGTCTGGAAACATCGAGCTGACGGATTCTTCTTCATTAATACGACGAATAATTTTCGCTAAGAGTTCAGCAAGGCTTAGTACCCTAATTTTACTACAATTTTTAGCTGCATCGGACAATGGTATAGAGTTCGTAACCACAATTTCATCAATAGAAGAGTTACTAATAGTTTCGATGGCTTTGCCAGATAGCACTGGATGGGTGCAATAAGCGCGCACAGTCGTAGCGCCTTTGTCTTTCAGTGCTTGCGCTGCGAAACATAAGGTACTCGCAGTATCCACAATATCATCTGCGATGAGACAATGGCGATTTTTAACATCACCAATAATGTTCATCACTTCTGCAACATTAGCTTTAGGACGGCGTTTGTCAATGATTGCTAAATCAGCTTCATTTAATCGTTTTGCAATCGCTCGAGCTCTTACTACACCGCCTACATCAGGTGATACAACCATGATATCTTCTAAACTCTGGCGTCTAATGTCGTCAATAATCACGGGTGTTGCATAAGCATTATCAACAGGGATATAAAAAAAGCCTTGAATTTGATCTGCATGCAAATCTACGGTCAGCATTCTAGAAATGCCAACAGTTGCCATCATGTCAGCCACAACTTTTGCAGTAATAGGAACTCGTGCTGAGCGAACGCGACGATCTTGTCTCGCATAGCCAAAATAAGGGACTACGGCAGTAATTCTACTGGCTGAAGCTCGGCGTAAAGCATCGGCCATAATGATAAGTTCCATTAGATTATTATTCGTAGGTGCGCAAGTAGGTTGAATAATAAAAGCATCACGGCCACGAACATTTTCTTTAATTTCAACCATGGTTTCCCCATCGCTAAAAGTACCAACAAAGGCCTCAGCTAAAGGGATATCAAGATAGTGAGCAATTTCATTTGCAAGAGGAAGGTTAGCGTTACCAGCAAACAGCATTATTGAGGCCACGGTATACTCCGTTTAAGCTCTAAAATGGCTGGGGTACTAGGATTCGAACCTAGGAATGCGGGGATCAAAACCCCGTGCCTTACCGCTTGGCTATACCCCAATTACAGGAGCTATATTCTGTATGGAGTTTGTCAGAATGTCAACCAAGACTTGTGAAAAACTTTGACTAAGGTATGCTATCTGGAGGTTTTAATTAAGACAAGCAAATGCGTAAACATCTATTATCAATCCAACCAGAAATTATGCAAATCTTTATGGCCGCTGCGGTAGGGTGTATTTCAGCTGGTCTACAATTAATTATTTTTAATGTGCTTAGAAATTTTATGTTGTCTGAGTTTGCAAGTTTTATTGCGATCGAGGTTGCTATAATCAATAACTTTTTTTTGAATAATAAAGTGACGTTTTCCAAAACAATAGCAACTCAAACAACCTCTTATTTTAGAAAATTTTGTAAGTTTAATAGCGTTGCTTTGGCTTCGGTATTAATACAATTAGTCGTATTATTTGTGGGGTTACATTTTCTAGGGCGGGGTTTTATTATAGAAAATATGTTGGTAATCTTTGGTATAGCATTAGGGTTCATGGCTAATTATTTAGGCTATCGATTTCTTGTCTGGAATCACTAACAGATTAACCTTCCAATTTAATAGGGATATGGGTAATATACGTTCAAATCTATCGGGGAGGGTAGGAATAATGAAAATCGTTGCAGCTGTTTTATCGGGGGGTACTGGCAGTCGACTTTGGCCATTATCGCGCGAACTAACACCCAAACAATTTTTACCACTAGCGGCATCTAATCACACTTTACTACAAGAAACCCTATTACGATTAGAGGGCATTGTTAGCGAAACCCCGATCATTGTTTGCAATGGTGAGCATCGTTTTATTGTTGCGGAACAATTGCGTGAGATTAATATTCATAATTCTCAAATTATTTTAGAGCCCGAAGGTAAAAATACTGCACCCGCTGTTGCAGTTGCAGCATTGCATGCTTTGCAAGATGAAGATGTAATCTTATTAGTGCTGCCAGCCGATCATAAAATTGGCAATACAAAAAACTTTCATGATTCTATTCAAATTGCAGTTGAATATGCAGCGCTTGATTATTTGGTGACTTTTGGTATTACGGCAGATAAGCCAGAAACAGGTTATGGCTATATTCAAGCGGGTCAATCATTAGCACAAAATAAAGTTTTCAAAGTTGACAAATTTATTGAAAAACCTAGTAAAGAAAAAGCAGAAGAATATTTAAAGTCTGGGAATTACTATTGGAATAGTGGAATGTTTGTCTTCAAAGCTTCTCGATATTTAGAGGAATTAGAAAAATTTGCTCCAACCATGTTAGAGGCAGTAAAACGCGCTTATTCAGATGAAAAGCAAGATTTAGATTTTATTCGATTAAATCCCGAAACATTTGCACAATGCCCAGCAAATTCAATTGATTATGCTGTGATGGAGCATACGGAGAATGCAGTTGTAGTTCCCAGCAGTTGTCAGTGGAGTGATATTGGTTCTTGGTCAGCATTATGGGAATCTGAAAAACAAGATACGGATGGTAATGTTACTATCGGTGATGTGCTTACTTCTGATGTAAAAAACAGTTATTTGCGCGCTGAAGAACGTATGTTAGTTGCAGTGGGATTGGAAGATATTGTAGTAGTTGAAACTCCAGATGCTATTTTAGTCACTCATAAAAATAAAAGTCAGCAAGTTAAAAAAATTGTTGAACATTTAAATCATCATGATCGTGCAGAGGCTTATAGCCATAAGCGGGTATATCGTCCTTGGGGATCCTATGAAACTTTAATCGAGGGGCCAAAGTACAAAGTAAAACGCATTACCGTTAAACCAGGTGCAAGTCTTTCTTTACAATCACATCATCATCGTTCAGAACATTGGGTAGTAGTGACTGGGGTTGCAGAAGTCACTAATGGTGAGAATGTATTTACCCTAAAACATGATGAATCTACTTATATTCCTACGCAAACAAAACATCGCTTACGTAATCCTGGAAATATCATGTTAGAGCTAATTGAAGTTCAATCTGGGGAGTATTTAGGTGAGGATGATATTGTTCGATATGAAGATAATTATGGGCGAGTAGTATAATCTCTCTTTGGAGAGAGGAGGTATTTTCTAAAAAGCTGCCGTCGAGATTTTATGATGCATATAGTGTTCTATACCTTCGCTCACTGATCCATAGTACGCAACTTCGCCAGCATTAAGCCATAAAACTTTATTGCAAACTTCGCTGATGACTTGGTTTGAATGCGAGGCGAGTACTACAATTTCAGCGTTATTCAACATTGAATTAAGGCGATCTTCCGCTTTTTTCATAAACGATGCATCGCCAGCACCTACTACTTCATCTAAGACAATGATTTCAGATAAAACGCTAGTGGCGATGCTAAATGCTAATCGTAGTCGCATCCCAGATGAATAAGTACGTACAGGCATCGCTAAATAATCACCAAGATCAGTAAAATCAGCAATTTCTTGTTGTTTTTGCAAGATTTCTTTTCGCTTCAAGCCATGAATCAAACCACGCATTACTATATTTTCATAACCAGTAGATTCTGCGTCCATTCCCAACATCACATCTAATAAGGCTGACACTTTGCCGTTGATAGTGATTCTTCCTGCTGTTGGTTCATAGATATTAGCTAATACGCGCAATAAAGTGCTTTTTCCAGCACCATTGTGGCCAACTAAACCCACTCGATCACCCCGTTGAATATTCAGGGTGATATGGTTGAGTGCTTTAACGCTAACAACCTTGCTTTCTTTAGAAAGAGCCCCGCCAGTCGTAAGCCGCATCAATTGTTTTTTGATAGAACGAGAACTCACTTCATAGATAGGAAATTCTACTGAAACATCATCTAATTTTATAAAAGCCATAATTTTGCCTATAACCAATATACAATGCGGCGACGAAATTGTTTGAAAATAAAGAATACAATAATAACGCCAATTACCGCAAATGCTAGGTTAAAATTTATTGTATACCAACTTACGGATTGTCCTAATAAAGGTTCACGAGCAATCTCAATAAATTGTGCAAAAGGATTTATTTTAAGTATCCAATCTAATCTTTCAGGTAAGGTTTGCGGCATCCACATGACTGGCGTTAAGAAAAAGGCCACTTGAATTAAATTTTGAATAATAACTGCAATATCTCGAAATCGTGCGCCTAACATGGCAAACAATAAGCCATATATAAAACCATTTAGCATAATGATGCATAAGCCAAAAAACAGCATGAATATATGCCAGCCTACAGGTACATGAAAATAAATTAAGATAGGCACTAACACAACAACATTATGTAAAAAAATAATAAAGTTACGAGAAATAACTCGCATGATGTAAATGCTAAATGGGGTTTTAATTTGTTTTAAATACCCTTCACCTTCAATAAAGCAAGCAGTACTTTCATTGATAATGGTAGAAATCATTGCCCAAATAAGCATTCCAGAAGCAAGGAATGGGAAGTAGTGGGTTAAATCTTGTTTAAATAAATGGCCGTATAAAAATCCCATCGTATAAATGGTAATCGCCATACTGATAGTGATCCAAAATGGGCCTAATTGAGAACGACGGTATCGTAATTTAATATCTTGCCAGCTTAATAGCAGCCAGATCCGCCAATTGCTGATGCCTTGAAAGATATCTTCGAAAGCCAACGTTATTTGCTGCATCTTTGAGTTCTTTGGTCTATAAAAACAAGACAGCTATTATTATCGAAAATGGGGTAGATTTCAATCAGAGTCTAAAAACTAGACGAGAATTTATATTTACTAATATCCAGTTACATCTAATTAAACAGAATGGGGTTGTAAAAGCGGCATAGAGTATCTTTTAGATAAATCAAGATTATTCATTAAACCAAGCTCTTATACACATTTTCAGTTTGATGAGCTGTTAAAGTCCAAGAAAATCGATTGGCTTGAACAAAGCCAGCATTAATATAATGCATTTTTTCTTTATTAGGGATGTTGATTGAGTATTCTAATAATTCTGATAACTTATTTAAGTTTTCTGGATTAAAATGCAATGCTGCATTTCCTGTTACCTCGGGCAGACTTGCTGTATCTGAACAAATAACTAAACAACCACACATCATAGCTTCTAAAGGCGGAATGCCAAAGCCTTCATACATTGAAGGGTATATAAAAGCCGTACTATTTTTGTAAAGATGCACTAATTCTTGATCAGACACATAACCTACAACATCTATTTTTTGAGTTATTTTGAGTTCTGTGATGAGGTTACGCTCATTTTCATTCAGGGGCAAACCAACAACTTTAATCTTAAAATCTGAAAAAGTTTGTGAGATCTTAGAAAATGCTTTTAATAAAGTTGAAAAGTTTTTATAAGTTATGTCTCGACTACCTACATATAAAAAATACTTTTCATCCAACAGTAATTGATGTTCTTGGTCAAGCAATGGATTCAAAGAGGATGCCAATGGAATGACTGTAATCGGTGTTCTTTTTAATTCAGGATAGATATCTAATAAATCTTTTTTAGTATTTTCAGAAATACAAATTAAATGATTTGCTAAAAACAGCACTTTTTTTTTCAAAGCAACATGAGGCAAGCCATTTGTAGGATCCAAGTGCTGAATAATGCGCTCATGAATCATATCATAGACGGTTATAACAATGGGGAAATTAAATTTATTATCAAATTTTTTCCAACTTAATAAATCATAATAGGTGGGGTGCATTACTTGTGGTCGAATAATGTTTTGATAAAGTTGATATCCTAAAATTTCACCTATTTTGTTTATGAAGTTTTTATTATCTGTATATAGAACAGGAATAGATTTAACGTTTTTAGAAATAGGGAAACAAAGCGTCTTTGCATTTGTTCGTTTTGAAACATAAGGATAGATGTCCGCAGAAAAATTTTGGATAATATTTTTAAAGTAACAACTGATACCGCCAACTTTTTGCATTGAATAAATTAATCCGTCATAAAGAACTTTCATATTAAGACTCCTTAATTAATTCATGCAATGCCATACCAAATTGTTCATAAGAATTTTCACTTTTAAATTTTTTAAATTCAAAGGCTAGAGGCATTCCACGCAAATCTTGTTTTTTTAATAAACATTCAATAGCAAACAATGTTTCGGTCGGATTATCTTGTTCAATTGCAACGCCAATTTGATATTTTTCAACACGTTGTTGCATAAGAAAACCTGAGCTGACTATCACAGGTTTTTCATATAGTGCAGCTTTTGCTAGTGTATTGCTACTAAAAGAAAAATTTCGGTAAGCAGCATAAATAATATCACATTCATTGAAAACAGAATCAAAATCTTCATCTTTGGTAATGGAATGTAAATAGATGATATTGTTTTCGTTTTCAGAAGCTTCATTTAACAGTGTTATAAATTCCTGAGAGTGAAATAAACCACCTCCTAGCAATACAAAAAAATAATCTTGATTATTGTTATTTGATGCTTGGATGCTTGTTTTTAAAAAATTGATGATTCCTTTATCTTCATTTAGTCGACCAAGAAGTCCTATTATTTTACGATTATTTGCTGCAGCTCTAAAATGCTTAGCTAGTAGATAATCTTTATTAGTACGTGTTTCAGTTATAATATCAGGAAATAAGGTTATAGTTGTTAAAGGAAATACACTTTGTAGTTTTTCAACTTTATCATCTTCAAGTACTCCAATCCCCTTACAATTTTTACAATTAAAAAAAGAAAGTCTGGCTAACTTAACTTCTTCTTGACAATTTTTCACTTGTATCCACATTCCATACCAAGGAAAATTTAAGACCGTATCTACGGTTTCTCCATTAAAGTCATAATATACATAAGTATCTACATATGGAAAAAGTACAAAAATCTTAGATGCTTCAAAATTGTATTTTTTCACAATCAAATTAATATAGTTATTAAATTTCTCAAACTCAAAATGTGTTTTTTTTACTTCATCAGGTATTTTTTCCAAATTTTCAGTGTCGCTCTCACTCTCAATTTGTATTTCCTCTAAGGCAGCAATACGGTTATCAATTTCTTTGCCTACTAATTTTCGATAAAAACGTAAAAGCCATTCTGGTGATAATTTTATTACTATAGATTTAAGCAGCGCTATAAGAGATTTATTGTTTTTCTTAACTAAGAGTTCAGGTTCAGGTTCAGGGAGGGGCGGGGGAATAACGAGAGCTTCAATTTGCTTTTGTAACTCGTCATAAGATGCAAAATAAACTTTACTAAGATCAGCAACAGAAAAATTACATAGTAATTGTAGTACTTTATCAGGATCAGGAGAAATCGAAATAACTTGATACCCTTGACTGATTAATTGATGCACAAAATAAGTGTGATAGTTGTATAAATGCCCTAGCCATCTGTTTTTAGGCCAGTCTGGATCTAGAACAAAAAAAATTTTATCAGAGTTCATTATTCAAATTTAAAAATACTTGATAAGTGGACTTGATCCCATCCGACAATGAGATGGAAGGTTTCCATCCCAAGTTTTTAAGCTTTGAAATATCTAATAGTTTGCGTGGGGTTCCATCAGGTTTAGAACTATCAAATCTAAGATCGCCGGTAAAGCCAACAACTTCTTTAATTAAAAGTGCTAAATCTCTGATAGAAATATCCGATCCACAACCTATATTCACAATTTCTGGATCATTATAGTTTTTCATTATGTGAATACATGCATTAGCAAGGTCATCTGCATGTAAAAATTCACGCATCGGAGAACCACTTCCCCAGATAGTAACACTATCTTTATTATTAATCTTTGCCTCATGGAATTTTCGAATAAGTGCGGGTAGCACATGAGAAGAGTTTAAATCATAATTGTCATTTGGTCCGTAAAGATTAGTGGGCATTACTGAAATAAAATTACATCCATACTGATTGTTGAATGCGCGACACATAGTAATCCCAGCAATTTTTGCTATGGCGTAGGCTTCATTAGTGGGTTCAAGTTTACCAGACAATAAATACTCTTCTTTAATAGGTTGAGAGCAATTTTTAGGATAAATACAACTTGAGCCCAAAAATAATAATTTCTTAACTCGAGCTTTGTAAGCAGAGTAAATAACATTATTTTGAATTTGCAAATTATCATAAATAAAGTCAGCTTGATAAGTAGTATTTGCCAATATACCACCAACTTTAGCAGCTGCTAAAAATACATATTCAGGTTTTTCAGTTTCAAAAAACTCACCAACAGAATGATGGCATAATAAATCTAATTCTTTACGCTTTTTCAAAATAATGTTTGAATAGCCTTCCTGTATCAATGCCCTGACTAGGGCTGACCCAACTAAGCCTGTATGACCTGCCACATAAATTATGGAATCTTTATTCATATAATTACTTCAAAACTAAACTGTTAATCTCAAATATTGATTTGAATGATAAAGTTTGCATAAATTACCACATAAACTTATAATAATCTATTCAAAAAACGTTAACTAAAGATATTTATATTTATATGAAAAAAGCAATTGTAACTGGTATCACAGGCCAAGACGGGGCTTACTTAGCTGAGCTACTTTTAACTAAAGGTTATAAAGTTTATGGAACTTTTCGACGTGCCAGTTCTTTGAATTTTTGGCGAATTGAAGAATTAGGTATCAAAGACCATCCTAATTTGCAATTGTATGAGTATGACTTAACAGATCCTTCTGATAGCATCCGAATGATTTCAGAAATTCAACCGGAAGAAATCTATAATTTAGCCGCTCAAAGTTTTGTAGGCGTGTCATTTAAACAACCTATTACTACAGCGAATATCACTGCGTTAGGGCCGCTTTATTTGTTGGAAGCCATTCGTACAGTCAATCCAAAAATTAAGTTTTATCAAGCATCAACCTCAGAAATGTTTGGTAAAGTGCAAGCAATCCCTCAGATTGAATCAACGCCTTTTTATCCGCGAAGCCCTTATGGTGTCGCCAAATTATATGGTCATTGGATCACAATTAATTATCGAGAATCGTATAATATATTTGCTTGCAGCGGAATTTTATTTAACCATGAATCGCCATTACGTGGGCAAGATTTTGTGACTCGTAAAATCACCGATACCGTTGCAAAAATCAAACTCGGAAAATTGAGTTGTTTAGAATTAGGAAATTTAGATGCTAAACGTGATTGGGGTTTTGCAAAAGAATATGTTGAAGGCATGTATTTAATGCTGCAAGCAAGAGAAGCCGATGATTATGTATTAGCAACCAATCGTACCGAAACGGTTAGAAGTTTTGTACAGATGGCATTTAAAGCAGCCGAAATTGAAATCGAATTTAATGGCTCGAATCACAAAGAATATGCAGTTGATAAAGCGACAGGTAAAACCGTGATGCAAGTGAGTGAGCAATTTTACCGTCCAACAGAAGTAGATTTATTGATCGGCAATTCAAGCAAAGCTAAAACAAAATTAGGGTGGGAGCCAAAAACCAAATTAGAAACCCTATGCAAAATTATGGTAGAAGCAGATATTGAAAGAAATAAGCGAAATGCATCATTTTAGTATAGGTACAGTCAGTGAAAGTTTTAATAATTGGGGTAAATAGTTTTACTGGACAAAGCCTTGCTGAATATTTGTTGCAGCGAAATATAATCGTGTATGGGACTTGTAATAAGAAAACGGATATCATAGCTGAAGGTATGTATTCATGTGATATCACAAAAAAACATGAGATTGAACAGATACTGCATCAAACTGAACCAGATTGTATTATTAATCTTGCAGGTATTTCGTTTGTTGCTCATGACGATCCATTTGAATTTTATAAGGTTAATGCATTTGCCGTAGAATCCATTTTGCAATCTTGTTTAACACTATATAAAAAACCACAAAAAATTATTTTGCCAAGTAGTTCGATTGTCTATGGTAACCAAACAGTTACAGAGTTAACTGAAAATCTTATCCCAAAGCCACAAAACCATTATGGTTTAAGTAAATTTTGTATGGAAACCATTGCAAGTTGGTATATTGATAAGTTAAATATTATTATTACTCGTCCTTTTAATTATACTGGTCCAAAACAAGATCTTAATTTTTTAATTCCTAAGATTGTTGATCATTTTCACCGCAAAGCAGAAACCATTGAACTTGGTAATATTAATGTATATCGAGAATTCAATGATATTGAATTTGTATGTGATGTTTATTATCAGCTTTTAATAAACGATATTCAGTCCGGAACATACAATATATGCTCTGGTAAAGGTTATTGTATTAATGACGTTCTCAAAATCATGTATGAAATCACAGGGCATCAAATTGAAATTAAAACTAATCCTGAATTTGTGCGAACCAATGAAATAAGCTATTTAGTAGGATCAACCAAAAAGCTTAAATCTGATTTAGCTTTGTTAAAGTTTATTAATTTAGAACATACATTAAGCAAGATGCTGGAATTGAAAAAGATTTAGATATATTTTTAATATATATTAATTTTCAATAATATCTGTATTCTTTGATATAACGGAGAATCAAAAATAGACTTTATTGATAATAAATCTTTTGAGCTTTTCTATAAAAATTTGAATGATTCAAAGGTTAACTTTAACAAGGGCTTTAATTTATCAATCGGATAATATTATAAATAGAGAATAAATTATGCAGAAAGAAACATCAAATACTAAAGTAAAAAAGACTTCACAGTGTTGGTGTGGTAATAATAAATTGGAACAATTTTCTAATGAATATCTGCTTTGTTCAACTTGTGGCACCTTAATTGTTGCAATTATTCCAGAAACTGATCTAACACGAGTACAAGATGATAATGCTAAAAATGAACTTTACTCTAAAAATTATTGGCTGGAACATAGTAGAGAAGATTTGCACCAAAGTGATATATATTCTCGATCCCGAACAGATATGACAGATCGATGTATTAATTGGTTAAGGGTCTTATTACAATATAAATTGCCTGAAGCAAAAGCCATAGATATTGGTTGTGGCCATGGTGGTTTTGTATCATTAATGCAAGCTGCAGGATACAATGCCATTGGTTTGGAAATCAGCCCGTGGGTTGTTGATTTTGGGAAAAAAACTTTTGATATTAGTATGCATGTTGGATCTATTCAACAGCAGACATTTAAAAATCAATCATTTGATGTGATTATACTAATGGATGTTCTTGAACATTTACAAGATCCAATGAGTACATTAACCATATGCAAACAATTATTGAAGAATAATGGAATGCTTTTCATTCAAATGCCTGATTTTCCATTTGGCAAATCATATGAAACTTTAAAAAATGAAAATGCAGCATTTTTGAGTCATATGCTAAAAGATGAACATTTATTTTTGTTTAGTAGAGCAGCTATCATTAAGTTACTTAAAGAGAAATTAAATATTCAGCATATCCAATTTGAAAAAGCTGTGTTTGATCACTATGATATGTTTTTAGTTGCCAGCCAAACCGAGTTTGTGAAGAATGAAAATAGTATAATTGATGATTTTCTTTTATCAAAACCTAATTTACGATTGCTTCTTGCTATGTTAGATCTCGACCAACAAACTCGCTATTGGTGTACTCTTTACAATCAAGCAGACAAAGATCGCATTATGAGATTAGAAATTATTGAAAAAACCTATAAGGATTACCTTGCTTCAGACAAAGACAAAAAAGAACTTTCAAATCAGGTTATGATACTGTCAAATAAAACTATCGCCGTTGATTTAACTCCAGTTTTGTCTGGCGGTGATAATGGAGGAGCAAAAATTTTAGCTATTGAATTAGTTAAAGAAATGGCAAAGATAATGCCACAATGTAATTTTATATTATTGACCAGTTTCTGGAGTCACAAAGAATTGTCTCAACTTGAAAATGGAAATATCAAGCTGAAATGTGTAAATAATCCTCAAATTGGAATTAAGCCAAAGCCACAAAGTCGTTATGTTGCCAAAGTAAAACGAATTCTAAAAAGAGTATATAATAAAACTTTGAAACAATTTGTTTTACATTCCAAAACTGCTAATAATTCAACTGAGCAAAACTCTTTTGATCTATTATTTTGCCCTTTTACTGCTCCATTGTATCATCAGACAGGAGTTCCAACAGTTTGTGTCGTTTTAGATATCCAATATCATTTTTATCCTCAATTTTTTACCACGGAGGATCGAGCGCAGCGAAGAAATATATTCATAGATGCATGTGAAAAAGCGAATCATATTATTACGATATCTGATTATGTTAAACAAACTATTATTGATAATTCACCTTATGATATTGTTGGAAAAACAGAAACGATTTATATTGGGCTTGACAATCGTCTACCTAGTATTAATAACCATTTACAAAATGAGCTGTTCCAAAAGTTTTTGATTACAAAAGAAAATTATCTTTTATATCCGGCTAATTATTGGAAACATAAGAATCATGAAATACTATTGACCGCATTTGCAATGTATATTCATAAGTTTCCTAACTCAAGCCTAAAATTAATTTGCACAGGTGCTCCAAGTGAACGTTTAGAATATTTGAAAGCTATAGTGATTAAAATGAAGTTGCAAGATAGAATTAAATTTGCAGGCTTTTTATCTAATGAAGAGTTTTCTGCTGTATTTGCAGGATGTAAAGCCATTATTTATCCCTCATTATTTGAGGGATTTGGAATGCCTATTCTTGAAGCCATGGCGAATGCTAAACCTGTAATATGTAGTAATTGCACTAGTGTGCCTGAAATTGCTGGTGAAAGCGCTATCTATTTTGATCCAAGAAAACCCACAGAAATTGTTGCGGCCATTCAAATTCTCGAATTAGATTCAAATATAATTCAGGAAAAAATAGAATATGGATTGCGACGTGCTGAAGAAATAGGAAATGTCACTACTATGGCAGAGAAATATTTAAATGTCTTTGCAAAAGTTATTAAAAGCGTCAACCATGGAGAAGAAATAGCTTGCGAAAAGTTATTAGCCAATAAATTCTCTGAAAAAAATGATTTATTAGAGATAGTATGAGAATTTAATGATGCAAACAATCTCAATTATTACACCTTCCTATAATCAGGGCAAATTTATTGAAAAAACTATCAAAAGCATTTTGTCACAAAAAATACTTCACCTTGAATATTTAGTTGTGGATGGTGGAAGCAATGATAATACAATTGATATATTAAAAAAATATGATAAAGAGATTCGCTGGGTTTCTGAGAAGGATAAAGGACAAACTGATGCGATCAATAAAGGAATTCAACAAACTTCGGGAGAAATTATTGGCTGGCTTAATTCTGATGATATTTATTATCCCAACGCCTTAGCTAAAATACAAAAGTTTTTTGCTCAGTATCCTGAGATAGATATTTTATATGGGAATGCTAACCATATTGATACTGAAGATAATTTTATTGAAGCATATTACACTGAAGAATGGAATATTGAACGGTTAAAGCAAGTTTGTTTTATTAGTCAACCTGCGGTATTTTTACGACGTTCTGTGGTAGAAAAATATGGTCTTTTACAAGAAAATTTAGAATATTGTATGGACTATGAATACTGGATTCGTTTAGCCCTCGCAGGTGTCCGTTTTAGCTGGTTTAGAGAAACTCTTGCGGCTACCAGACTGCACAAAGAAACTAAAACATTGGGTGCGAGATTAGAAGTCCATACTGAAATAAATAATATGTTAAAGGAAAAACTAGGTTATGTTCCTATGCGGTGGCTAAGAAATTATGGTTCCATAATGTTAGAAGAAAAAACTAATCTAAAGCACAATCCACTTACATTTGCTTTTTTATCTGGATTATTGACCTTAATATATTCATTAAAATGGAACAGGTCTCTTAACAAAGAAGTTCGACAAGTTATTTCAGAACAATGGAAACCAGTATCTTTTGATAGAATTATTCATCCAATCGTAAATAACTTTAAGTATGTCTTAAACAAACTTTATCAATTAACTTTAAAATTAGGTAGCAAACTATTACCTAGGAAAATTAAAAATTTTGTTAAATCATTTCGAAAAACATAAAATAGGATTTAAAAATTAGCAAATGAAAATGCAGTTTATTTGCCCGAAAAGTGACGATAGTGTAATATCCCTTAATCTTAGATTAATTCCAGATCGTAATGTGCTGAGAGCATAAATTTTGAATTTCGAGAATATAACCCTTATGACTACATCAATCTGTGTTATTACACCTTCTTATAACCAAGGTGAATTTATTGAACGCACCATTCAAAGTGTCTTGCAGCAGCAAATTCCAAACCTTGATTATATTGTTGTCGATGGTGCAAGTACAGATTCTACGCTGGAGGTTTTGAAAAAATATGAAGGTAAAATCCGGTGGATTTCAGAAAAAGATAAAGGTCAGACTGATGCTGTTAACAAAGGCATTGCGAGTACCAAAGGTAAGATTATAGGTTGGCTCAATTCGGACGATATTTATTATTCTGATACGTTGCAAACAGTGTTAGATTTTTTTAAAACTCATCCAGAAATAGATGTGGTTTATGCAAATGCTAATCATATCGATAAAAATGATAATGTAATAGAAGCATATCCTACAGAACCTTGGGACATAGAAAGATTGAAAGAGGTTTGTTATTTATGTCAACCAGCTGTTTTTTTTCGTCGTTCGGTAATAGATCGATTTGAACAATTAGACACAAATTTAAATTATTGCATGGATTATGAATATTGGTTACGTTTAGCTTTAAATGGCGCAACCTTTGCAAAGATTGATAAGATCTTAGCTGGTTCAAGATTATATGATGAAACAAAAACGCTAGGAGCACGGATAAAAGTACATCAGGAAATTAATGCTGTGTTGCAAAAAAAATTACACAATATTCCAAACCGTTGGTTAAGTAACTATGCTCATGTTGTAGTGGAAGATAAAACTTCTTTGAAACGAGGCAGCAAAACTTTTATTTTAGCTGTTATTTCGGTTACACTATTTGCTGCTTTACGTTGGAATAAATCTATTAATCCAGAATTATGGCAAATGCTGCGAGGTTGGTTAAGTCAAGTATTCACTAAATCATAAAAGGCTCCAATATGAAAATTGGCTATGATATAAGTCAAACTGGA
>JBGSLN010000085.1:0-1788 GCA_041740675.1 Gammaproteobacteria bacterium | reverse complement strand
GATAAGCCTAATCTTTTTGCAATTTGCTTGGCCGTTTTACCACGCAGTAAAAGAAATAAGCACTCTAGTTGTCGCTGGTTTAGCTTAAAATTTGACTGTTCTCCAAGTATGTAACTACCTGGTTGTAAGACGTTTTTTGGTTCAATAATAGCACCGAATTGCAGATAATTAATTTGTATGAATAACTTAGTAATATCAGCGAGGCGAGAAATAACGCCAATTATCTGTTTGGTCTTTGGATCGATGAGTGGTTTTGTAATACTTAAAACTACTTTCCATTCTCTATTCACATATTGATGGGTATCAATGACCCGTATGATACTCGCATTTTGCATAACATGTTTATCTTGCTTCTGAAATACCGCCGCATAGTCTGCCGCTTTACAAGGCAGATCATGGTCTGTCATACCTATTAAAAGTTCTTTCTTAGGAACACCTAATAATTTAGCAATAACACTATTTCCCTTTAGATAAACAGATTGCTTGTTTTTTACAAGTATGCCTGGTTTATTCATCGAGGATAAGTGAAAAATCTGATGAAACATGTTTTTATCTCCAAAATTAGTACTCACTTAAATTTTACCACTTCTTGATATTGCCGATAACTGCTGAAAAATCACTAAGGATTTTTAAGTTACCGTATGCGCTACGGTAACAATTTATATGAAAAAAAATCATCATAACAACTAGGTAAAAAAAACAAGTATTACTAAGGAGGATTTTTTATGCCAAAGCATAGTGAAATTAAACATACAATAGAAAATGCAGCTACGGTTACTAGCAGTAGTGTAACAGGAATGGGTATTGGTTATATTGTTTCAACAGCACAACAAGAAGCTCAGTTAGCGAATTTAGCATTAGCAGCAGCACAGCAGTCCTTTGTTGAACAGTTCAGAAATGGAGCAATTATTGTCGAAGCAGCCTTAGCTTGGGAACCTATGGTTATTGGTCTTTTGGCAGGGGCAAGCGCAGGAGCAGGCGCTGTTTATCTTATTGAGAGAGCGAGAGCGGAAGAACGTCAAGCACTTAATATACAATTAAATAATTTAAGTACGACAGTGAATCGACTTACTCAACAAAACACACAGTTAAGTCAAAACAATGTAGCTTTACAAACTCAAATAAATGATTTAAATACGATAGTGAATCAACAAGCAAATAGAATTAATCAGATAGCTATCTTAAATGCCAAATTACAAAAGGAAAATGAAATTTTTACTTTAATTCGGCAAGCAGAAATTTTAACTAGAAAATTACAAGGAAACTCAAAGAGCAACAGCTTTAATCCTATTTCTTTATTAAATCAAATGGTTGAGCTTGAAAATAAAATTACATCACTTATTACTTGCCCTATATCACAGGCACTTATTCAAGATGGGGTTTTCGTTAATGATGGACAAATATATGAAAGAAGTAACCTAACAACATGGTACAACACATCCGACCATGCAATTTGCCCAACAAACAATCAATTATTATTAACGCCTCCTGACACCTGGCAAAGTATATCGACTGTTAGTGAGCTTTCTTTAATGCTAGAAGAATTGAGTGAAAATATAAAAATCATCCAAACTACGCAGACCAATAATATTAATAACTTAAACTCACATAGTATTCCTGAAGAAAACATACTGAATGAGCAAAATAGAATACAAGGAAATTATAGATTTTTTGCCAATCAAGCGAATGAGAATAATGATTTTTCAGAGGAAGATGTTATATTTGAACCTGAACAAGAGAATACAAGCAGTGAATCTGAACAAGAGATCGAAGTAAATGATCCTTTAA
>JBGSLN010000084.1:0-5878 GCA_041740675.1 Gammaproteobacteria bacterium | reverse complement strand
AGCTTTCCACTGTCATTACAATAAGTGTAAACAAGCTAAAAATTAATAACAATTTGTAGTGGTCATTTTTTAAATACAGGGTAATTCGAGATATAATAACTAATAATGATCCAAATAAAATCGGACCAAAGACTGCAAATTGTGAAATAAAAAAGTTTAAAAAATTGTTGGGATGAAATAAATTTATCGATAAATTCGCATTTGCAGAAACTGCGGCAACTGAAGCAAAGTGATGATGCTTATTCCAAATAATATTGGGAATAAGCATCATAAATGGAATGATTAAAATAAAATATGGCCCAATTGACTTCAAAAAATGGCGGTGAGATTTGGATAAAATCAAAAATAAAATAAGTGAGATGCTAAATAAAATTGCTGCATATTTACTATAAAATGCAAATCCTAATGCAACTGAGGATAAAAACCACCAACATGATTCATTTTTTTCTAATGCGCGCACTAAGCAATAAAAAGCTATGCTCCAAAACATAAGTAATAAGGGATCGGTAGAAATAATCGTTGATGAAAAACAAACACCCGGAACGAAAATAAAAGTAATTCCAGACCAAAATCCAACCCGTGGGGAAAATAAACGACTTCCAGTCAAATATACAAAGATTGCACCAACGATATAAGCGAGTGTTGAGCCTAATCTTAATCCAACAGGACCATTTCCAAATAGTTTTGAAGTTAATGCAATGACCCATGCAATCATCGGTGGTTTAGAATAATAGCCCCATGCTAAATGTCTTGACCAGCTCCAATATTGTGCTTCATCACCATTGATCGGCCAAATATTCAGCCATAAGATATAAACTCTTATGACTAAAATTATGATTAGCAGTAAAATAAAAATATTGCGGTATGATACTCTAGTCACTTAATAACCCTTTTAAATGAAGCTGCAGAAAATGATAATCTTTATTAGACATTGAGTCTTTAAAAACTAAGATGGATTTTTTAAAAAAATGAGTTAATAAATGATCAAGAGAGAATGCCGAAGTTTTTCGTAAATCCTGTAAGATTAAAATACTGAACAACGAAGTCGTTAGGCTTGACCCTTGCAATACGCCAATAAAACTTTTTCCAGATTGATAATCTATCTTCCAGACTTCTTTAGTTAGTTTTGTCAGTTTAATTATTGAATTTTGTTGACACTCAAAAAAGTAATTTCTAAGAAACCAACCGTTGCCAAAAACTAATAAAACAACCGTGATTAGTTTGCAATACCAGTGTGATCCTAATAATATTAATAGTGAAGCGGTTATTATGGAGATGATGCAAAAAATAGCTAGATAAAGATAGCTTTGCTTAAGTGGTATATTCATTCAATTTTGCATCTTTTATAATTTTTACCATAGCTTTCATTGCATTATTTTCTGGGATAGACAGACCAATAAACCAACTGAATAAATCAGGATCTTGCTCTGATAACAATTCTTCGAACGTTTTCTTTTGTTCTGTAGACAAACTTTCAAAGTGCTGATCGAAGAAAGGCACTAATAACATATCTAATTCCAACATACCGCGGCGACAAGCCCAACGGAGGCGTTCATTTTTCATTGCTTTTGTCCTACAATACTCTTTTTGCAAATTACTGCTGAGAACATTACCATTATGAACGCTATTTGGAAAGCATTTTTAGACAACTCTAATCAAATTGATTTTGATTTAGGTAAATTTAAACTCGAAGAAGTAAACACCATTATTCCTTTATCAAATTATGTCGTGATTAAAATTTCAGGAACTGACGCACAAAAATTTATACAAGGTCAAACAACTAATGATGTCACTGCTTTATTAGAGGGATCCTGGCAATTAACTTGTTGTTGTAATCAAAAAGGAAGAGTCATTGCAGTCATCTGGCTAGTAAAATACCAGCAAGATTATTTAGGTATCATTGAATCATCTACTGCACCATTACTAGTATCAGAGTTGAAAAAATTCGCTGTATTTTCAAAAGTAAGCATTGAACTTGATCAAACAATTTTTGTTTTCGGGGCTGTTGGTGAAATTTTATCACAACTGGCAGAATCAGCTTTATTACAAATTATTTATACTGAAAAACCTAAACAAGGATTTTTATTATATACTGCAGAACATTTAACAAAACTCTCCCACAATCTATCGATTGCCCCTGCTTTATTCTGGCAGTTTTTAAATATAAATCAAAACATCCCTGAAGTATTTAAACTAACCCAAGAACAATTCACACCACATCAACTTAATTTACCCGCATTAAATGCCGTTAACTTTAAAAAAGGATGCTACCGTGGTCAAGAAATCATTGCACGAATGCATTACCTTGGAAAGTTAAAACAGGAACTTTATAAAGTTAAAATTCATTCAAATAATCCTATTTTTATAGGATCGGTGATTATGGATGCTTCTGAGAAAGTATTGGGGCAATGTGTGAATGTGATTTCTTTAGGTCAAAATCAATATTTGGCACTGGCAGTGTTAACCAAAACTGAACTTGATGATATGATTCAGCTTAAAGAAGATGCACTGCTTGAGGTATTAAAGTGAAAATTACTATTTATGGTGCGGGATATGTCGGCCTAGTGACTGGCGCATGTCTAGCAGAAATTGGACATGAAATACTTTGCATTGATATTGATGCAACAAAAATTTCTAAATTACAGCAAGGTATTATTCCTATTTATGAACCAGGCTTAGCCGAGCTTGTTAAAAAAAATCTAGCGGCAAATAAATTAAAATTTAGTGCTGATGCATCTTTAGGGGTGGCGGCTAGTTCAGTGCAAATGATTACTGTTAATACTCCTACAATTGATAACGCTGGTTCAGATGTCAGTAATATTCTTCAAGTTGCGACCACTATAGCAACTTTGATGACAGAGCCAAAGTTGATTATCAATAAATCTACTGCACCTCCTGGAACCGTCAAGAAAATCAAAGAGACGATTGCAAACATTAACAACCATGTTTCGTTTGAAGTTGCTTCAAATCCAGAGTTTTTAAAAGAAGGCGCTGCAGTTATGGATTTTATGCAGCCTGATCGCATTATCATTGGAATCGAACATGACCGAACTAAGAAAATTATCACTGAAATTTATCACACATTCGATGATAAAGTTATCTTTATGGATGTTGCTTCTGCTGAACTTAGCAAGTACGCTGCTAATGCCATGCTTGCAACTAAAATAAGTTTCATGAATGAAATATCCAATATTGCTGAAAAAGTGGGTGCTGATGTTGAGCAAATTAAACGAGCGATCAGTTTAGATCCACGCATTGGACCCTATTTTATTAATCCTGGTTGTGGCTATGGCGGTTCATGCTTTCCTAAAGATGTGAAGGCCCTGGCATATTATGCTAAAGACTTTGGTATTGAACCAGTATTATTAAACGCAGTAGAACAAGTAAATAATTTCCAGAAAAAAATTATTGCTACAAAGATTCTAGATTATTTTAATCATGCTATTCAAAGAAAAGTCATAGCGCTTTGGGGACTTGCATTCAAACCTAAGACAAATGATATGCGTGAAGCATCGAGTATTACTTTGATGAAAATGCTTTGGGATTATGGTGCAATTATTCAAGCTTATGATCCAATTGCTAATCATGAAGCAGCTATTTTATTTCAAAAAGAGATCACTCAAGGAAAATTAATTTTATGTAATGATAGTTTATCAACTTTAAAAAATTGTTCAGCGTTGGCTATTGTCACTGAATGGGAAGAGTTCAAAAATACTTCACATGATACATTAAAAGAACTATTGCCGTACCAACCTATTTTTGATGGAAGAAATATTTTTGATGCTGATGTTATGAAAAAAGCAGGGATTGAATATTTTAGTATTGGGCGAATTTAAGAAAAATAATATTCTTTAAACCAGCTAGCAAATTTTTGAATACCCTCTTCGAATTTTACTTTGGGTTGATAAGAAAAATCTTGTTTTAATTCAGTAATATCAGCCCAAGTGTGATCTACATCACCGGGTTGCTTTGGTAGCATTTGTTTGTTAACTGTTCTCCCTAAATTTTTTTCCAATAATTCAACAAAGGTTAATAAGTTAACCGGACTACCATAGCCAATGTTATAAATTTTTGTAGCAGATAATCCATTATAAATAGGTGGCTTTTTTGCTACTAACCAGATTCCTTTTACAATATCGTCGATAAAAGTAAAATCTCGGCTATGTTGACCATGATTATACACAGTAATGGTTTCACCTTGCATGATTTGTTGTGCAAATTTAAAAGGCGCCATATCTGGTCGTCCCCAAGGGCCATACACCGTAAAAAAACGTAATCCCGTACAAGGAATTTTGTATAAATGGCTATAGGAAAATGCCATTAGTTCATTTGACTTTTTAGTGGCAGCATAAAGACTGATAGGTTTATCGACATTGTCATTGATCGAGTAGGGCATTTTTTCGTTAGCCCCATATACTGAACTGCTAGAAGCATAAATTAAATGTTGAATTTGCAATGTGCGGGCTAATTCTAAAATATTACCGAAGCCAACTAAGTTTGCTTGTATATAGGCTTGTGGATTTTCCAACGAATAACGTACACCGGCTTGGGCTGCTAAGTGAATAATTATTTTAGGCTGAAATAATTCAACTGTTTCATTCAATAGTGGGGCATCAGCTATGTCAATTTGCTTAAAACTAAAATTAGGATGATTCACCAATTCCAGCCGTGCTTGTTTTAACTTTATATCGTAATAGTCATTTAAATTATCAATACCTAAAACTTGGCAGTCATTTTTTAACAACAGTTCACAGCAAGCCGCACCAATAAAACCAGCGCAACCCGTGACTAAAACTTTCATTGCGCTTGCCTTAATTCTAGTTTTTCTCGATAAATAAAATATAGATTTCGTACATAAATAAAAATTCCCATCGACTGCCCTAAAATAAATACTGGATCTTTTTTGTGAAGCGCATATATAAATAAAATTGCGGATCCAACAATACTGTAATACCAAAATGCAATAGGTATTACACTTCTTTTCTGTTTTTCACTCACTATCCACTGCAATAAAAAGCGCATGAAAAATAAAAATTGGCCACCAAAACCAACACAAAGCCAAATAATTTCTGTGGTCGTTAAATTATGTAACATCATTATCTCGCTCAGAAAAACAAGGACGGCGAATTAACCAGGCAACACCAAATAAATCAATAATTCCTACTTTTAAACGACCCCAATTTCCATATTTGGAAGTACCGCGAGTCCGTGGTCTGTGCCCTACTGGCACATTAATCACTTCAGCACCAGCACGTTTAAATAATGCTGGCATGAATCGATGTAAATGATTGAAATGAGGAATTTGCAAATATAAGTCACGCTGAAATAATTTCAGACCACAACCCGAATCAGGACAATCATCTTGCAGAAAACGTTTTCGAATAGAATTAGCAAATTTCGATCCAAATTTTTTCCAACCTGTATCTTTACGATTAACACGATGCCCTGCGATTAATACGTTTTTATGTTTAGTTAGTGTGTGTGTTGCTACCTCAGCTAACTTGAGAATATCACTAGGGTCGTTTTGACCATCACCATCTAAAGTCACTATCCAAGGATAGCGCGCGGCTCTTACTCCGGTCAAAACTCCAACACTTTGACCTAAGTTTCGGCGATGTTTAATTACAATTAATGATGGAATATTATTTTTTGCGTGTTGTAATTCTGCAAATGTTGTATCTGTACTGCCATCATCAACTGCTACAATTTCAATTTGCGGATGCGTCTTAAGTGCCTCATGAATTTCACTTAGCAATGGCAAAACATTACCAGTTTCATTATACATAGGCACAACTACGGATAAGGCATCCATCGGTGATTTTTCCAGCATAGATTCCCATGATAGCAATTAATTTGCGCATTTTACGCTAAATTAATC
>JBGSLN010000083.1:0-2504 GCA_041740675.1 Gammaproteobacteria bacterium | reverse complement strand
TCACAGACCATTCGTCATCTAAATTAATACCAACAATATCATTTCGATTGATCATAATATCGTCTACAGTTACTCTTTCTAATTCAAGAATTGCTAATAACATATCTTGGTGGGTATCAGGAATTTTGTTACCTGCTTCCCTTACTAAGGTACTTAACTCTTCACTCGTTAAATGCTCAATGGCTTCTGCTTTAGTGCGTACACCAAAAACTTTTAATATGCTATTAACGATTAAATTCGAAAGCCAAACCACTGGATATAATAGCTTTAAGAGGATCATTAATGGATATGATATAAGAAAAGCAATTCGTTGCGGATAAGCAACAGCGAGTGTTTTTGGAGTGATTTCACCAAAAAGCAACATTATAAAAGTTAGTAACAGTGTTACAATAACAATACCAGCATCACCCCAGATATGTACTGCAATCAATGTTGCAATTGATGATGCTAAAATATTAGCAAATGTGCTTCCTATTAAAATCACTCCTAACAATCGATCTGAACGTTCCAATAATTTACTGACACGAATTGCTGTATGATTATTTGCTCGAGCCAAATGTCGTAATCGATAACGATTAATTGCCATCATTGATGTTTCAGAACTTGAAAAAAATGCAGCAAGCAAAACTAAAGCAATTAATATAATAAATAAGATAACAAGCGTTGTAGTGCCCATGAAATCAGTTTAACCAAAATTGACTGGTAAGATAAGCTATTAATAATAGCACGACACCGATCAAAGTCCATCGAATTGCAATTCTGCCTCGCCATCCGAAAAATATTCGTCCAATAATTAAAATGCCAAATATAAACCACGCGATTATTGCAAACACCATATGGTGCCATAAAGAACCATGAAATATTCCTAGAAAAAAACTAAACCCAGAAACAATAACGGCTGTTAAAATAAAAAATCCCAAAGTAATTAATTGAAATAACAAGCTTTCCATCATTTGTAGAGGGGGTAATGATTGAGTCAATAAATTTGCATATTTCTTTCGTAAGGCGCGATTTAAAAATGCTAAAAATACTGATTGGACAGCTGCGATAATTAATATGCTCATTGCTAAAAATGATAACAGGATGTGCAATAAAGTTTTGGGATCAGTTTTAGTATTTACAATATGAGACCCAGAAAAAATTAGCACCAATACTATGCTAATACCTGCTAAAGGATACAAAACTATACCTAGATTAACTAATGGTCTCTTTATCGCCATCAACCAGACTATAACTGTTGCTAGCCAACATACTTGAGATAATGTATTAAAAAACGTTAAATTTTGTCCGGTGCTAACATCTATCCATCGATAAAGTAAAAAAGCATGCAATACAATTGCGACTAAACTTATTACAATAATTTTTTTAGTTTGGGCTTGAAGGTTCTTGGTCAAATGTAACATTTGCAAAGTAGCTGCAGTGAAGTAAAGGATAGTTGTCAGAATAGCAATAAGCGTTAGCATCGAATTAAAGGCCCTTTGAAAAATTTTTACATCAGATCCAGAAGTTTCACCTCCTAACTGAATCAATCATAACTTCTACTCTTACACAACTCAATCAGCTTTGATATAATTGTCTCCATCCTATTTTAGAGAGAACATTATGTTTGAAAGTTTATCTGAACGATTATCGAAAACTTTGAGTAATTTAACCGGTAAAGGACGTTTGACAGAAGAAAATATCCAAGAAACACTTCGCGACGTACGGATGGCTTTGTTGGAAGCAGATGTTGCTCTGCCTATCGTAAAACAATTTGTTGAAGAAGTTAAAGTAAAAGCGATTGGTCAAGATGTATTAAAAAGTCTAACGCCTGGACAAGCTTTAGTGAAAATTGTGAATGATCAGTTGATCGTTCTCATGGGTGACACCAATGTAGAACTGGATTTGTCAGTTACTCCGGCAGTTATCTTAATGGCGGGTTTACAAGGTTCTGGTAAAACTACCAGCGTTGCTAAATTAGCGCGACAACTGATTGATCGTAAAAAGAAAAAAGTGCTAGTGGTTTCGGCTGATATTTATCGACCTGCTGCTATTGAGCAATTGAAAGTGCTCGCTAAAGAAGTAGGAGCAGAATTTTTTCCAAGTGATAGTTCTCAAGCTGCTGTAGAAATTGCTGTAAATGCATTGAAACATGCTAAGCAGCAATTCTTTGATGTGTTACTAGTAGATACTGCTGGGCGATTGCATATTGACGAAAACATGATGCGCGAAATTCAAGCAATCCATAAAGCTATCAATCCAATTGAAACTTTGTTTGTAGTAGACAGTATGACAGGTCAAGATGCCGCAAATACTGCTCAAGCATTTCATACAACCTTACCTTTGACGGGTGTTATTTTAACAAAAATTGATGGTGATGCCCGTGGTGGTGCTGCACTTTCAATTCGACAAATCACTGGTAAACCCATCAAATTTATCGGGGTTGGTGAAAAAACAGATGCTTTAGAGCCATTCTATCCTGATCGTATCGCCTCTCGAATTCTTGGAATGGGTGACATTGTCAG
>JBGSLN010000082.1:0-5395 GCA_041740675.1 Gammaproteobacteria bacterium | reverse complement strand
TTCAACCAGAACAAATTGGGCCAGTGCTTGGCAGCGGTTGTCCAAGTATTTTATTTCCTGATTCGCGTGAAGTGATTTCTGATGTAGTGGTACGCGGTGGTTTTCCGCAGCTTTGCTTGGCGCCTATTAATTTTGATGCTTTATATGCGCAACAATTAGAGCAAGAAAAAGAAAGTGGTGGTGGTAACTCGGCAAGTCAAATTGTACATTAATGGCAGATTTTGTCGTATTAGGTGCGGGTGCCTGGGGCACTGCCATAGCTGTGCATTTAGCGAGTAATGGCCATCAAATCCATTTGTGGGATCGTGATGAGAAAAAATTACTGCAAATGCAGGCTACTCGAATTAATACTACTTATTTACCTACCATTCTTTTACCCCCTTCGATCACTATCTATACCAATTTAAAAGACTGTATTAACCACGGCAATAATTTTTTTATTGCTGTTCCAAGCCATGGTTTTGTTAGACTATTAACGGATATTGCTCCTCAACTTAAGAAAAATAGTTTAATTGCCTGGGGCACGAAAGGATTAATCCATGGTAAATTTTTACATTTTGTTGCATCAGATTGTTTAGGTGATGATTATCAGTTTGTTGCAATTTCAGGACCTAGCTTTGCTAAAGAAGTTGCTTTGGGTTTACCAACAGCAGTTACTTTTGCTTCCAATGTTCAAGAATATGCAGAAGTTGCGGCGAAATTATTTCATAGCAAGACATTTAGACCTTATGTCAGTACCGATTTGCTCGGAGTTGAAATTGGTGGGGTAGTCAAAAATATTATTGCAATTGCAGTGGGAATTTCTGATGGTCTTGGTTTTGGTGCCAATGCTCGCGCCGCATTAATTACCCGTGGTCTTTCAGAGATGACACAATTAGGGTTACATTTAGGCGGTAAAGTTAGCACTTTCTATGGTTTAGCAGGCGTTGGGGATTTAATTCTTACTGCCACAGATAATCAATCCCGTAATCGACGTTTTGGAATAGCTTTAGGAGAAGGTTTAACTATCGATGCTGCCAAAAAAAAAATAGGGCAAGTTGTTGAAGGTGCGCGTAATTCATTTGAAGTTTTTCAACTTGCACAAGCGCAGGGTATTGAAATGCCTATTTGTGAGCAAGTTTACCGTGTTTTATATCAATCACTTCCTCCCTCAGAGGCTGTTGCAAATTTGTTACAAAGAGAGATGAAGGCGGAGTGAATCAACATTTCACAAACAGCCCAAAAAGGTGGAATGGTTGAATTATTTTGAAAAGTGCATATTGAAACTTCACTCTTCAATGCGTTCAATATGAACGTCCAATTGTCCTCCAGAACGGAGCATGTCATTTCGAACGCAGCGAGGAATTTCCAGAAGAACGTGAGTAGCCTGATGGAGATCCTTCACTGCGTTCAGGATGACAGGTGTGTTGCTCGGAATAACACGGCGTTGCTTGGGCTGATGTTTAATGCTCTGAGCAATAGATCTTAAAAACAAAATCCCAATTGCCGCCAAGCTTCATAAAGAATAATTGCAGCGGCATTGGAAAGATTTAAACTGCGGCTATGTGGCAACATGGGTAATGTGATTACTCGCTCAGGGGGCAAAGATTCTAAAATTATTTTTGGCAAGCCACGTGTTTCTGGTCCAAATAATAACACATCACCCTGTTGAAATTTGTTATCACAATAACGAAATTTACCTTTAGTGGAACAGGCAAAAATACGTTGGTTAACTATAGATTTTGAAAATTCAGCATAATTTTTATGTACGCTGACATCAGCAAATTCTCGATAATCTAATCCGGCACGGCGCATCTTAGTGTTATCTAATGCAAAACCCATGGGTTCAATTAAATGTAATTTTGCTCCAGTATTAGCACAAAGGCGAATAATATTGCCGGTGTTGGGTGGAATTTCCGGCTCATACAACGCAACATGGATCATGGATGTGAAGGTTTAATAAAATAACCTTGTTCAGTATCTTGCGCACTGTCATATTCATTATGAATATCTTGCTTAATTTGTGCTAATTGACTTTGACGATGTTGTAAGTACGCATTACGTTGGAACACATAAGGATCTAAAGCAGCGACAGCAAGTAAATCATTATACTGTAATAGTTGAGCCCGTTCATTGAGATAATAGACACCTAAAATTGTACTTCTGTCATACCATGGGTGGATATATGGATAAGGTGTAAATGCATAATAATTCACTATTCGTCCTAAAAAATCCACATCCGTACTTGGCCCAAAAAGAGGAATAACAAAATATTTTGGATCATTCAATCCCCAGTACATTAACGTCAAGCCAAAATCATTAGCACGGTAAGGAATTGACACATCCATTTGGTTAGCTACATCAAATAATCCAAATACACCAAAAGTGCTGTTAATAAAAAAGCGCCAGCTGTCAGCCATCGCATTTAAAAAATCACCTTGTAAAATATCATTCGCAACGACACCAGGTTGAGCAACATTTTGGAAAAAATTTCCAATACTTGTTCTTGCTCGACTTGGCACAATATGTGCATAGACTTTTGCGATCGGTTGAAAAATAGCTTCATCTAAATCGTTATTAAATTTAAAAGTTTTTTGATTCAAACATTGATAGGGATCTTGTGTAACAGTCTGATTGTCTGCCGTGGCACACACACTTACCAACATAGCAATAACAGCTGTTATTGATAAAAAAAACTTTTTATTTTTCATTTATTTTCCCCCTACTTTCCCGGCAATCGTACCTGGAAAGGGGAGAAAAGGCAAGAATAGAAAATTTTCCTACGGATGAATTACAGCTGTTTTTTTAAGTTGATTTCAATACAATTGTTTGATGTTCTGACGTATTTTCAGCTTTTTGAGGTTGGATAATCTGCTTGCAGTAAGTTTCTCTAAGAATAAAACGAGAGAGAATAGCAGAAAACACTAGTCCAATTGGAATCGCAACCAAAGCAATTTGATAATTTGTATGCGTTGCTTCTAATACATAACCGAGAATGGGTTGTAATAAAGCGCCGCCTAACATCACAGTAAAGTTAACAAACGCGATAGATGAACCAGCAAATTTTGCTTGCCCCAGTTCTTTACCGACAGCAAAAACAATATTTTCTCCACTGGCAGCAAAACCAAAAAGAAATAATAAAGTATAAATAGACCAAATAGGCAAATTTTTTCCGAATAGTAAAATAGAGATCATGAGAGCTGCCAATAAACCAGCCACAACCATTGGCGAAGAACGGCGATGGAGGCGATCTGAAATCCAACCATAAATAGGTCCGCCGATCGCACCACCCAAAAAGACCATAGAAATAGCAAATGCTGCCGCTTGGTTACTAAAGTGGAAACTGCCTTTCAGGAATGGCACACCCCAAAGTTCAGCAAAAACTGAAATTGGCAAATATAAAAATGCACCAATAAGTCCGACAATCCAAAATTGAGGAGTCTTTATTATTTGTGCAAGACCGATAGTGGTTTCCTTAAATGTAATATTTGTATTTTTAACTTTACGATCTAATTCAACTTGATCACGTACAAAAAGGCCAATTAATAATGCGATCACCACACCGAATGCGGCCGAAATTAGTACAGTCTCTTGCCAACCTAAAAACAATTTTAATGCAGTCATGATATTATCACCAAGAATTGCACCAAACATGCCAAGTGCTGTGGCAAGGCCGGCAAACATTGCAAAATATCGGCCTGGTAACCAGATAGTTGCAAGCTTTAATACACCAACGAATGCGAATGCTGATCCAAAACCGATCAGTAAACGACCCATTTCTGCCACAAACAAAATGGGTGTGCTTGCAAATAAAATTGAACCAATAACGCATGATAATGTGGCTACAGTTAATAATCTTCTTGGCCCATAACGATCCATTAACAAACCAACCACGAGTTGCATAGGTGTATAGATGTAATAATAATAAGCAGAAAGGGATCCTAGTGCACCGTCTTGGATATGGAAGAAACTTTTTAATTCTGTGGTCATTACACTGGGTGTAATTCTAAGAAAATATTCATAAGAATAAAATAAAGCGCCCAAAGCACAAATAAGCCAGGGTATTAGCACTGTCATTCGAGAAGCTTTTTTCATATCGTTACTCCATATCAAGGATTATTTGCCATTCAATAGAATTGATGGGCATGATTGAAAGGCGATTGCCTTTTTTTAAGAGTTGCATTTGATTTAATGCAGGATTTGTTTTTAATTCATTTAGACTGATAGTACGTTTAAGTTTTTTTACAAATTTAACATCAACACAATACCAACTTGGATTTTTCTGTTTGTTTTTAGGGTCATAATACTTTGATGTAGGATCAAATGCTGAGTTATCAATATAACCTGGTTTTACAATTTTCATCACACCAACAATGCCAGGCACTTTGCAACTTGAATGATAAAAAAAGGCAAGGTCACCTGCTTTCATTGCATCACGCAACATGTTTCGTACCTGATAATTGCGTACACCATCCCAAATTTCAGTTTTATCGGGTCGTTGCTGTAAATCATCAATACTAAAAGTATCGGGTTCTGACTTCATTAGCCAGTAATTCATGCATTAATCCTAAAACCGATTTGGAATAAATATGTTAATAACATAGCTTATTTTCTCGTCTGATGCAACCGCATTACAGCTGTTTAAATTTATCGACAATATATACCCAATACACTTCAAGACACGAGATTAATTGGGTATATTAAGTTTTTTTCAGTTAAAACAAGATCTAAATTAACATCCCAAGGATCTGAGTGTATAGCATTAACTTCTTGAAAACTGTGGGCAAGTCCAACTAGCCAAGGTTTTGCTATCGAAAGATTTTTACGAAACGCAAAACAGCGATCATAATAACCTGCACCAAAACCTAAACGATGACCTGTTGCATCAAAAGCCACTAATGGAATTAAAACAAGATCTAAGTCTGTAGGGGGAAGTATTTCTTTGTTGATGGGTTCTGGAATTTTCATTTGATTTATTTTAAGAATGGTACCTTTATCATAACGACAAAAATCCATTTGGAAATTTACTCCAATTTTAGGAAGGTAACAGACCTTAGCGAGTTCCCAGCATTTAGAAATAATTGAATGGGTATCTATTTCACCTGTCAATGGCCAATATACACCAATCATTTGACTTTTTTGAAATTCAGATAAATTAATTAACTGGTTACAAATCGCGGTTGAATGATCAGCAATAACTTGTTTAGTTAGAGCTTTTCGTTGCTGTAGAAGGGATAATCGTTGTGTGTTTTTATCTTGCATGACTTTAAAAAAAAATGTGCTCAAACTGCACGGGCTGCGTTAATGAACCCTTTGGTTCAAGTGGGACTCGCAGTACAGCTTCAGGCTTCTTGATCATGTCAAGCTTGCTCAACAGCTATTATCAATTAAGTCCCGTCATATGTAAGCATCGGTT
>JBGSLN010000081.1:0-3728 GCA_041740675.1 Gammaproteobacteria bacterium | reverse complement strand
ATCCGTGGGGATGTATCAGATCCTGAGCGCAGCGAAGGATCTTAGAAAAGATAGCATGAGCAGTCTGATGGAGATTCCTCGCGTTGGTCGGAATGACACGGTGTTGCTCGAGCTGATGCTTCAGCTTTAGTCCTATATGAATAAAATCTAATTGTATAGCCCAAAAAAACTGCAAATTGTAACTACATGATCTATAATAAAATAACATTAACCATAAAATTTAATTCTGGGGAATGTATAACTATGCTCGAGTGAGAAAAATCAAAATAGAGCTTAGTATATTTATACGTGGTAAAAATAATTTTTATATTCAGTAAGAGGTAGTCATGCCACCAGGCGGCGGTCAACAGCAAGATAATGATAATTCAATGGGGCCACTTTGGATCACCCTCGGTCTTTTTATAGCCGGTGGAATTATATGGTATTTTTTTAGTGACCAGATTCTTTCTGTTATCTTCACAATTCGTAGTTATGAAGCAACATTTATTGGATTTTTTGTACCTCCCATTTTTGCAAAAAACTTGAATGCCGTAACACAATTTTTAGAAACTGCAAAAGAGGCAGGTTACAATGGCGTGACTTTTACTCAAATGTTAGAGGTAAGTAATGCGATTGGTAATTACTTAAAATATCCAGTACTAGCCATACTTGTAGGATTAGGCATTGTAGTATATATGACCAATCCATTGTCGAAATTTAAAAGAACATACAATATGAAGAATTTGAGAGAAGGAGAGAAAAGAATTTGGGCGCATATCACTCCAGTGGCAAAGCTTGATTTAGTAAAAGAAGATATTCACAAAGGGCCTTGGTCAATGGCTATGACGCCGATGAATTTTGCCAAAAAAAATAATTTGGTCATGTTCGAAAAAAAGCAATCCGCCTTAGATCGATTTCAAACTAAACAAGCACCAGTAGCTAATCTTAATCGAGACGACGCACGAAAAGTTTTTGCGTTACAAGTGGGTCGTTACTGGTCTAGTCCAGAAGCACTTCCAATGCATGTTAGAGCATTATTTGCAGTGTTTAGTGCGAGAATTGATGGAGATCGCGACAGTGCTGCAAAAATGCTAGAACAAATTTCACGTTCCTCTGGGGGCGAGAAACTTAATTTTTCTGGTGTAAATGAACTATTGAAAAAGCACAAAGATAATAAAAACATAATTATTTTAGCCAAGCGTCATGCATTTGAATTTACGGTTTTGGCATCTTTATTAGAATTAGCTAGACAAGACGGGGTATTACCAACGGCTGAATTTTTGTGGTTGAAGCCAGTCGATCGGCGATTGTGGTTCTTATTAAATTGTGTGGGTCGACAAACCCCATTTGCAGAAGTTGCAGGCGCGTTTGCACATTGGATAGCCGAGAAAGAATTTGGAAAGCCATTAACAGTACCCATGGTAGAAGAGGCGGTAAATGGTTTAGAAGTAGCAATAAAAGAAATTATTTATAAGCCTGATGAACCTGATGAAAATGTAGGTAAATAAAATATGTTGCGTGGTTTATCAAAACAGAATGAACAAGATCCTCAGAAACTGCTACGAGACACTCGTACACTGGGGCAACGATTTTTTGATTTTTTTAAAGATCCGTTCAATGTAGCTGTTACATTAGCAAGCATGGGATTTGCTACTCTTTTTTTCGCTGGTGCTGCTGATTTAGTAGGATTGGCTGGCATTATTATATTTATCTATACGGTGACGCGAAAACACATGCTGCCTTTTCGCATGCCGCAATCATCTGGCTTGTTAGATCATAACGACCCATTACCTGGTTCCACTAAACCCAGAAAAGCAAGAGGAATTACTCACTTTGGTAATGATAAGACTAATAATGAAGAACTGTGGTTCAATAATGATGATATGCGAACCCACGTTTTGATTTTTGGTTCAACGGGTAGTGGTAAAACAGAAGCGCTAGTTTCACTAGCATATAATTCTTTGCTGCAAAGCAGTGGTTTTATCTATGTTGATGGTAAAGGCGACAATAGTTTATTTGCGAAAGTATTTTCCATGGCGCGCAGCATGGGCCGAGAGGATGACGTATTGTTGATAAATTTTATGACGGGTGCAAAAGATATTATTGGCGCACAAGAACGTCGACTATCCAATACCATGAATCCATTTTCAAATGGTTCTTCCAGTATGTTGGCACAATTAGTTGTGAGTTTAATGGATTCAAGTTCAGCTTCGCCTGATGGTGATATGTGGAAAGGCCGTGCGATTTCATTCGTCGAAGCTTTAATGAAAATCTTAGTATACATGCGCGATGAAGGCCATATTTTATTAGATGCCAATACAGTGCGGAATTATTTCGAATTGTCTCAGTTAGAAGCGATGGCAATTGATAAACAATTTTTGCGAGAAGGGCAAGAGCCGGTAAGCTTAGAAGAAGTACCTGAGCTAGTTATGGATCCCGTAAAAAACTATTTAAAAACATTACCAGGGTTTGATAAAAATAAAAAAGGCAAACAGGCACAGCAAACTTTAGAACAACATGGTTTTATTACCATGCAATTAACGCGGGTATTTACTTCACTCGCAGATACTTACAGTCACATTATTCGTACTAATTTAGCTGAAGTGGATTTTAAAGATGTGGTACTAAATCGCAGGATTCTAGTTGTTTTATTACCCGCATTGGAAAAAGCACCAGAAGAATTAGCGAACTTAGGAAAAGTAATTATTGCTACTTTAAAAGCAATGATGGCGTCAGGTTTAGGAGAACAAGTGGAAGGTACTTATCGAGAAATGATACAGCGTAAGCCTACCAATGCGCCTACGCCGTATGTTTGTATTCTTGATGAGTATGGCTATTATGCAGTTCCTGGTTTTGCAGTCGTACCAGCACAGGCCCGATCATTGGGATTTTCTGCCGTATTTGCGGGGCAAGATTTGCCAGCATTCCAAAAAGCTTCGAAAGAAGAAGCTGCATCTATCGGTGCGAATTGTAATATTAAAATTTGTATGAAATTAGAAGATCCGGTAGAAACTTGGGAATTTTTCTCTAAAACTGCGGGTGAAGCCTATGTTACCAAAGTTGATGCGTTTCAGACTCGTGCACAAAGTGTATTAAATAACTATTTAGATACACGTAGTGCTTCTTCTGAAAAACGAGCACGAATTGATTTATTAGATTTGAAAGAGCAACGTGAAGGTGAAGCGCATATCTTTTTTAAATCGACTATTATTCGCGCGAAAATGTTTTTTGCCAATCCTGAGCCTGCAAAAGAAATGCAATTGAATCAATTTTTGAAAGTTGAAAAACCACCAACACGAATTTTAATCGAGTTAGAAAAGCGGTTAATGCGTTTCCAAGAAGCATTGATGCAAAAAAGCTATTTGATTACTGATCCAAAATATACTAATGAAGATATTAGGATCATTGCTAACTCACTTGAAGAAAATGATTTTATGGATCCGATTGAACGTGGGGTATCTGCATTATTAGCTTTTCATAATTATCAAGAACCACAAATAGTTGAAACAGTAGAAGAAGATACACCAGTTACAGAATTGAATGTGTTTGTGAAGATCCGTATCAGTGAAGCATTGAAAAAATCATTGTTGGTGACTAACTTAGAAGACTTTGGTCAACCAATATTAATGAAAGCGGACTCTCGACAAATGATCGAAACGGTTGAACGCTCTTCTGGAAAGTTAGATAAACAAGCAACTAATATTGCAAATGAAATTATTAGTGATATGCAGCTAGCAACTTATTATCCA
>JBGSLN010000080.1:0-2982 GCA_041740675.1 Gammaproteobacteria bacterium | reverse complement strand
ATTCCAGAGTGTTTATTGATTGAACCGACTGAAACTGAGAGTAAAGATGAGCTAGACCGATTTGTTGATGCAATGGAAAAGATTCTATATGAAGCAAAAACTAATCCTGAAATTTTACGGTCAGCCCCTCACACTATGCCAGTGCGACGATTAGATGATGTGAAAGCAGCGAGAGAGTTAGATTTGGTGTGGAAAGAATAAAACGACTTAAAACTGAAGTTTGGTTGCTGTTGGGATTTACCTTTCTCAACCGCTTCGGTTTTTTTATGTCTGTTCCTTATCTTGCATTTTTTCTTTCTTATTTACATTTTACACCCATTGCTATTGGCACTATCGTTGCTTCGCAAGCATTAGCTTACAGTATTGGAGGAATTCCAGCCGGGTATATTAGTGATGCTTTTGGTAAGAAAAATATGATGGCTATTGCACTTATTTTTAATGCAATATCATGCATCGGATTAGCAGAGGCAAGATCTTTTTCATATTATATCTTATTTAATGTTCTTTTTGGTTTAGCACGGTCATTATTTGACTCAGCAATGCCTGCCTATTTAACCAATGTTATCCCCAAAGAATTACAGCGGTTTGTTTTTAATTTGCGTTTTACCATTATTAATGTTGCAGGTTCGATAGGGCCATTAATCGGTATATATTTTGCAAAACGGCATTCACCGATAGTTTTTGATATCAGTGCCGTAATTTTTGTCATAGCTGCTTTATTAATAATGCTAGCCCTGAAACAAGATAGACTCATTTCCAACAAAACTTCATCAAAAATGCTTAGCCTTAATAAAACTTTTAATGTCATGAAAACTGATAAAAGTTTATTATTTATTGTGCTAGCTCAGATTATCTATTATTTTGCATATATGCAACTAGAAGCACCGTTAGCACAAGCTTTACAAATGAGAAATCCTGACACTGCAACTTGGTTGTTTGGATTGATGTGGGTGATTAATACTTTAATGATTGTTGTGTTGCAAATGCCATTAAGTAATTGGATGAAAAACATTCCATTATTAAAATTAGCCTATGGAGGCTCTATATTGTTAATTATTTCATTTATAGGGTTAGCATTTTATACTGGAACCTGGACTTTTTCTTTGAGTATAGCTTTATTAACATTAGGTGAAATAGCAATAGCGCCTATAAGCAGCATAGTCATTGCGCATATTGCACCAGAAGAGCTTCGAGGTTCTTATTTTGGTGCAATCTCGCTAGCGACTGTCGGAATGGGATTTAGTCCTATTATTGGCGGGGCATTTCTGCAATATTCTAATAGTGAAACGCTGTTTTTAACCACAGCAGCTTTGCTAATGATATCAATTTTATTTTATCATTTATGTTTACGTAAGTTGAATGTATAGATTAATCTGGAGTAATTCATGACAATTTGTTCTATTAAAACTATTTTCTCTGGTCAGATTGCAGTAGATGCAATCGTGACAGTACGTGGATGGGTGCGCACGCGACGTGACTCAAAGGCAGGAATTTCCTTTTTGCAAATTCATGATGGATCTTGTTTTAATCCAATCCAAGCAGTCATTCCCAATACATTAACAAATTATGAAACAGAAGTATTAAAACTGACAGCAGGTTGTTCTGTGAGTGTGAACGGCAAGTTAGTTGCATCGCAAGGCAAAGGACAAGAATTTGAAATTCAAGCTGAAACTATTGAAGTTGTAGGTTGGGTTGACGATCCAGATACTTATCCCATTTCACCGAAACATCATACTTTGGAATATTTACGTGAAGTAGCACATCTTCGTTCGCGTACTAATACCATTGGTGCTGTTACCCGAGTGCGTGCAACAGTGGCTAATGCAATTCACAACTTTTTTTATAACAAAGGATTTTTTTGGTTACCCACTCCAATTATTACGGCCAGTGACTGTGAGGGTGCGGGAGAGTTGTTTCGAGTCAGTACTTTAGATTTATTGAATTTACCTAAAAAAGAGAATGGTAAAATTGATTTCAGCAAAGATTTTTTTGCTAAAGAAGCGTTTCTAACCGTATCTGGACAATTAAATGGAGAATGCTATGCATTAGCACTTTCTAATATTTATACTTTTGGCCCAACATTTAGGGCTGAAAATTCCAATACTTCACGGCACCTAGCTGAGTTCTGGATGATCGAACCTGAAGTAGCATTTGCTGATTTACAGGATAATGCAAAACTAGCAGAAGCTTTGTTGAAATACTTATTCAAGCAGGTGTTGTCTGAGCGTGCTGATGACATGGATTTTTTTCAACAACGAGTGGATAAAGATTGCATTACACGTTTACAGCATATCATCAATTCATCATTTGAAATTATGGATTACAGCGATGCAATAGTGACTTTGGAAAAGTCAAAAAAGCAATTTGAATATCCTGTGAAATGGGGCATAGATTTGCAATCAGAGCATGAGCGATATTTAGCAGAAGAATTAGTGGGAGGTCCTGTTACGTTGATCAATTATCCAGCAGCAGTAAAAGCATTTTACATGCGGATGAATGATGATGGAAAAACTGTAGCAGCAATGGATGTGTTAGCACCTGGAATTGGCGAAATCATCGGTGGAAGTCAACGTGAAGAACGATTAGAAGTTTTTGACCAACGATTGGAAGCAATGGGTTTGCCAAAGGAAAATTACAGTTGGTATCGAGATTTACGTCGCTATGGTACGGTGCCGCATGCTGGTTTTGGTTTGGGGTTCGAACGGTTATTAAGTTATATCACTGGCTTACACAATGTGCGTGATGTGATTCCATTTCCTAGAACGCCGGGAAATGCGGAGTTTTAGATTCCGAGCAACGCGAGGAATCTCCTGAAGAAGGTGAGCAACCTGAGGGAGATCCTTCGCTGCTCTCAGGATGACAGGCAGCGACAGGTGATTAGAGATCAGATTTTAATTAAGCTGTGGTCTTTCAATTTCCTCCGCAACATCTTCCAAAAGTTGATTGTTATAATCATAATTACTGGAAGAAATTGTATTCCAT
>JBGSLN010000079.1:0-2455 GCA_041740675.1 Gammaproteobacteria bacterium | reverse complement strand
CAAAGTCCAAGATTTTTTATGGGGGACAGTAATCGGTTTTTGACAATACTGCAAAATCAGGATTTTATCGGCCCAGTAAACAACAAGCCAACACAACAATGCCCAGCTGTTTTTGCAGCTGAGTGGAATATGCAACAAGCCCATGAGGATGATAGCGCAACAGCAATCATCGCTAAAATAACTGCAAAACATAGACAATTGTATCAGGGCAGTGGTTTTTTTAAATCTTCGGAGTTTACAGATATTTTAGTAAACTATACTACGAGCTCAGATCCAGATGTATTCTTAAGTAATATTATTAATCATGCTCAAATAAAAGGAACTTTTGGTAGTCGTAATCGAACGTTTGAGGCAATGCAGGCTGTAGGATATTTGGATAAAGACGGTGAGCCGGTTCATGCAAAAGGCGCGTTTGTTAAGGCTTGGTATCCAATGGAGATACAAGAGTCTGATGAACAACAAGTTGAATCGGATACTCCCGATTGGAATGCCCGAACATCAAGTTCATGAACAAAATTGGAAGGGTAACCAATTCTTTAAAAATTCGCTTTATGAAGTGGAAGACGTTAGAATTAATATTCTTGCTTGAGCGCCAAGTTTAGGTGGTTTTTCATATGGACTGTAAATGCGTCAACCTTAAGGAGCATAGGAAGAATTCATTACTAATATTACTTTGGCAAGTTATACGGGTTTAAATATTTAATAAATTCTGTTAATGATCTGACTAGAATATATATCCTCTGTTTCTTCATGTTCTTCTTGAATTTGAGATGAAAAATATGTATTTGCTAACTCTAATAAATAGATAGCGGCAAAATATATTCCGAATTCTGCAAACGTTTCTGGCAAAGCATATTCTTTTAGTAACATACTAACAGCAAATAGTAAAGTAACATACATTGGAACCGATAATAATTTGTGATAGATAAAATCCCATAAAAAATTTGTACAGATACAGCAAGCATTATTCGCGTCGGTACAATATTTAACTCCAGTAAAAAACATTGATGCTCCCCCAACACTAATAGCTGAATATCTTAAAACAGAAAAGGGAATCAATTTTGGTATCCACATATTAATAGTAGAAAGTATAGCGTAAGAATTTGCTACTTCACTCGTTCCATTTTGAATTGTTTTTAAAATAGGGTTATAAAATATATTAGGATGTGCTTTTTTAATTAAATGTAACAATTGGTCACTGCTTCCCATAAACCCTAAAATAGCTGCGGGTATAAATACACCACCAATATATTCATTATTTGATATGTAAGTAGGAACCTCAGGATTTGGAAACTTAAAACTTAAAATTAACTCTTGTAAGAATAGAGTATTAAATGCCATACTTTTCGTTGTCGCTGCTAGCTCACTGAAAATTTTTAATCCTTTATTCCAATATTCTAAACGGTATTTTTTTACTAATTTTTCTGAAAGAGAAATCAATAGAAGCGGTATATTTACTAAGCCACAAATTCTAACAGCAGTTAATGTTAGACGTTGTAATTCTTCATCAGTGCATCTTCCTGTATTTGGATCAGCACTGCAAGTAAGAGTTCCAAAAGAATAAGCTAAATTAATTAATGCAACAGAGTCTCTCATCATATTTAATAAGATTTGAACACCAACAGCGCATGCTATTTTTTTTGGTTTTGTGTTGATAATATAGTGTTTAATAGCTTTATTTATTTCTTCTGTTCCTTGTAAATAATTCATAAAAGCTCTATTTCTTCTAGTAAAAAATCCATTTGAATTATGTGCAATTAAGTTTGATGTCTCAGTAATAATTTCAGTGGTAGGTAACATTTGTTCTTCTACTATATTTTGTTGCGTACTTATACTTTCTGATTTACCTTGATTATGTGTAGATTCCATCATGATTTTTTCTCCTTGTTTTATCTACCAAAATAGCAAGAAATACAAACTTGATCGTATAATAGAACGCCGTGTTCAAATGTGACTGTTTTACTTTCTTTACTAGTTTGATGCATGAGTAATAGAACATTATATTTAAGCGTTTGGATTTTTGAATTATAGTGAGGGTTACTTAGGGCAACGATATAGACATTTTTATGATTTGGATCATCTTTATTATCTATTATCAAAGCAGTGTTAAAAGTATCATTTTCAAAAGTCTTTTTTATTGCTTTAATAAAAGCAGTCAATTCAACATAACCAGTTAACTTTTGTTGGTTATTAGCATTAAAACTAATTAATGGTTTATCTGAAATTTTAACTGTTAATGTACCTTGATTTTTAGCATTCAATATTAGTTGCCCTGAATTTACTTCTTGAATAAAAAATAAATTAAAAGGGTGTTTAGAAGAGACCGGAACTGCAAATACTACGGTTGAACTAATAAATAAAATTACAGTTAAAATTTTTGTTACTATATTTTTCATAATGCTGCTCATTACTAATATAATATTAATCAAATTTTATAGTTTTAGCAGTCATGGAT
>JBGSLN010000078.1:0-4108 GCA_041740675.1 Gammaproteobacteria bacterium | reverse complement strand
CTTCGCTTTGCGTGCAATGGCATACTAAGAATTTTTCATGCGTGTAAAACTATTTAAAATGATTTATCAATGGCTACCTTTCAGGAGAAAACTTAGTGAAAGCAACATTACGAGGTACTGAAATTTATTATGATATTGCTGGAATGCAATTAGTTCCAACAGGAAAAACGATCGTTGAACGACCTGTTATTTTCTTGTTACATGGAGGCCCTGGTGGTGATCATTTTCGCTATAAAAAACATTCTTTAGAGTTTCAAGAGGTGGCTCAATTAGTTTTTATCGATAATCGTGGTTGTGGACGCAGCAAAAAGACCAAAAAAACAGATTATACTTTAGAAAATAATATTGAAGATATTGAAGCACTGCGCCAACATTTAGGTCTTAATAAAATTTGTGTGCTAGGAACTTCTTATGGAGGGATGGTTGCTCAAGGCTATGCCATACGTTATAGCAGATATATCGATAAATTAATCTTGGTGGCAACTGCAGCAAGCTATCGCTTTATTGATGAGGCAAAAGAATATTTGCAACAGCATGGCACACCTCAACAAATTGCAGTAGCTGAACACCTATGGAAAGGAAATTTCAAAAATAGTAAAGAAGTTGCCCAGTATTTTAGAATCATGGATCCACTTTATTCTATGCAAGCTCGACAACAGAAAAAGGGAGTTTATGCAAAGCCAATAACAGCATTTTCAACTGAGGCCTTGAATCAGGGGTTTCGCGAATGTTTGCGTGAGTTTGATTATATTCCGCACTTGAAAAAAATCCGTTGTCCAACATTAGTATTAGCGGGAGAACATGATTGGATATGTCAGCCTTCACAATCAAAAATAATTGCTGCAAATATTCCCAACGCACGACTGAAAATTTTTAAAAAATCGAGTCATGGTATTGCAGTAGATGTGCATCAGCAATATATTAAAATTATTAAAGAATTTTTGTAAAGTAAATTATTATGATAAAACATAAAGATAATTGCTCATTAACGATTTAGAGTTTTGATCTAATCGCATAAAATTTATAAAAAATTCTTTATCAAAATGGGTTTAAATCGGGGCCATGATGGCACATTTCGTCTCGATTAACTTTTTTATTATGAGGTTTCGTGTTGGTTTGTGCGTGGCATCAAAAGTCCAAGTACTAAAGCAATGATAAAAAGTGCAGGGACATCACCCCAAAGATGACTGATGTGATACGGATATATAAGAGACTGAAGCCCCATGATTACGCCGTGCACAATGCTCGACCAGATAGTGAACCAGATGAGACTACGGTGTGCTAAAGGATTTCTTGAAGCAATCATTAGAAAGATACCGAGCGTAGCGTAAATACCAATAATCATCTGCAAGTATTCAGATTGACCCGTGTGCCAAGACCAACCAGAAGGCCAAACAATCGTCAGAGGATAAACGCCAAATGTAAAAATTAGTCCCACTATGAACAATGCAATTTTCAAGTAGGTTAAGCGATTATACTTAGTCATGCTAGCCCCTTTTTGCGTTTTGCGCTGAGAGTTGTTTATACTAAGAATACAGCTAATTATTACTACATTTTCTAAATCTTATTAACATTATAACGTATTATTTTTGCTTCAGCAAAATGTGCACCAATTTTCTGTTTAATTATCGGACATTGATTCAATTATCCAATTTACTCGATTGCAAGAGAAGTCAAGAATAGTTTACTATAATACTTTTAGGGCAGTGGCGGCTCAATCAGGGAAATAATGAGCAAAAAATATTACCATATTAACCTGTTGATAAAGTTCAACGCAAAACTTAAACGCTGGAAGCAAATAATATGAGGTTATTATGTGGATTGTAAAGATTGCGTTGTCAAGGCCGTATACTTTCATCGTGCTTGCATTGCTGATATTAATTTTAGGCATCCTTTGTATCATTAGAACTCCTAAAGATATTTTTCCAAATATTGATATTCCTGTCATCAGTGTGGTTTTTAATTATAGCGGCTTACCTGCAGATGAAATGGGAGGTCGAATTACAGGTAATTTTGAGCGTGTTTTATCAACGACTGTAAATAATATCGAGCATATTGAATCACAATCATACTTGGGAATTGCTGTAATCAAAATTTACTTTCAGCCAAATACAAATATTGATTTAGCTATAAGTCAAGTTACCGCAATTGCACAAACTATGTTAAGAAGTCTACCTCCAGGAACAACACCGCCTTTAATTTTGAGCTACAATGCCTCAACTGTTCCAGTCATACAAATTGCTTTATCAAGTACTACAATACCTGAATCAGAAATTTTTGATTTTGCCAATAATTTTATGCGGACGCAGCTTGTTAATATTCCAGGTGCTGCTCTGCCTTATCCTTATGGTGGAAAGACACGGCAAATACGAGTGGATCTTAATCAACAAGCGCTACAATCTTATCATTTATCTGCTCAGGACGTTTCAAATGCTATAGGAGCACAGAATTTAATACTACCTGCGGGTACTGAAAAAATAGGTTCTTACGAATATAACATTAAGCTCAATTCTAGCCCAACAATAATTGATCAGCTGAATGATTTACCCATTAAGTACCAAAACGGCACAACTATTCATGTTCGAGATGTGGCTCATGTAAGAGATGGGTTCGCACCACAAACAAATATTGTCAATATAAATGGCACTCGAGCTGTACTCATGTCAATTCAAAAAACAGGTAATGCTTCAACATTGGATATTATTAATGGTGTTAAAGGCTTAATCCCAAAAATTAAAGAAAGTATTCCTGCAAATTTAAAATTGAATTTACTTGGTGATCAATCTATTTTTGTTCTTTCGGCGATAAATAGTGTTATTCATGAAGGTATTTTAGCTGCTCTTCTAACAAGTTTTATGATTTTAATATTTCTTGGAAGTTGGCGAAGTACTTTTATCATTATAACATCCATTCCATTGTCTATACTTGCTTCTATTATTTGTATTAGCGTATTAGGTCAGACAATTAATATAATGACCTTAGGTGGTTTAGCGTTAGCAGTTGGAATTTTAGTTGATGATGCGACAGTAGCTATTGAAAATATAAATTGGCATCTAGAAAAAGGAAAAGAGATTGAACAAGCAATTTTAGATGGGGCACAACAAATTGCAATTCCAGCTTTTGTTTCTACAATTTGTATTTGTATCGTATTCTTACCAATATATTTTTTAAATGGAATTACGCGCTATTTATTTTTGCCGCTCGCAGAAGCGGTTATTTTTGCTATGTTAGCATCTTATATTTTATCACGTACATTAGTTCCTACTTTAGCAAAGTATTGGCTTAAGCAAAGTACACATTTAAACGAAAATTTTGATTCGGTTGAGTATAAGAAATTTAGTTTTTTAATGCGTTTTCAAATATATTTTAATAAGGCTTTTCATCGATTTCGTGAATATTATAGCTATTTATTAAGATTAACTTTAGAAAATAACATTACTTTCATTACATTATTTTTAATATTTGTCGTAGGATCCACTTTATTATTAGGCCCTTGGTTAGGGCGCGATTTTTTTCCGAGCGTAGATGCCGGACAAATAAAAATGCATATTCGTGCTCATACAGGGTTTCGTGTAGAAGAAACAGCTCATTTGTGTTCTCAAATTGATAAAGCCATTCGACAAATCATTCCCGCAGATGAGTTAGGCAGTATTGTTGATAATGTAGGATTACCTATTAGTGGAATCAATTTATCTTATAGTAACTCAGCTCCAGTGGGTTCCGCAGATGCAGATATATTTATTACGTTAGAAAAAGGTCATCATTCAACTTTTGAGTATATCCGTAAAATGAGAAAAGAGTTACCCTTAAAATTTCCTGGAGTTAGCTTTTCGTTTCTGCCTGCAGATATTGTCAGTCAAATTCTTAATTTTGGATTACCATCTCCAATTGATATCCAAGTTATGGGGTTTGATACAGCAGCTAATCAAAAACTTGCAGCACTATTGTTAAAAAAAATTCGGCATGTTTCAGGAATAGTAGATAGTCATATCCAGCAAGTTTTTAATGTTCCTGAATTTCAGGTCACAGTAGATCGTACACTTGCACAAGAATTAGGGTTTACACAACGTGACATAGCGAATAGTTTATTAATCACTTTATCGGGTAG
>JBGSLN010000077.1:0-7529 GCA_041740675.1 Gammaproteobacteria bacterium | reverse complement strand
GCTGCATTTACAGCAATGCGCGCGCGCGGTGCGAAAATTACTGATATCGTTGTTTTAATGGTTGCCGCTGACGATGGTGTTAAGCCTCAAACGATAGAAGCTATTCAACATGCAAAAGCTGGTAATGTACCTATTGTAGTTGCGGTCAATAAAATGGATAAGCCTGAGGCTGATCCTGAACGAGTTAAAAATGAATTATCACAATACGGTGTTATTCCCGATAGTTGGGGTGGAGACACTATGTTTGCTCATATCTCAGCAAAAAGTGGGATGGGCATTGATGAATTGTTAGATTCAATTTTATTGCAAGCCGAAATTTTAGAGTTAAAAGCAAGAATTAATTGTCCTGCTCGCGGTGTTGTTATTGAATCGCGCTTGGATAAAGGACGTGGACCAGTCGCAACAGTTTTAATTCAGTCTGGCAACTTACACAAAGGTGATATTTTATTAGCGGGAAGAGAATTTGGCCATGTTCGAGCGGTGCTTGATGAAGCTGGGCGTCCTGTGAAAGAAGCGGGTCCTTCAATTCCAGTAGAAGTATTAGGTTTGTCAGGTTTGCCTGCCGCCGGCGAAGAAGCGCTTGTGGTGCAGGACGAGCGCAAAGCACGAGAGGTTGCTTTGTTTAGACAGGGTAAATTCCGTGAGGTTCGTTTAGCTAAATATAAACCAACTAATCTAGACAGTTTATTTGGCAATGTAAAAGATGGTGAAATTCAAACTTTAAATATAGTCTTGAAAACAGACGTACAAGGTTCATTAGAGGCGTTATCTGATTCATTAACCAAACTTTCTACGAATGAAGTCCAAGTGAAAATTATTGCATCAGGGGTTGGTGGGATCACTGAATCTGATGTTAACTTAGCATTGGCGTCGAGTGCTATTATTGTTGGTTTCAATGTACGTGCTGATGCTACTGCGAAAAAATTAGTGGAACAAGAAGGCGTAGATTTGCATTATTATGGTGTAATTTATGATGCAATTAATGAAGTGAGAGATGCTTTAAGTGGCATGTTGTCACCTGAGATTAAAGAAGAAATTGTCGGACTTGCTGAAGTTCGAGAGGTTTTTCGTTCCTCAAAATTTGGCTCAATTGCGGGTTGTATGGTGATCGATGGTGTCATCAAACGCCAAAAGCCCATTCGTATTTTGCGAGATAACGTGGTTATTTATGAGGGCGAATTGGAATCATTACGTCGCTTTAAAGAAGATGCTAGTGAAGTTCGTAAAGGAATGGAATGTGGTATTGGTGTGAAAAATTATAATGACATCAAAGAAGGTGATCAAATCGAAACCTTTGAAAAGATTTCAGTAGCACGCAAAATCTAGGAGTAACTTAAGTGGCTAAACACTTTGGGCGTAATCAGCGCATGGGAGATTTATTGCAGCGTGAATTAGCAGCTATTCTTCAACGTGAAGCAAAAGATCCTCGCTTAGACATGATTACCATTTCTGAAGTCGTTGTTTCATCTGATATGTCCTACGCAAAAATTTATGTTACTATTTTTTCAAAAGATGAAGTTAAGATTGCTGAAAATATAAAAGTTCTCAATGGCATGAGTGGATTTTTACGCAGTTTACTTAGTAAACGGGTAAAGGCTCGCATCATTCCTCAATTAAAGTTTATCTATGACAATACAATAATTGAAGGAAATCGGTTAGCTAAATTAATTGATGATGCGACAGTTGACTTACCCCCTGAATCATTAGACAAAGATGAGCTTAGCTAACCAAGGTTTTTCAAATAAATCTTATAGACGTTATACAGCACGTGATGTTAATGGAATTATTTTACTCAATAAGCCCAAAGGAATTTCCTCCAATCAAGCATTGCAGAAAGTTAAACACTTATTTCAAGCTAAAAAAGCAGGCCATACAGGTAGTTTAGATCCATTAGCAACAGGGATGTTGCCCATTTGTTTTGGTGAAGCCACCAAATTTTCTAATTTTTTATTAGATGCAGACAAAGCTTATCAAACTATTGGGAAATTAGGTATTGCAACGGACACTGGCGATGCTGAAGGAAAAATAATTCAAACTGAAAAAGTCTCTGCTTTATCCGAAGAAAGAATCTTGCAAATGTTGCGGCAATTTATTGGAGTGATTGAACAAATACCTCCCATGCATTCAGCTCTAAAATATCAAGGGCAGCCGCTTTATAAATTAGCTCGACAAGGAAAAGAGGTTGAGCGCAAAACAAGATTAGTGACCATTTATGATATCAAACTATTAGGCACTGAGAGTGACACGATTTTTTTTGAAGTACACTGCAGTAAAGGAACGTATATTCGTACGTTGGTAGAAGACATAGCAAAAGTCTTAAAGACAGTTGGGCATGTACAATTGTTGCATCGATTATGGGTGGCACCTTTTAATGAACAGCCTCAATATGAGTTAGATTTTTTAAATAATATCGGTTCAATAGATGAAAAAGATAAGTTATTACTACCTGTTGATTTTGCTTTGAAACGACTACCCATTATTACTCTTAATCATTGCGATGCAAAAAAATTGCAGTCTGGTCAAGCAATACAATTGTCACAACCATTTTTGGGTGAAGTTGTTCGTTTATATACAGAAGATAAGGTTTTTTTGGGGGTGGGAGAGATGAGGGATCATAAAATATATTCGAAACGATTAGTTAATGTAAGGATATAATTTATTAGTTTTTTTCAATACCCATTATTTTGTTTGTATTTACAATTGAAAATTCCTCAAACTGAGCTATACCTAAATTAAGAATAATGAAAATTAAGTAAAAAATGAAGACAATAAAACTTATTTTTATTTTGCTCCTTGGTGTTGCGCAAGTTGCTTATAGCGCTCAAGAACAAAAGAACACTTCAAAAGCACAGAAAATAACTGCTAAAACAGTTAAATCTGAGCCAACCCAAAAAAATACTTCAGAAATACAAACAATTACCGCAAAAGCAGTAAAAACTGCGCCAGTACAAAAAACTATTCCAAAAAAATACTATGGTAGTGGATTGTGCGGAACCACCGGCTATTATTGCGTTAGAGTTAAGAAGGGGGATAATTGGCAAAAGCTGTGGCCGGATCCTATCCAACGTCATATTGTGCAAGAAGTAAATCGCACAGATTTAACGGTAAAGCCAGGTACATTGATTGCTGTGCCGCTTAATTTAACAAAAATCACATTACTTGATTTGGCACCCTTTCCTAAACAACTTAAGCCATTTCCAATTAAAATGGTCATTGTTGATCAAGACAAGCTTGCTTGGGGTGCATACGATCGCTCTGGAAAGTTAGTCAATTGGGGAGCTATATCTTCCGGGAAAAATTATTGTCCTGATATAAATAAACCATGTACAACGATTACTGGTGAATTTTATGTCTTCGAAAAAAGAGATAAAAAATGCAATTCAAAAATATTTCCCGTTGGTAAAGGGGGAGCAATTATGCCTTATTGCATGTTCTTCTATCGGGGTTATGCATTACATGGCTCGTTAGAGGTTACAGGATTTCGTGATAGTCACGGTTGTGTACGAATGTTTTCTTCTGATGCAGAATGGCTGAATCACTATTTTATTGAAACGCCTTCAGCAGCTAACAATTATTTAGGTACTAAGGTTGTTATTGAAAAATTAACTTCATTTGATTAAGAATAATGATATGAATAATTATAACAAAAAAAGTTTTATAAAAAATTCAATGAATTTGCTTGATGTAAATGAATTAGCATCAGCTAGCAGAAAAAGTTATAAAATTAATAAAAATGATGATGAAAAGAAGAAACAGATTCATCAACTGTTACACCATTTCTTTATGGTAGTCTTTTTATTGATGATAATTTTAGCTTTATTCATTAATCTTGGTTTTGCTGCTGCCCAAAAGAACAAGGCCGACAAACCAGAAAAGAGTTACCCCACGGGCTGTAAAACTGTTGGTTATAAATTTTCGAACGGCGCAATGATTTTAACGCCTGTTGGGGACAATCAACCACAGACAATTTATTTTATTCAAAATAAATCAAATCAAGATATAGCTTTGATGCAACAAAGAAATGGTACCGAACCTTATATTATGCATCATGATAACATGCTTAAAGCAAATCAATGGGCGGCCTTTGCAACCAATTTAAGAGATGTAAAATTTATTTGTATTAATTCAAAAGATACTACAACAACAATAAAATCGATTTTGGATTGTGGCAATATTTTGAAGGTGTGTGAGTATCCAAATGTAAAGTTTCCGATAAGCAACAGAGGTAGTTATTGGGCAGCAACGAATATGTCGATGAGTGAGCTTGTTCATGAGGTTATTCACCAAGGCATGCTATTAAAATCATAAGTGGGATGGTCGAGGGGGCTGTCATGAAAACAAAAATTTTTATTGTTTTATTTGCGTTAATCCCTTTCTATGGCTTTGCACAAAGTGATATAGCTATGCAGCAATACTATCAAGGTGATTATACAGCAGCTGCTACCGGCCTTGTGACTCTGGCACAAAGCAAGCATAGTGAGGCGGCGTTTAATTTAGGCAAAATGTATTTGCAAGGTTATGGTGTTAACAAAGATGTAGATAAAGGTCTGGGATTAATTCTACAAGCAGCAAAGCAGAACTATGTGCCCGCGCAATTATATCTTGCTCGATATTATTTAAGTGCAAATAATAATTTTAATGATGCTTTCACATGGTTTCAAAAAGCAGCTGACTTGGGGAACGTCGAAGCACAAACATTTTGTGCCACGAGTTATTTATATGGTTATGGGATAACAAAAAATGTTGAAAAAGCTCGAAAATATATTATCAAAGCTGCACAAAATGGCGATCCATTAGCGCAATATGAATTAGCTAAAATATTCTTATCTAGCAAAAGTAGTAAAAATCAAGCTTTAGGATGGTTATGGTTAGGTAAATCTGCTGCAAATGGTAATCAGAATGGGCAATATTTTTTAGGGGTATCCCAATTATCAGGTATTAACATTACGAAAAATATTCCACAAGCAATAAAATGGTTAAAAGAATCAGCAGTCCAAGGAAATGCAAAAGCAAGATTTGCATTAGCAATTTATTATTTAACATCAAATGATGGCATCGATAATTTGCAATTATCAATGTATTGGTTCAATAAAAACGCACAAGCACTGAATGATAATGCATTCACGCAAATAAGTTTAAATACGAAGCAGGAAAATAACGATGATCCAAAAATATTTTTAAATCAGATTCCCAAAAGGAATACTGCAAAAAATGACCAGCCGTTAACTTTTGCAGAGTGGTTAAAATTAGCCGAACAAGGTGATATTACTGCAGCACAACAAGTCGGATTTAGATATGCTAGAGGAGAGGGTGTTGCCGTTAATACAGAGCTTGGAATAAAATGGTTAAGCATTGCAGCAGCTGAAAATAACTATATAGCAAAAATCCAGCTAGCGGAAATACAGAAAAAATGGCTGAATCCAGAAAAATCTCAACAAACAATATTATTAACTCCAAAAATGGCTGAAATAGATAAAGCACAGATTTTTAATCAAAACTATAAAATCCTAAACCCAAGTTTGTTACCGATCGAAGAAATTATTAGCACTCTGGGTAGATTAAATTATAAAAATACGCAACACAAACTTTTCATTTCAACACTACAATTGAGTACAGCAGAGAAAAAAAGCTTAAAAGCAAGCATAAATGAAATTATTCGAGAGGCTGATCTTGGATATGCACAATCACAGTTTAAACTTGGTCTTGCATATCTACAGGGTATTGGCGTTGAAAAAAATATATCAACGGCAATTAAGTGGTTTGAATTATCAGCTAAACAAAATTATTTGAATGCAGAATATGCTTTAGGGCGATTAGCTTTCTCAGGAGAAGGAATGCCTAAAAATTATGAACTTGCACAAACGTGGTTAATGCAAGCTGCACTCAAAGGTAGTGCAAAAGCTCAATTATTATTAGCACAGCTTTATGAAGTTGGTTATGGAGATATTGATTCAAAAAACGTGATCACAAAAAATTTGATAGCGGCACAAACAATGTATGGTTTAGCAGCCGCCAACAACAATACTCAGGCACAATATAAATTAGCGCAGCTTTATATTTCTGGATTATTAGCGAATGGAGATCCTCAAGCCCAAATGAAAGATATAAAATTGGCATATACGTTATTTGAGCAAGCAGCTAATAAAAATCCTAAAGCAAAACTGGCGGTAGCATTTTTCAATCTAGATAAAAAACAGTCATATAACCAGCAACAGCAAGCCTTTAAAGTTGCAGAAGCTTTTGCTTCAAAGAACGATTTAGAAGGGAAATTATTATTAGCATTGATGTATGATCGTGGGGTGGGTACAGAGGTTAATAAAGAAAAAGCAGTAAAACTATATCAGCAACTGGCGCAGGCAGGTAATCCAATTGCTCAATATATTTTAGGCAGTGATTATGCTTTAGGAATTGGCACCCAAAAGAATATTCTATTAGCACGTAACTATTTAGCGAAGGCAAGTACAGCAGGTCTTGGTTACGCTAATTATAATTTAGCTGTGTTAGAGTATCAGCAAAATAATTTTGCTAGTTTTTTAGTATTGTTAAAATTGGCACAAGAAAAAGACTATCAGCCTGCAAGTATTCTATTAGCAGATTATTATTTAATGAATGAAATTGATTCTGCTTACACCAAACAGGCAGTGAGTATTTATCAAGGCTTAGCTAATAATGGTAACATCGATGCGCAAATAAAATTAGCGTATATGTATCAAAATGGCATTTATTTTACGACGGATTATCAAGCAGCTTTAGATTGGTACCAAAAAGCAGCAGATAATCATAATCCAGTGGCGCAATTTGCATTGGGTGAAATGTATCAAGTGGGTCAAGGTACTGATCGAGATTTACGTACAGCAATGGATTGGTATGAAAAAGCGGCAAAGCAACAGTTTGCTCCAGCGCAGGTTGCTTTAGGTTATATTAATGAAGTCGATCGACAAGACTATCAACAAGCACGAACTTGGTATGAGCTAGCTGCCAAAAATGATAAATGCCCAATCGCAGATTATAATTTAGCATTATTGTATGATTATGGTAAAGGTGTTCCAGTTGATATAACAAAAGCCAAAACTCTTTACCAACGTGCAGTTAAACAAGGTTTACAAGCCATAAATTAAGACAAGTTAGATATTTTATGGCTATTTTCAGTGTATGCCCATGCACCTTAAAGTATTTTCACTGTTGAATACAAAAGCCAGTTGGCGTATTTAAATCTTTTATGCTAAAATTCTTCGTTCTACAGGTATAGGGTTTACCCTTTAGGTTTATTCTGAAATCTTAAGGCTAGGCTCTGTTCCTGTGAAAACAATATAAATTTTGATTTTTTGGAGATTTCCCTATGGCATTAAGTAGTGCTGTAACTGCTGAAGTGATTAATGAATACAAACGTGGCGAAAAAGATACGGGTTCGTCAGAAGTGCAAGTAGCTTTATTAACTACCCGTATTAATGGGCTGACTGAGCATTTAAAGCAGTTTAATAAAGACAATCATTCTCGCCGAGGTTTGATGAAACTTGTTAGCCAACGTC